>CALMVQ010000373.1:301-12334 GCA_937873135.1 uncultured Scytonema sp. | reverse complement strand
TCGTTTAATTGCCTTTTAGTGGATTCTATTGGATTCAACCATTTATTTTTTTTATTACTAATGAATATATTTATTAGTTTTAGTCGCGTTGCCGGGATTCGCTTCGTTTCAACATGTAATATACTTTCTGGGTAGCTTGATACCTTTGAGTTTCAGTCCCGTTGCCGGGATTCGCTTCGTTTCAACCTTGCCACAGTGATCGCAATTGCGTTTCGATATTTTTGCGTTTAAGTCCCGTTGCGGGGCTTCGCTTCGTTTCAACTCTGCATTCCCCATGCAGGTACATCTGCAGTGTTAGGTTTCAGTCCCGTTGCCGGGATTCGCTTCGTTTCAACACTATTTAAGAAAAATTACATCATAAATTAAGTGGAGTTTCAGTCCCGTTGCCGGGATTCGCTTCGTTTCAACCCCGCGCACTGAAAGGCTCTTTGGGTATGGGTTTGGGACTGTGTTTTGCCAAAGCTCCACTTGTCCATAAAAATGATCGCCCCAAATAGGTTAACTCAAACAACTTGAAGTCTAAAAGTATTGATTTTTCAAGGTTCTGGATTTGGCAAACCCCCCTGGGTTTTCGCCCCCGCTTTGGCTTGCCAAAAATCGGTGAGATGAATCTATCATAAAACTATTGCCTGCTCTTGTCGAGGTTGAGAGGAACTATATGTAATTGTGCGCTTGAGTGAGCCTGCGTCTAGCACATGGACTCCCACAGAATCTTAATGAGTTTTTCGACCTTGATTTGTAGTTTAGCAAATTGCATTGCACTCAAGAAGCACTCGAACACGCTGTATTGTGTCCATTTACCATAGCCTCCCCCAACCCGCGCACGGGGGTGGCTTCCCTTAAAAGCATAAAGACCTTAAACCGTTTTCATCCTTGGGCTGAAGCCGCAAGGATGAAAACGAGTGTTCTGATAAATTTGATGTTTTCAACGCTTGGGTTTTGGTGGTTTTTGCGGTCTTGCTGTGGCGAAGTTACCACCATTTCCCTCATCTAAATGCCTTTTGTGAGAATCGTTTCGCGAATTTTGTTCCTGTTGTTTGGGCTTCGTCTTTGGCTTTTCAATCACTTTATGTGCTTGTGTACTGAGCGAAGGTTTACTAGGCAAAGAGTTACGTCTACGTTTATCAGGAATATTCTTTATTTGCAAAGGTGTTGGTAAAACAGGTCGGTCTTTGTACTCATTAGGCTCGATAGTCATATACCGAGTCTCTTCTGCGGCTGGTGGATTATCGCATCGCAGCATTGCCAACAGCATTTGGATACGAGGTATTTCTTCAAGCTTTGTAGCTTTGCATCCTTCTGGATGGTCGTTTTCATCAATATTATTCACCACATAATCTTCAAATGCTTCCACGCAAGCGGTGTGTTTTAAAGCGGTATCATTTTGGTCTTCTTCTCCAGTCAACCACTGATTTTCATTGAACAATTTTGAGTACCGTGAGGAGCGATCGCTCAGATGCAACTCGTGACTAATTTTAACGGCACCCATTCCCAAAGGTTTGCCCATACCTAATGAAAGACAATATTGCTCGTCTTGAGCTATGTTCAACACCCACAGCAACGCACCAAGTTCTATATTATTGAGATTTTCAAAGTGGATGTTGAAGTTAAAAGAGACACCTGCTTTTATGGGTTTTATGTCCGTGTATTGCGATCGCGATCTTTCTATTTTTTCCCGATCTGTTTCTTGAATATCCTCACATTTTACATCTGGCTTATGCCAGTAGAGTTTATGTCCGCGAATAACGGTTTTTTCTTCTTCCCCGTCAAAAGAATAGTGTCTAAGACGGTTTCTATCAGTGCTACTTTGAACTAAATAATGCTGAAAGGTTGTCAGTTTTGGACTCGCCAGTATTTTGGGTGTTAAAGTCTTTTTCAAATCTTCTTTACACCAAATATTGTCACTTCCTCTACAATTAGCATCGCTAATGAAAATCCGACCAGCACGATCTTGTTTTTTCCCTTTACCATCAAGATAACCAAAAATAGAATCAGCAATATCTATAACTGATAAATTACGTAATGACTCTGGTATTAGCTCAAAGGGAGATGAATTGTACGGTAAGCGGAACATTTGCGCTCTACCCATAAAACGTACTGTCTCTTGACGATCATCAAGCAGGAAAAAGACTGGTTCGCCATCTTGAATAAATCCATCTTTCTGACGGCAATTATAATTCGGCTTATCTTTAGGAAAAGCATCTTCTTGCCATTTAGTTATTTGACCATCATCTTGAAAACTTTGTATAACTTCATCAGATACTGGATATTCTTTAATTATCTCATGCAAGAACACAAACTCTAGATGTTTGTTTTGCATATCTCCTGTTATCAGCAATGTAGCTGGTTTCATTCCAGATAATGCTTCTAAACTTGCTGATTTAACACTACGATATTGCAAAAAAATGTCAGGATGACGTTCTTGTGATTTACCGTTTTTTTTATTTATGGTTTCCTGGCGTTGAAAAAAATGATTTTCCTCCTCAGCATCGATATCAACATATATAGATTGATGTTGATATTTCCAGTTAGGTGTAGCTCCTGGTTTTTTTCCTAGATAAAGTGCTGGACGTGGTTGATTAGAAAAATAAGGAATCTTATTTCTATCAATACGTCCATAATGACATACTTCTATTACATAAGAATCAATTCTTTTTCGTAGGAACCCAGCATGAACTTTAGATCGATAACAGGGAATTTTTTTACTGGGGTTATCGGGATGAGGCAATTCAGATTCTTCAATAAAATTATAGGTATAAATTTTTTGTATAGATTTATCCCCAAGAGACCGATAGAAAACTTTTTTGCCCGATACCCTGACAATTTTAGAAAAACTAACAATTTCGATTATATTTCGTAACATCCCTCGTAAACTACTACCAGGAAGCACAGGTTTTTTAGTTTTAGCTTCAGTATAGAAGAAATCTGGTAAATCTTTGGTTTCTGTGCCGCATTCAAATTCTTCTCTTGTTAAGCCACAACGGATATACAAAGGTGAATTAGTCGTTAATATACATTCAAATCTACCTGTATATCTATTTTCATTTTTAGAGTAATAACGATTTTGATGAAGTAAAAACTCTGGGTTCACTTCAAGAATCTTATTTGGTAACTCTACAAAATTGTAAGGGGCATGAGCCTTTCTTTTTCCAGATTCATCATCTATATCATCTATATGTCTTGGTAGCATTTCATCATTCCTTTTTAGTAGTAAGATTAACGAGGCGACTGAGATAAATACGAGCTAACCCAGTTTCTTCATCAGTGTCAATATAATGGTGAACAGTTAAACGTAAGGGACGATATAATTTTTGAGTTTTGTCAAATTCAATGTCCTTTAAAGGTACAGCGTGACGCAAACCCTGCCCACCATCTGATACTAAAGTAAAGCCGTTACGCACTTCATCTGCTTTCGTCCCCCAAAGAATTTGGTGTTCGGGAATAGAATATGTATCCTTTTCATCTTGGATAAGACGAGCTTGAAAACCCTCATCAGTTTGCCAAAGCATCACTTCTGCATTTTCACCAAAGGCGCGACACTGTTGTAGGGTACAAGAACGCAATTTAGGCAAATGAGAAAATGTACTATCTGCAGTTACTAACTGACTATCCCGAAATTCGCCCCATATTACCCCATCTTCTGCATGTGCCAATAGATACTTTAATTTATATTCTTCATGCTGCTGTTCTAACCATTCACAAATATTTAAATTAATTGGAGCTTCTAAAGACTTACATAATGGTTTATTCAAGCAGCTATCTCCTCATTTAAAGCAGCAACAAATTTTTCTAAAGACGCAGCGTCATTGACAGATAAAGGTTCATCTTTTGAAGCTTGGGAAATTGTCCAGATTGTAGTTTTCTGTAACTTTCGCAAAGTAATTTTCGCTTCTTTTCCCTGCAACCTTCCTCTGCCAATACTGCTAGTTCCACCTACAGGTAAATCTCCAGTCCACAAGTCTTTAATTAATAACAGGAGTAATCCAATTTCATGATTGTCTGGCTCTCGTAATTCTAGTCTTAGCTTCAATTCTGTTTGATCGCTGCCGAAAATAGGCTGTTCCTCGAATAAGGCTCCATGCAAAGCACCACCAGTAAAACGGTCAATAGCAATACGATTTTGTACTAAGTCTGTCGTTTCTGTAATGACGCTTTCATCTACAACTAAACGACTTGCTTTTGCTTTTTTGCTTTTATCTTTACTGATGTCTGAACCGAATATTTCATCAATAATATTGATATTTTTACCAAGAGTATTGACAATGCGCTCGGCACGATGGCGTAAAACTCCTGCTAAACTTGTACCGGATAGCACTGGTTTAAGTTCTCCATCACGTTTAGATTTGAGATGAACGACATCAGGAGCTTTGTCAGTTGAAGCTTGCCCGGAGCGAATTAGTAGAGGACTAGCAAGTGTAAATATGGCTTGGATGGTTAGGCGATCGCGCTTATCTTCTTCATTTATAGAAATATTAAGAGCAGTTGCAATTGAGTCATGTGTAGGGTAATTGGGTAATAACCCTATAGACCAATGCTCAAAAGTTAACCAAGCTAACCGTTCATCAAATTTTTGCAAGTCAAATTGCCAGACTTGCCATTTTTCGACATGACAGCGACCAAAACCGCGACGTTTTTTCATTCCGATGTGAATTTCACCACATTCTAGTCCTTGGAGAGCGATCGCTAATTCTCTAACTAATTGCTCCCGATGATTTTCTATCAGCAATTCAAAGCAAAGGTCAAATTTTGTCCCAGCTTCTAGTAATTCCAAATCATATTTCGCTCCATGTTCTGCGGTTCTGGTAGTGCTGTTAATTTTGACCCCATCTCGGAGTTCAACTTTGATATGTTCTATGCTGAGTGCATCACTGACAATTAAGGGACTTTGCTCACCTTCTTCATCGCTGCGTTGTCCACCAAATAATTGGGATTTTTCTGTGTTTTCGGAACCATTTTGATATTCTCTTAAATAATTCCGTAGCGCTCCAGCAATAGAAGAACCCATTAGTAAAGCTTTATCTTCTATACTGTCTCGTAACAAAACTAAATCAGTATCGCTATCAGCATCACCACTTCCCAAACAAGTTGGGGTATCTAAAACCAAAGTGCCTTTTACTATAATGCGTTCGATAATATGGCGTTGATTGCGATTTTGTAGACGTTCGCTACTCATTAAATTTCCTCCTTCATTGCCTTTTTAGCAACTGCCATAATTAGACGCAGAGTGTATTTTTCAGCCAGCTTGTTTTTTATCGCAAATTCGTCTGTGACACTTCGCTCTATCTCAGCAACCCTGACTGTTAAATCCTGTGGATTGCTAATCCACGATATAGGGTTACGCAGCCATCCATCGAGCTTTTGCTTCAGAGAATTTGTACCGATTCTTACTCTTTCAAATTGACTACTGGCATTGGCTGGTAAATTGTTTAAAAGTGATAGTACTAAATCACAATCACCTGTTGTTAGTGCTTGTCTTGCTACTAATAGCAAGCGTGATAGTTGACTGTTAGTGATTTCACCTCGTATCCCTGGATACCCCATCTGCTTTTGTAAAGCTTGTTCTAGCTTTTGGAGCAAAAGCCTTTCAGCCATTTGTGCTGCTAAACTACGTGATGATTCTTGTTTTAATGCCGGCTGACTGGAGTTTCTAGTTGGATCAGGTTGCTTTGCCTGAAAATCTGCTTCTTCTAACCAATTCACAACAACTCTGCCAAAACCTTCGACTCTTCGTTCTCCAATGCCTTGAGTTTCGAGTTGTTGAATCTGCTTTGGATCTAAGGAAATATTCTCAAAAACAAATACACTTCCTGCTGCGAATGCTGGGACTTGAGGCAGAGGAAGTCCCCATTTGCGATTAAATCCACCTATTAAAGTGTGGCTAGCAAAGCTGATTTGCGGCTGAAGCTTCACACACAAGATTTTTTCCAGTTCCTTTGTTATTGGTGCTGGTACTTGATGCTGTGCAGATGGAGGAATTACGGCGTATTGCCCCCATTCATCACGCAAAATCATGTCACTTAGTAGCGTAATTGTAAAACTGTCGCTATCAATACGGTCTTCAATTGGAATACTGACTTCATCCCAAGCATCGTGACAATTTATATCAGAAATTTTTGTATGTCCATAACCAGCACTCTGGGAACCACCTAGCCACAGTTCTGGGGATATTTGAAGCAAATCTTTCAGCAATTTTACATTCTCTTCGCTAGTACACAAAATTACGGCTTGAAACGTTTGTTCAGCATCAATGGCTTCGTAGCGGAAAATTTCTCCTTCACCCTTGAGTTGGTTGGTTTGAGGATCGCGTTTGATTTGAGTGGAGCGTCCTTTTTTGCGATCACGTTGATTGTGAATATTAATGCGTCGTTTTTCTTTATAGAATCTGACGCAACTACCCTCTGTTGTCCAAAAACCTTCACCAACAAACTTGGGACTTTCTAGTTCATCTGCTCTATTCACACTAAAATCGTAAACTGTTATTTCAGTTGATTCATCCCTTAGTTCTGCATCCTTGTCTTTAAACCAAGAACGAGGTACAGGTAGCGTCCGGTTTCCTTGCTGACTCAGCAAATATGCATTTAGATAGCACGTACTTTTAGCATCGAAAAATAAGTATTTGACTGTATCCTTGCTCAAATCAAGCTCTGATAATTGATGCTGCTGCATGTAGCGACCAATTAGTCCACCCCGAATCATACTACCGGGAATAAAACTATAAGATACATCACTATTTGGATCACCTTTAAACGAAGTAGCAAGCAGTGGCTGTTGAGTATGCAATGAAAAAGTAATTATCTTCACGTAACTGCCTCCCGAACTTTACCAAACAAGCTTACATACTGTTGTGTAATTTCTTCTCCCGCATTATTATGCAGCGTACATCGTACAGATCCTCGACCTCGGTTACGTCCACTTCCTACATGTCGAAGTGCTAGTACCCCCACTGCTAAAATTGACAACATGTCATCACTAGGTTGATTTTTGAATAGTAAATCAGCTTTAAATTCAAGTTGGCGTATAACTACTCTAAAAGAACGCAAACTTCCTTCATCTGCAGTAGAAGTTTGGGAATCAATTGCCGTTTGGCGACGGATAGTAGTTAGAGATTCTAAAACTTCTTGCTTCGTCAATTTGTGATCTTGAATTTGCCAAGCAACAGCTTCCCGTAAATCATCTGGCAAGCAAGCATCCCCTATGTGCATTGCTGCTATTGTTCCCAGATTACTGCCAGGTGTACCAAAAAGAGTGGAAGCAAGATTTTCCCAGTATGCACAATTAGAATTTTGTAAAACTGCAATTAAGTTATCACATTCTTCCCTCAACAAACCCTTAAGTGTGCGTCCACGTAAGTAAGGAAATCCACAGGAATCATGCTCAACTTCCTGATCAACTAAACCAGCGACACCATCCCCTCTGCCGAAAGTCGTATCATTTAATAATTTAATTTTCAGTTGATAAATAATCACCTAATCCCCCAGTCCAATGTAAAACTCCATAGCTTCAATAGCATCAAAATAGCCACAAATTCTATCTTTCCAACCATCTCTAGCTAGTTGTTCGCTTTGACCGCTAGACTCGGGAAATAATGGTAGCTGTGGCAATTTATAAGCACGTAAAAATTCTTGAGTAGCATTAATAGAGCCTTTGCGTAAAACTTCTCGCAGAGCCATAACTTTGTTGTGGCGTTCTTTCCAGTCTTTTCCTTCCTTAAACTCTTCAACAACTTGAGTGAAACCTTCCCAAGTACGCCATTCCCTGTTATTGTTTTGTAACCGAATAGGACGCATCGCTAAGGTCCAAACTTTATCGCTATTATTGACTTGATATTCACGCTGACGAATCTCGGAAATAGAACCGATTAATCCACTTGCTGCTAAATGCCAATCTATAGCAGAAAAATAATCTACTCCATATTCTTTTCGCTCGTCCTTAACAAATGTCTTGGCTTTTTTACATAAATTTTCACTAATTTCATAAGCTCGGACAAAAGGATAATGAGTTTTAACCACACAAACACCTGCACAAGCCGTTAAAGGTTGACCATCAGCTACAGGTTGTTTTTCAAATACTTTAAGAAATAAAGCTGCTAATTCTAGTCCTATTCTTCCTTCACAAATAAAAGTAATATCATCACCGCCATAAACTAAAGGACGAAAAGGGAGATAATATTTAGCATTTAAATTAAATTCTCCAAGTTTACCTACAACTTTTCCTAGTTGAATTGACTTGATAATTGCCTGTGCTACTGCTTTCAGCGCGGTTAAACCAGCTTGCTCAACACTTTTAGAAAAATCGCGCATTCTTTGAATATATTCTCGATTATTTTTTGCCTCCTTACCATACTTTTGAAAACGCTTTCCCATACCATTACCATCAGCATGAACTATCGCAGCATAGCTAGATTCGCCCTCAGAACGACCAAGATGGTCAGTTCGGTAAGGAAATTGATAAAGGTTTCCGTCAACAACTTCTGCAAAAATATTTTGTAGTTTTTGATTAGCTTTAGCTACAGCTTTTAATTTTTGTTTAGTTTCAGTGGAAATCAAATAACTATCCGCTTCTTCGCCCTCGCTATATTGTATATATTTGTCACTGCTATCTACAGCAGGAAGCTGAGTTGAGTTACAACTAGCAGTTACACCCAATCCCAATAAAGGGACAGAAGGAATTCGCTCGGATTTTTGACGTTCTATCTCATATTTCTTCAAATTCTCAACTTCTGAATATAAATTGTTAAGCTCCCAATCAAAGTCTTTATGAGCAACTAAAAGGTTAACTCCTGGAGCTTTTTCCACAACTCGCTTACTCAATATATGAGTAAACCTGAGAGCAATTTCGCGTGACTTAAATAATAGAAGTGCATTACCACCAACAGCATAGATTAGTTCTGCGTTGAGTTCACTGATTTCTATTGCTTCTTCTTGATATTTTTTCGGAACATCTAATTTTCCTAATGTTTCTTCAACCCATTCTTGTGTAGATTGAGATAATAAAGAGGAGGCTCCAATATTTTCGCGTAGACGGTTGCTGCTGAAGATATAATTCTGTTTACCTGTTGTATCAACTACAGTTACAGTAAATTGTGTCATTTTGCCTCCCGATCAACTTGAGCAATCCAATTAGCAATTTCTTCAGGTAACTTTGTTAGATGTTGGCGTCCAAAAACAGTAATTTTTTTATCATTAGTAGAAGCCACAATTTCGGCTTTGAGGGTATCTGGTTCTTGATTGCAACAAATCAAAGCCACTCTAGCTTCATCTCCTCCCATTTGTCTTGCTCGAAGGTATGCTTCAAAAAGCTTACTCTTGCATAAACTTCTGTCACTCGTCGTTGTACAAGAAATAGCAAAAAGTTGATAGCCCCGCGTAAACGCGATATCAAACTGAAACCCATTTCTAGTACCCATAAGAGGGATTATAAAATTCATTCCATAGTCTTTTATCAATTGCTTTTCAGCAATACTTTGAACTTGCTCTAACACATAATGTTCTAGCCATAAACCATTAAGCCACTCACAAAAATGTTTGGGATCTTGGAAAAATCCTGTTTTTTGGACTTGTTCTAACGAAAGTTGATCGTCACTTGTAATAAAGTTTTCTTGCTGAAACGCTAAAACAATTTCTGGTGGTAATTTCTCGAGAGATGTTGATACTTTCATCAAAGATGTCTTGCACTTCCAATCTCCCCTACCGTTTGATTTTTGCTGATACGCTTGCTCGCGAAAAACATTGTATACCCAATCAAACCACTGCTTTGATTTAATCTCTTGCTTCAGGACACTGGCAAGTTCTGTTGCTAATTTTGGTAATTGTGCTTGTTGCGTAGGATTTGGCTTCAACTCCAAACCATGTAGCTGGAATATTTTTACAAGTTTAACTGGCAATGTATCTGGTTTTATTTTTAAGCGGATGCGCTCGTTATCTTCTCTGTCAATGCACATCTCTAATCTCCGGGCGTCGAGATAGCTAAAAAAAATATCTGCACGCTGCCTGTATGTTTTATCTTTAATTCCTTCGTAAAATAATGTTCGGTAGGCGTGCGCGGACATCGCTTTTGTCCCGCCTGTATAATTTAGCCCGATTTTTCCGCTTTTAATGCTTTCTAACTTTTCGCTAATTTCTTTTTGAATGTAATAAGCATCAGACTCATAATCATTGAGCGATCGCAGTTCTACAGCTTTCAAACCATTTAGCTCACTTAAAAGAATGTTTTGCAGCCGCTTTGCCTGTATTTCTGTATCCGTTGTGTGTATTAAGTATATATTCTTACCTTTATTGAGTAATAGATTTGCCGCCACATAATTCGGTAACAGATTTTCACCAATCAGCAAGAACAGGTGGTCTACTTTATACTTGTCAAACTCAGATGTACTCATAGAGTATATGTATCTGTTTGTTTATCTAAATTGCTTCACTAGTATTACACAGTATCGGAAGTACCCCATTCCGATACCTGATAACCTTGTTAACACACTTTCAATAACTTAACCAACATGAATGTAATCTTTCGTAATCTCCCACATCCAAAGCTGTTACAACAGTTAGCCAAAGGCTCTTTAGAACAAATCCACAATCTTAGCCGTGCCATTAGGTTATGGGCGTTATTACGTTGGCTCTATAGTGACAAAGGATACGCGGCTCTTGGCGACAGGTTTACCTACACTGATTGGCGCAAAGCTTTTTTTACTGAGACTCATCAGGATGAGAAGCAAGAAGATATCTTTAAGCATCAAGATCCCAACTGTGTTTGTCTCAAAATAACCAGACAATGGTTATTAGAATTGGAAGTACCTTTAGATGAATGGCTAGATTCTCTGCAAAAACAAATACCTCTATCGAATTCTGACCTAGAAAAGCTCTTAGAGGAGCGGTTATTTGCCCAAGTTCGTAAATCACTACAGAGCGATTTTGCTTTATTAGTCAGTCGAAACTGCTTGCAAACAGTAAATAACTTAACTGGCAGAAGCAAATATTATTGCCGAGTCGAAGAACTACCCATCTTCCGTAATGCAGAATATTCCCATAAAAACTTAACGCCAGAAAAACAGGCGTATGTAGCAGGGGCATTGGGTATGTTTAGCTTTCTTGATCCCGCATATCCTCTACTGGCTGAAGAATTTTCAGAAGACGTAGATGAAGATAATCATCGCGTCTTTTTGTATGTTGATTATGTCGTACCCGAATCTAGTCCCACGCAAGATGCTGTTGATGATATTCAAAGTGAATTGCAGGAAATTTGGGAATCTGGAGAAATTCCACCGTTACTGTTGACTTATCACAGCGCTCATCTGAATCAGATTAAAGAGTGTGCTGTTTACCCAGTGTGTATTTACTTTATGGAACGCGCTAAGTACCTTTGTGCCTATGGCAGTACTCCAGAAGGTGAGATCAACTGGCACAAATATCGCCTTGACAGAATTAGGTCTAAACGTATAGAAACTCTATCTTGGAACGATCCTCGCGTTCCACAATTATTAAGAGAAAAATCTGAAGACGATCAATTACCAACTCCTAATACAGTCAATGCTAAGTTAAAAGAGGCTTGGGGCTGCGACTTTTATAAAGAACCAGCGTTAATGATCTTACGGTTTGAACAAGATTTCCATCAGCGTTACATAGAGGGAATTAGTATTCACGATACCTTTTGTGCTATTGATTGCGAAGCCGCTACAAAATTAATCAAGCAATATACCTCCAACCCAGAACACCGACAAGCCATACCGGGATTCGCTTCATGTCAACCATTATTTTCCAAATATAGTCGTAGTAATAAAAGTTGTTTCAGTCCCGTTACCGGGATTCGCTTCATGTCAACAATAATGGTCAAAAACCCGTCACCACGATTTGCGTGTTTCAGTCCCGTTACCGGGATTCGCTTCATGTCAACCAGTCCCTCTATCTGAACGCGATCGCTTATCGAGTTTCAGTCCCGTTACCGGGATTCGCTTCATGTCAACGACGAGACAGCCTAGGGATAGTATCTGAGTTTAATGTATCAGTCCCCGTGACGGGATAGGCTACAATTAAACAAAAA
>CALMVQ010000373.1:0-291 GCA_937873135.1 uncultured Scytonema sp. | reverse complement strand
CATATTTATATTCTTGCATTTATTTTTTTCTGTACCTTTTGCGGGATTGGCTTAATTTGAAATAAAAATTGAAGCAATTACTAAATATATTAGTTATTTGTTTCAGTCCCGTTACCGGGATTCGCTTCATGTCAACGAGCATCTGAAGTAGTGTGCTGATCTATATAAAAGTGTTTCAGTCCCGTTACCGGGATTCGCTTCATGTCAACAACAAAAACAAATATAAAAAAAATAAAAAATACAGAGTTTCAGTCCCTTTAACTTATAAACATAAAAATCTACCGACAAAAA
>CALMVQ010000372.1 GCA_937873135.1 uncultured Scytonema sp. | reverse complement strand
CTAGTACAGAGCGGCGGAAATAACCCACCCATCTGAAATAGGTAAAAAGCTTATAAAATAAGTGTTCTTTCTTTTTACTTTTTACTTTTTACTTTTGCCTTGTTGTACTAGCGGGTGGTCATCAGCTAATGTCAACAAGGAGAGGACTTAGGCATTGACAAATTTTGTGATATATGTGTGAAAGAATGGATAAAATTTAAGGTGCGATGGCACTCCATCCTGACGTAGGCGATCGCTAATCATTCGGGCCGATGAATGGCAGATAATATCTAAAACGAGGTTTTTCAAATCCAAGCAGGGGATACAGAATCGAACTATTCAAGGAATTACACGGATGAGACTTGATTGGGAACAACGCTATCAATCTTTAGATACACCTTGGGACAAAGGAGAACCGTCTCCAGGATTGTTGGAATTTCTATCCAATCATCCTCTGAGCGGCAAGATTCTCGTGGTAGGCTGTGGCTATGGACATGATGTCCGAGCTCTATCTCAGCAGGGTTGTCAGGTGGTAGGAGTGGATTTTGCTCCGAGCGCGATCGCTGCTGCCCAAAGTTTACCAACCGTAGGTGACGAAACCTATCTCATAGCTGACATCTTTAACCTACCTAAAGAGTTAGACTCCTCGTTTGATTGTGTTTGGGAACACACCTGTTTTTGTGCTATTGCTCCCGAACAGCGCCCCAATTATGTTGAATCAGTTGCTACAGTACTCAAGCCTGGTGGAAAACTGTTGGCTGTTTTTTTTGTGAACGCTGATCTGAACGGCGCGGCGAACATTTTAGCAAAGGTAGCCGGAAACTTAGGCATAGACTTAAGCAGACTGGGTAGGCTGTGTTTGACCACAGCAGGCAGAATTAAGATCTGGTTTTCCAGATCTAGTTCTTCACCGAAAGAATCCCCGTCTATGAGCGAGCGGGGAGAGTCAATTCAGCTTATGATTGCAGGCGCACAGATACACTACCTGCATGGGCAGGTAAACCTTCTGCTTGTGCTAAAGTCACAGCTGCTTTGCCTATTGTCTGTAATGCTTGTTGATTGCATTCCAAATAGGTAATCCGCTTGAGAAAGTCGTAGACACTCAAGCCAGAGGCAAATCGGGCAGAACGTGCAGTAGGCAGAACATGGTTGGGGCCTCCTAGGTAATCGCCAACTGCTTCTGGGGTATAACGTCCTAGAAACACACTACCAGCACACTTAATTTGATTGGCAAGTATTTGTGGGTTGTCAACGCACAATTCCACATGTTCTGGAGCTAATTGATTTAGTAGTGGTATACTTTCTATCAAATCGCTGACAAGAATCACGGCTGCATAATTTTGCCAACTGGCATTGGCGACTTCTTTGGTAGGCAGGTTGGTGAGAATTTGCTCAACCTCTGCGATCACTTGCTGAGCAAAAATTTCCGAATCAGTAATCAAAATTGACTGGGCGCTTGGATCGTGTTCTGCTTGCGATAGCAAATCCCAGGCAATCCAGTTTGGGTTATTTTGGCTGTCGGCTACCACCAAAATTTCTGAAGGTCCGGCTATACTGTCAATGCCAACAGTACCAAATACTTGACGTTTAGCTTCAGCAACATAAGCATTACCAGGACCAACAATTTTATCTACGGGGGCAATACTTTGTGTACCATAGGCTAATGCTGCGATCGCTTGCGCCCCACCAATACCGTAAATTTCCGTGACACCTGCAATTTGAGCAGCTGCGAGTACGGCGGAATTAATCTCACCGCGAGGCATCGGTACTGTCATCACGATTCGTTCCACGCCGACAATTTTGGCAGGTATGGCGTTCATCAGTAAAGAACTAGGATAGCTGGCACGTCCTCCTGGTACATAAATTCCCACTTGAGACAGAGATATCCAATTTAATCCCAGTTTTACCCCAGCTGTATCGGTGTAGGCAATATCTTGCGGTAGTTGTTTTTGATGGAAAGCTGCAATCCTAAGAGCCGCCAGTTCCAGCGCCGCTTTGACATCAATAGGACATTGTGCCGCGTGTTCGGCAATAAAGGTTTCGCTCAGATGCAAAGACTGGAGATTGTAGTGATCAAAGCGGCTAGTATAGTCCTTGAGGGCGGCATCACCACCCACTTTGACATCAGCTAGAATCTCGCGTACTGTCCCACTAACATCAACTGTAGCTTCTCGGCGATCGCTGACAAGGGTTTTGAATCTACTAGAAAAATCTTTGTCGGTAGTATGAAGTAGCTGCATAGACAGTATCTTAGAAGCAGTGAGTTCTCTAATTAGTTTAACCTGAGTTCGACATGTTGAAAAAATTACAAGAAAAAGCCTCGACTGTCTTTTAATAGAAAATACGCATTTTGCGTTTAATTCATTGTCCTTGTATTGTGGAACTTATACTTGCAAATGTAATTGAAATTAGTAAAGTGGTAACTAACGCATCTAAACTCACTTTTTTCATCGATTGCAGAATGTTAATTATAATTTTTAACGACAGATATTCTGCAAGACGCAATTGAATTTTTAAGTGTGTTTGCTAAAACATAGGTAATATTTTCCACAAATACGTCTAGTTGAAAATATTACCTAATGCAACAAGGCAAAAGTAAAAAGTCAAAAGGCACTCATAATGAAATCCTAATATATCAAGCTTTTGGTTTAAGATTTACTGGTAAGTTATTTCAGCCTGCCTGCACTAGTTTTCGTTTACCATAAATTGCTATACACTTTATAGAAAAAGCTTTTCAGTTTATTTCTTCTCTCCATCAGACCTTGTCACCTCTTCAGGCAAAGATGCTAATTGAGAGGTATCAGTTTTGGAACCTTATACTGTATTCAATTTCCGCGTCTTACGCAATCATATAGGAAGGAAAAATACATTGAACTCTAGGAGAAAACAATGACTTTCATTCCCAGAAATCGAGTTGTTAGGATAGTTTGCTTCCTAGGCGCAGGTTTTATCTTCTCCCTACTGATGTGCGGATCTCTATTTAGACTTGTACAAGCACAGGAATCTTTTTCTGAGAATGTTGTCTACACAGAAAGCAACATTCCAACAGAAAATGGTAATACTATTCTTGGCTTTTCGCAAGACAAGATTGGCAATCTAACACCATTACCCAATTCACCGTTTCCTACAGGAGGTGCGGGTATTGCTGATCCCACGTTTACAGAGTACCGTGGTGTTGCTTTTCTACTCGCTGACAATGATCAAGAAGTGATCGTTGACCATGAGCATAACCGACTTTTCTCTTCTACCAGTGCAACGAAAATGGTCAGAGGACGCGCACCAATTCCCCCGACATTCCTCCCAAACACTGAACCTGGTACTCCAGGTCAGTGTGGGACTCCTGTCGGATTTAGTTGAAGGTAATGCAATAGATGTTTTCAAGGTGAACCCAACAGATGGGACTTTAAGCGAGGTAGATAGTTCACCCTTCCCAATCGAGTCAGTTAATGGTAGCTTTCCTCAAGGGCTTGTTACCATTCCTCGTTACCGCTTGTAAGTAAGGTTGGCAGAAAAATTTCTAGGTACAAGAGTGAAAAATCAAAGTATTGTGACTCGAACCGAGTTACTCCAACCATCAGGTAATCAAGTCTGGATACAGGCGATAGTTCGTGCTTTGTATCAAATAGGACATGGCAGCATCCTGTTTTTCATCCCACTGATTTTTGTCAATCAATTGGGCTTCAAAGCAACAACAGTTGGGATGGCAAGAGGGAGTGGAGCGCTAGCTGGGGTTGTAGGACATTTCCTGGGTGGCTACTTAGCAGACTCTCCCAAGTATGGTCGCAAACGAACACTCTTATTCTCCGCAGGATTGTCAATTCTGGCTGCGATTGTGTTAGCCGTGCTACCAAATCTACCAATGCTTTACGTCGCTAATGTGATTATGGGATTAGCTTCTGGATGCTATTGGACGGCGGCAGATGCGGCAGTGATCGATGTCACAAAGAGCGAACAACGCTCGAAAGCGTTTGGCTTTATGGTATTGGCAGATAGTCTTGGTAGTGGACTGGGAATTATCTGCGGGGGCATATTACTTTCTCGCATCTCACAGGTGCAAACGCTGTTTTTGATTGCTGGGCTGGTTTTCTTAGTGTTTTTGATGTTAATTCAAATTGCCGTTACAGATACTCATCCTGAGGGGAACGAAGATGCTGATCCACTACAAGGATTTGATGTAGCATTAAAGGATAGATCACTACAACTGTTTGTATCGATCAACGTTCTGTTTACAACGTACATTGCTTTGGTTCATAGTACACTACCACTCTATTTTACAAACTTCGTTTCCACCAATGTACAACCCTTAGTTAGTGTTGCAAACCTTTATACTTGGTTTTATATCGGCATTGGTGCAGTGTTGCAGTTACCGCTTGTACAGATATTGACTTCACTGTTGAAAGTTCAGGTTCTCAAGATTTCAATGTTGTTTTGGACTGGCGGATTCTTTTTAGTTTGGGTAACTCATCTGATGCCATCTCCCTTGATTGGAATGATTGCAGCATTCAGTGTCTTGTCGATCGCCACCGCCACTCATAAACCGTTTGCACCAGTCATTGTCTCAGAGTTAGCGCCCCCATCATTGCGCGGCGTTTATGTAGGTATTAGTTATCAATGTTGGTCGATCGGCTTTTTTATTGGTCCCATATTAGGTGGTTGGGCAATGGATCGCAGCAGTGCGATGCCCTTTGGCAACGACTTAAGCCGTATCGCCGACTCATTGTGGATTGCCACAGCCCTCACCACCTTTTTTGGTATATTCTTGCTGCATATTCTTCAACGCATTCAAACTCAAATCACACAGCAATCACAGGTTTAAAAAATGAGTAAGCTGATCCTTATCACTGGTGTTAGTCGGGGTTTAGGTTACGCTCTGACTGAGCAATTTATTCAGGAGGGGCATACTGTTATTGGTTGCGCTCGCTCCACAGAAGCTGTGGAAAAACTACGCTCTTCTTTTGGTTTACCTCATAGTTTTGCAACAGTAGATGTAGCGAATGAGCAACAAGTCAAAGCTTGGTCAGCTAGTGTACTCAAAGAATACGAACCTCCAGATTTGCTAATTAATAATGCAGCAATTATTAATCAGCCAGCGCCATTATGGCAAATTTCAACTGAAGATATTTCACAGTTGATTGATGTCAATATTAAAGGAGTTATTCACATAATTCACCACTTTGTACCTGCAATGGTAGAAAGGAAAAATGGCATTATTATTAACTTGAGTTCCGGTTGGGGACGTTCTACTTCTCCTCTGGTTGCTTCTTACTGCACTTCTAAGTGGGCAATCGAGGGGTTAACTCGTTCCTTGGCGCAGGAACTGCCTGCTGGCATGGCTGCTATTCCTCTTAATCCAGGGATTATTCATACTGATATGCTGGAAATCTGTTTTGGAGAGGAAGCAGCTGCTTACACACCTATATCTAAATGGGTACAGAAAGCAGTTCCTTTTATACTTCAATTAAAACCGAAAGACAACGGTTTACCTCTAACGGTTCCCAGTTAAACTGTTGGCACTCCCTAGGTTAAAAGCTTCACAAGGGACGAGCGCTATTTCATTTTTTTATATATACTTATATGTATATATACCCGAATAATAAAGCCAGCGACCCAATTTTTTGGGAGCGCAGATTTTAAAATAAGTGGAAAATCATAGCCATGCTGAAGCAAATCATTGTTGTACCTTCCGTTCTCTTGATAGCCTTAACGACAAACTTGCTACCAAGCCACGCCCAGCGTGTTCCCGGTAGCAGATCTCTCATTACCCTTGGACGGGCCGAAAATTTAGCTCGTGAAGCTGCTGAGAAGGCTAATGGCGGGCTACAAAATTATCGAGCTGAGAACTCGATGTATGGGCCGGCCCAACGCTCGCCCCACATCTACGATGGACATGGTACTTGGACATTCACCTTTAAAGGACATCGTCCTGATTCTCGTACTCCTACAGTTAAGAGTGTAGTGACTGTCTCAAGAAGCGGCATCGTCAATGTTAACTACAACGGACCTATCCGCTGAAGGAGTTAAGCTGTTCAATTGAGATCTTGGAGCAAAAAAATCACCTTGGCTACACCTCTGACTTAAAGCACAAAGTGGTGTAGCTGAGGCATTATTGATAAGGTTTAATTACGAATTATCCTCAGCGACCAGAAAGCCAAGCATGATTTGGTTCGGTGACGTTAAGCTGGAGTTGAGGCGATGGGGGCGCACATCCGTTGCCTTCGGTCTTGCTCACTTTCTTCCCCACCCAAAATTGCTTATGTCTGAATCTACCTTTTCCCCAGCAGGAGATCAAAATCTGACAAATATTCCCAGTAAAAAGAAGAAGGGGAAATCACTTCCTCCAAAGATGATCATCAAGCTGGGAAAGTTTGTCTGGACGACTCTTTGGCACATGATGATGTCGAAGATTGCCCCTCGCAATCAATCGGGAGAGTATATTCGTCCGAGTAGTCAGTTCCGTAACTTTATTGGGACACAGGAAGGCAACCCGTATAAACCAGCAGCTGGACGATACAATCTGATAGTTGGGATGAGTTGTCCTTGGGCACATCGTACCCTGGTTGTGCGATCGCTCAAAGAACTCTCGGAAGCAATTTCGGTCACCATCGTATCACCGTCTCCGCTTGAAGGTGGTTGGGTATTCAACGAACAATACGAGGGTTGTCGCACACTTGCCGAATTCTACAATTTAGCCGAACCTGGGTACAGTGGACGTTCTACAGTGCCAGTGTTATGGGACAAAGAAACAAGGACTATCGTCAATAATGAGAGTGCAGAGATTATTGTCATCCTCTCAGAGTTTAACGAGTTCGCCAAAAATCCCACACTTAATCTCTATCCAGAGGAACTCAAAGATAAGATTGACTGGTGGAATGAAAAAATTTACAACAGCGTCAACAACGGCGTGTATCGTTGCGGTTTTGCTCAGACACAAGAGGCTTACAATCAAGTCTGCGATGAACTATTTGCCACTCTCGATGAGATTGACGCAGCTTTGGCAACGAGTCGCTACCTTTGCGGAGACACTGTGACACTCGCAGATGTCCGTCTATTTACAACATTATTCCGCTTTGATACCGCTTACCACGGACTGTTTAAGTGCAACCGTCGTAGAATCCAAGACTATCAGAACTTGGGACCGTACTTACGCGATTTGTATCAGATCCAAGGTATTGCTGACACCTGCGACTTGGAAAGTGTGAAAAAAGACTATTATGGCAACCTGTTCCCACTCAATCCGGGTGGTATCATCCCCTCAGGTCCTGACATCGCATACCTTCTTGAACCACACGGTCGCAAGGGAATCGGGAGTAGGGAGTAGTACAGAGAATCAGAAGTTAGGAAACAGGAATCTTGTCGAGATGAATACGTACATAGACCAAATTTTAAACTGTTTTTAACTGTTCAATTCTTTATACCATGCTGTCGTAAGAAGTGGGGAATGGGTAATATGACAGTGGTGGGGCAAGCAGGTAACATCATGTCCGGTAGCATAACCTTAATACCGAAGAACCCCTCCCCTCTTGTGGGGAGGGGTTCAGTGTTTAGAAAAATTATGGTTAATTAACCGGACATGATATAACTCGATATGACGGCACTTTTGCCGACTGTTTTTGCAACACAACCTGTTCAGCAAATCGCGGCAGTTATGAACAAGAGGATAACGGCTGTATCGTTCCCGAAAGCCTCATTATTTTGAGTTAAGAACAATTTCAACTTCCAATTGCTCAACTTGTTGCTTTAGCCATTGAGAAAACAAGTTTGAGAGAATTTGTGAGCGCAGCATCTCGTTTAATTGTGGCTGAATGATTTCCTCAACCAAAATCAAATGGACTCCCTTAGAGGTAACAATTGGTTTAAGAATCTGGGGCGGAGTTGCTGCAAATACAGCGGCTGATATTTCGGGTTTTAAATCTGTGCGACTTAGTATTCCTTTATATCCTCCAGAGCGACGAGCTTCAGTACCCTGAATGTATTTGTGGGCTACATCAGGAAAACTTATCTCACCTTCAGTAATTGTATAAAAGAGTTCCATCGCTAGGTCAAAATCATCCAAGATTACTTCATACATGACAACCTGGGCATAATCAAGCTGGTGTTCCACAAAAAAGGGTTCAACTTCCTCGGCGAACAAATGTTGAGCCAACTTTGAGGAAATGACGGTGGAATAAACTAATTCTTCAAACTCGTCTAGGGACAGATTATGTTTTTGTAGCCACTCCCAAGTAGCATCAGCGCTAGTCAGCTTGTTCATTAACCGCAAACCGTCTGCTGCTTGCTGAAGTTCTGACGGCTCCACTTTAATACCAGCCTCCCCCGCTGCACGCGCAATTATCTTGCTCGCAAGAATACCTTCAATCACAGAGGGAATTTGGCAGTAAAGCTTGATTTGATGAATAATTTCGTCCTTGGAAACAGTTAGCGCTTCTGACATAGTATAACTCCTTAGTAATATATTAATTAGAGTAGAATTGTGAAAGGCTGACAAAAGAACAAGGGGGCAAGTTAAAAGTAAACAAGCAAAAGAAGGAGCAAAGATTTTTTAGTTTTACCTTTTACCCTTCCTTTGCTCTAGAGTTTCAAACCACCTTTTTGCAACTTTTTAAACGGATCTAGCACAAAGTCAACAACGCGACGCTGCCGAACAATGACCTCAGCAGTTGCTGCTTGACCTGGTGTTAAGGCGATACGTTTATTTCCACTTTGGATATAAGTCTGTTGCACTGCAATTTCTAACTCAAAGTTTTCTACCTTACCAGAAGCAGTTTCCACAACTTTGGAGTCTGGTGAAATCCAGCGAAGAGTGCCTTGCACCACTCCATAATCTTGGAAAGGATAAGCATCAAATTTGAGTTTGACTGGCATTCCTACACGTAGAAAACCACTTTCTTGACTGGGGATCTGTGCTCTAAATATCAGGGGCGCTCCCTTAGGTGCAATTTGAGTAACCGTCTGCCCTGGTTGCACAACGGCTCCGGCATTATTGATAGACAACTGAAAAATTGTGCCGTCAATTGGAGCATGAATTGTTTGCTGTTGTAGTTGAAATTGCAAAGACTGAATTTGTTTTTTAGTTTGAGCAATTTCTGATTGCATATCTACAACTTGAGACTGGAGTTCTTTAAGTTGTTTTTGACTCTCCAAGACTGCGAGTTCGCCTGTGCGTCTAATGCGTTGATTGGCGCTTTGTTGTTTAGCAATTTCAGTAGTAGCCTGTTGGATATCTGATTGAGCTTGTTCTAAAAGCCGTTGGCGTTCAAACATGGCACTTTCTATCTCTTCTAATTTGCTCTTAGAAATAGCGCCCCGCTGCAAAAGATATCGATGGCGTTGTACGTCGTTCTTCGCTAGCTGTATGCGACCTTTTTCGAGGGCATAGACTTGTTTACTGGAATTAAGTCGTTGCCGAATTTGGTTAAGTAGAGCAAGTTGCTCTGACTCTTGAGCTTGGTTTTGCAATTGTTGAGTACGCACAGACATCTCCAGTTGGTTTTTGACTAACTGAAGCTGATTAACTCGATTTTGTTGACCCTCAAGCTTTGCCTGAGCTTGTTGCAGTTCAGTGCGAGCTAATACTGATTCCAATTCTAGTAAGATTTGCCCGGAACGCACAGTTTGACCTTCTTTCACCTTAATGGCTGCAACTTTTCCGGTAACGGGTGCATCTAATTTCAGAGTTTTGCCTTGAGGTTCAAGTCGTCCTCTGGCGCTACCTGTCTCGTCTACTTTGGATAGCATTGCCCAAGGTAAGACAATTGCAGCAAATACGACTAGCCAATACAGCAATCCGCGTGTCCAAACCCGTGGTAATGTATCAATCAGTTCTTTGGTTAAGAAAGACCAATCTTCACCCAGAGGTGCAGAGGGTTTTGGCTCTCGTGATGACAGTATGTTTTTGAAGTTATTCAAGTCCAGTTGATTACTGGAATGGTGACCGTTTTGACTGAACTGTTCTTGTCTACTAAATGGATTTGGCATAGTTGGTCATACCTAACAGGATTTTAAATTTTTTCTCTTCTCTGGCTCTACCGGGGAATGCGTACTACTTGACCAACCCAAAATTGCTGGGTTAAGGCAAGCAGGGGAGGCAGGGGAAGCAGGGGGAGAAAGAGATTTTTCTTGCTGCTATTAACCCCGTAAAGTTGCCTTGGCAGACTACTACTATGAGGCAGAGCTTCACAAAGAACATGAAGTTTTGTTGCAAGTGAAGGCAGAGCCTCTTGAAGTACGTTTCCATGCTCAGCTTGGGAACGAGAATAACGAGAAGTAAATAATGCACATTTTTATTCAAATTGCTACAGTAAGTTGCTGTTGATTAAGGTAAAAGTATTGACCACGCTTAGCCATTAATTCATCGTGGGTTCCACTTTCAACTAACACGCCTTTATCTAGCACCAAAATTTTGTCAGCATTGCGTACTGTTGAAAGGCGATGGGCAATCACCAATGTTGTCCTATCTTGGAGAATTGTATTGAGGTTATTCTGGATGATGCGTTCAGATTCAGCGTCAAGACTGCTGGTAGCTTCATCTAATATCAGCAGTCGGGGATTTCCTACAAGGGCGCGGGCGATCGCCAGTCGTTGTCTTTGTCCACCAGACAGCGTTCCTCCCCCCTCTCCAATCTGCGTTTCATAGCCCATCGGCAGTTCTTTAATAAATTGATGCGCTCCCGCCTGTTGGGCTGCTTCTATCACCTCTTCTAAAGAGGCTTCGGGATGTCCTAAACTAATGTTTTCCCGAATCGTACCGCCAAAGAGAAAGGTATCTTGGTCAACGACACCAATTTGCTGGCGTAGTGATTGCAATGACAAGCTGCTGACATCATAGCCGTCAATCAAAATCTTTCCTTCTGTGGGCGGATACAGTCCCAATACCAGCTTGGAAATCGTCGTCTTCCCAGAACCACTGCGCCCCACAAGCGCTATCATTTGCCCTGGTTGCACTTCAAAACTGATATTTTCCAGGGTATTAACATCACTTTCTGGGTGATAACGGAAAGTGACTTTATCAAAGCGAACGTAACCACCAATCGGTGGTAAAGATTGCCGAGACTGGAGTTGCAAGTCCTCTTCTGGTTCCGCGTCAATCACATCATTGATCCGCTCAACCGCAATCATCACTTCCTGCAACTCATTCCACAGCACAATGAGCCGCTGAAACGGATGAATCACATTGCCCAGCAACATATTGAAAGCGACTAATTGCCCAATAGTCAGCTCGTTTTGAATTACCAGCCACGCTCCAAACCACAGTAAGCCTGTATTTACTACTGCTTCGATAGTTGAGCTAAAAATCTGGAGCGTGTTGCCTATAACCTGCCCAGAAAAATTCTTTTTAATCGCCTTGCCAAAGAGTTCCTCCCAATGCCAGCGTACAGAATGTTCAACCGCCATAGATTTGATTGTGCGGATGCCAGTCAGGGATTGAATCAAATACCCAGTCTCTTCGTTATGGGCACTAAAAATCTCCCGTGAGACACGCTGTAAAAAAGGCGTAGCAATTAACGCCAGCAATACAAATGGCGGTACAATTACCAACACGAGCAGTGCCATTTTCCAACTGTACCAAAACATTAAGCCTAAGTAAATGAACACTGTTAGTAAATCGAGAACGATAGACAGTGCTTCACCTGTGAGAAAACGTTGAATCTTCGTATTTTCTTGGATACGGGAAATGATGTCTCCCACGTAACGAGACTCAAAATAGTTCAGGGGTAAGCGGAAGGTATGGCTAATAAAACCAACAATGAGTGCTAAATCGACTCGATTAGCTGTATGGTCTAAAAGATATTGTCGCAGTCCATTTATGGCGACTCGAAAGAGGCTAAAGATGAGCAAGCCCAACCCTACAGCCGTTAAGGTGACATCACTGCGCTGCACAACCACTCTGTCTAACAACAACTGAGTAAACAGCGGTGTAACCAGTCCAAAAATCTGAAGCAGGATGGAAGCAATGAACACTTCCAGCAACACCAGCCAGTGAGGTTTTGCTAACTCAAAGAACTGCCAGAAAGGAGTCGTAGTCTCTTTGGTTTCTTTTAGTAAGGCTGTGGGTTGCAGTAACAAAGTATACCCAGTCCAACTCGCTTTCAAGTCTGCATGAGAGAGGGTACGCTGACCAATAGCAGGATCTGCAACGATAACATGATTCCGTGTCACTTCGTAGACGACGATGTAATGCTTGCCTTCCCAATGGAGTATTGCTGGTAAGCATTGTTGTGCGAGTTTGTCAAGACTTGCTTTTACAGGTCGAGTTGCAAACCCAAGACTTTCAGCAGCAGCAGCTAAACCTCTTAAGGATGCACCATTGCGGTCAACATTGGCAATATCTCGCAATCGGTTGACGCTGAAACGCTTACCCCAGTATTGACTAACCATCACCAAGCAGGCTGCACCGCAGTCAGAGGCACTTTGCTGTTGAAAGTACGGATAGCGGCGGGTGACGCGTTGCCATAAGTGACCGATTTTTACAGTTGGGTTTGGGAAGTAAGCTTTACTGATTTTTTTCCGCCCCTCTGGGGATTTTGGATTTTCAGAGTGGGGAGTGGGTAGGGGCTGTTCTGTGCCGTAGTACGAGTGGGGAATTCTGTTTTCTTCTCCTGCTCTCCGTGCGGATGTTGCGGTGTCAGAGGAAATTAGTTCAGCCAGTTGCGGCTCTTTTGCGAGTGCTGCTTCCCAATGAGAAGCGTTCAGACTGTAGAGTTGGGTTAGTTGAGTCACCTGCCAACCACGTTCTTTGGGTAATTGGGAGCAAACGTAAATGTTTCCAGCCGTGAGCACCAGTCCTGATGTGTGCTGTAGTTCCCCTCTGTGCAGTATCCAAAGTTGCTGGTCTTTCAGTAGAGAAGATGGCAGCTTGCCGATTTGTAGGTTATGCTGCTCCAGCAATGGTAGTATTTGCATCACTCCTTCGTAAGGAGCATTGCTCAGATGTGGAGTCTGGCGACATAACAGCAGCAAATCCCAAAGAACTGCTGAGGAGTGAAGGTGCTGCCCAATAGTGGGATACTTGCGAATGAGCGAGCGCAAACAATCGGACGGTATATAGCAGAGTTTGAGATTTACGGAAGCTCTAGCAGAGTAAGGTTGAAATTGCTCCTCTGAAAATAAGGTTAGCTCACCGAATGACGCTCCTGTTCCTACGGAAGCGATTAAGTTATCAGTGCTGTTAAGCAGTCTGACTTTACCCGCCAGGATGATATAGATGCCAACAGTCGCATCTGTTGTCTGCCAAAACGGTTTACCTGCACTTGGCTCTTTAATTTCAATTTGTTTGATGCAGTGTGAAAGTTCTTGTTCTGAAAGAGCTTGACCCAAGGTTTGAGTGAGTTTTTCTCTTAGCTGTTGAGTTGAAAATTCTGATGATTTCTGAACCATGACTTGTTATAAGTTTAACAGCAGAATTAGTTACTGGCTTTGATAAAATTCAGCGACCACAGGAAATCAGGCTGAGAATTTGATTGCAAGTCGCGAATAGTAATGCTGCAATCCTTTGTGCCATCAGTTCCTTTCTCGCCGATTTCGCGTTTCTGTCGAGTCGAAAGCCCCATCTCCTTAAGCAAGCGGTTAATGTGACAACTGCTAACTTTCGTCCCCAGTTCTTTTGCCAGATGCTTGCTTAACCATTGCGCTGTCCAGCGTTCAAATGGATAGCTATACTCACGCGGACTATGATTTGCCAGTTCTTTCAAGCGAGCGAGATATTGTTCATTAACAGCTTTGGGGCGTCCAAGAGGGCGATCGTTCCAGTGGTGAGCTTGCCCTGTCTGTGCCATGACTATCCAGTGGCGTGCTGTCTCTTGACAACACCTCAAGGCTTTACAGATTTGAGCTTGAGATTGACCAGTATCTGCAAGCAGCATAATTTCAATACGACGACGATATTCTAGGCGTAAATCGGCTTCTAGATTCTTCAGCAGCAGTTTGCGCTGAAAAGAAGTTAAGTATAGACCTTGTTTTTCCACAGCGATTTCTCCTGGTAGAACTTGTAGGACTGGAAGTTTGTTTGGATACTCCCTGTGAACCTCCGCTTACTTCTCGCAGTCAAAAGTCCAGGAATTCTGCAACTCGTTACAAAACTTTACAATAATCTTGGAAATAGTTAGAAGTCGGGCTTTTCAAGCGGTGGTGCTGGGACAGGGCATCAAGTACCATCTGCGACCAGAGACATAGCTTCAGTTTAAAATTGCATAATTCTGAGTAGTGAGAGCGCGTCACTGCACTTTAATTTGTCAGACTAAAGTAACTTGATTTTTGAATAGAAAATATTTGAATCCTGAAAACATAACTCCTTTAGTTATGCGTGTCAAAGAAGTGTTAAACACTTGAAATACTAGATTCAATTTAAGAAGATTGAATTGGGATGAGGCAATATACAGCTAATCCCATTCAAAGCTAATCATTTCAGAGAAAAAACAATGGCTACTATCAATATTTCTGACTTGCGTCC
>CALMVQ010000371.1:12390-23366 GCA_937873135.1 uncultured Scytonema sp. | reverse complement strand
GGAGGATGAGGAGGAGGAGGGTGGGATGAGAGGAGAGATGGAGAATATGTGGATAGGGTCGGAATAGCAAGAAGGCAGAGTCGGACACGCTTGTGCGAAGGTAAACAGTACAAGATCGTCGGGAGCGGCAGTGGTGATAGAATATAATACGTGTAGATGTTGAGGAAAGAAAAGGAAAAAAAAGGGAGGCCTTCTAGGAATTATCTCGCGCAATATCGATTGCAACGTTTGTCATCCATTATTTGACGACAGTTTATCGAATGAGTTCTATTCATAGAGATGCTTATGAGCTAAGACAGAACAGCTAAGCCTGACGACACGTGACTTGGGGGTTTATCGGAATTATCGCTCGCGGGTGGAAGATAGAGATATATGATGTGCTGAGGGGTAAGACGTTATCTGGATCCTTTCTTCTTGAACGTCGTCTGAAAAAAAAGACATTTGATGGGAGTGTGGTTTGGCGATAGAAAGAGGTAGTCTTCGAAAGCAAAGCTTCATGGGTTGGTCTCGCGTTGCCGCTCTTTTTGAAACCCAGTGGACTTCTGATCAGTTGCTGTTGACCTAGCAGGTCTGAGATGTGCGCTCATTGTCAACGCAACAAGCACAAACATGCGTTTAACCACCATGCAACACGCTGCATGGACGGCTTTGGAGCTGGTCAAAGACTCGCTGCATTGCTTGATCTCCATTGCGGCTTTGCCGACCCGACAATGAGCTTCGGGTTTGATGGATGATGAGATTTTTTTTTTGGGAAAGAAGAGCGATGGGTCATGAGAACGATGGATTGAGCGGCAGATTTTTAGGAATTACAAATTACAATAACACTTCCTTTACACACCCTTATTCACCAGGATTCATCCCTTTTGCGGCGGGGTATTTGATATCAACTTATGGTGTGATCGTCCTGAGACTTGTGGGCAAATCAGGCATGTCAGGCAAGAACCGTGCAATGTTCCCGTGACTGCTTGCGAGCCGTGGACAATGAACAACATCGATGGGAACCCTTCTCCGCACGACCACCGGAGTTCAACGGCTTAGATGCATGTTTGCCTTGCACGACTGACTCAGTGCGTCAGGAAAGATTGGCGAACAGGGTCAGACTTGGCTATGCGTGATCGATCGTCGCTCCTCTTGTCGACGATCCCACGTGGCTGAGATCACTTGTTGCAAATGCCAATCTCAACAATCCTTCGTGGAGCTGATCTCGGCGGCATCCTATAGGTGTCTAGAATGCTCTTCCAATCCCTGTGCTGGCGTCTCTCCTTCACGGCATGCTGGTCTCCGTCAATGGCCGCGAGCAGTTGAATGGGACATGCCCGCCGTCGTGGTATTCTATCAGTCAACCACAAGACAAGGCTTTAGCAGCTTTCAGATCTTGTTTCCAGCGACATTGCATGAACTCGCTGCTTTCGAATCTCGAAGATTGCACGGCCCTTCAAGCTATCCTCTGAGCTACTAATTGTCAATGCCTGCTATACCCAGCCTATAGCTACCGAAGCTATTCTGGCAGTCCTGTGCCGCGAGAAACTAGAGAGTTGAAACTAAGGTAACCATACCCGTCATAGAAGAAGGATCACTCTCTAGACAAACTCATGCAAACCACTTTGGACCCTCGGACCCTGGATTGTAGACCCTGAGACCCTGAGACCCTAGATTTTACCGTAGTTCGATCTACCACCCACGTACATTTCCATCTTCTTTACAACCATACCTAGCCATTGTGCCGTCTCTGCAACGTCCTGCCTGTCTTGAACCCGCTACGTTGCATAATTAATCAAGTTTGACAGCTATTAGGTGTCATTACCCCCCTTGAGCATGAGCCGACGATGAACATCGACAAGGGTTTTCCACGCATGATCAGCCCATCGTTTCTAGTGGCTCATCAAAGAAGCTTCAAGAGTGGTTGTATCTGAACGGTGATAGCTTGGCAGGTTAAAGTTAGTAGTATTGATGGACTCGACCTGTCTTGTAAAAAAACTAAGACTGCAGGGATGGACATCCTGACACCGCTAGCAATTTAGAACAAGACGGATCGACTTCTAAGATTGTCCATCCTCATGTCTTCACTTTTTTCTTTGCCTGCCTTGCAAAGGCAATTCTCGGAAAACTTATAGCCCCAAGCGTGACGTTGACGCGTGGGGAATGCGAAACAGTTTATTATGGGATCGTCATTAGAGAATCTAAATGAAAGATCAGCCCGAACTAGACAGTGCCGCCACACCATTCTCATATACACGACCACATGCTTTCGAATGCTTACAAGGAACTTGCGGTGTCTGCTTGAGCCTGTAGGCTATTTCCAAGTAGCTCGGTATTTCTTCCGCCAGCTCGATGACGGTTCATGGCCTTTGAAAATTTTTTTGCCTCGGCTACAGATTGATGCTCCTCATAGCTGAGGGTCTCCTAGAAGAATTCAAGTAGGTAAAAATACATCCTCAATTCAATGTTGCAGCCCTTCCCAACTTTTGAAAGAGCATTCACCCATTTCTATTGCATAGTATGAGGATCTCACACTTGCAAGCTAGGTTCAATCAAAATAAAGAAATCGAACGATTGGATACAGGTTCGGACGGACATTGCCAACCGAGTTTTGACGACGTGATGGAACGATTATATTAGGTTTCCCAACCACTGTGGCAATTTTTCGAAATTCTCTACCAGAGGAGTTGCTTTTTCCTTCAGCTCTTGAAGAAGCAATGAGAGGCTACGTCAGATCACGTGTCACTTCCTTTAGGGCAATACCGAATTCGTCCACTGCACGATAACTTTAGCACGTTCGGAGATTTATGTGCAAATGAGAAGATGAGATACCTGGTCGGCGACTGACCACCCTCTTCTTTGACTTGCCAAACTCTGATGAAATGGGCTAGATTTTCACTTGATTGGGAGTTATTGATTATCGTCAGCGAGGAAAGTGATGCAATATCACTTTCATGTGTCTCACCTCGTGCGATATAGTGCTACTTCTCCTGATGTGACGATAAGCCACCAAATGCCATCCCTTGGAGTCGAAAGATGCTGCCACTTGGGGGTCGTCCCAATTTTTTCTCAGACGCTGTGAGGGTGACAGAAAACCTTTAATGATTTCTGACGAGATTCTCCGCTTGTGCCCTTTGTCCGCCTTGTTTTCCCACCTGTCTTGACCATCATGGCCAACAGATATTCTCATGCATTCGTTTTATCGCATTATGAATCCTGCGGTCTGACCAACTTTTCATCCTTCGTTGATCAAAATGTCTCTTCGCAATTCCTCGAATCTTTGTTTCAGTGTCCGGGTTCTGATGGCGGTCCATCTACCAAGTTACTACGGCCTTCCTCGATTGTGGATCGGCCAGCATCAAAAGAGCAAAGGTTAAAGAAGACTGTTACATCTCAGTCTTCGCCAATCACAGTCAATGCTCCAGAGCAGATCCATAGCTCCCAAGCTGATAGCTCCCAAGCTGCAAACCCCCTGGTTCCTCTTAACAGTCGGCTGGAGAAACGACGGACCGTCATTGTTCAACCATCCCCCTCTTCCCTTGATAGCCCTGCGTCGCCCCAACATATTCAAGACTTTCTAATCACACCGTCGATATGGCGCAGCCACTCACTTTCAACCATCAGCTCATGCGGCACTACTACATCGGCGTCTTTCCAATCGCTCCAAAATTCGTCCAGTCCTCCAATCTCTGACGGTGAATCCAAGTCCGACCATTTCCCCCATTTCGCGGAGATTGGAAGGCTTGCCGGGAACGATGAAGGGAGGGATGATAGAGTCCCCGCGGCAATCATCGAGCAACAAATCTCCACTCTGGATTGCTCCCTCATAATCAACTCTGAAATCCCGCCACAACTGCTCCGATCACCGCTTGAGCCATACCCCTTTGATCACCATTATCAGCCTTTGGACGCTTGCACCTTAGCTGACGAAGAAGATGCGGCGCCTCCGCCCATCACCCGCTACAGAGACTCCGCTCACTACTCGTCCAGCGAGACGAAGACACCGTGCAGTCGCCCAGCACCATTGGCAAGCGAATCCGACAATTTCACCAGCATCACCTCCACCAATACCCATCCCCAACCAAGCAAAACCATCAACCCGAAGCGGCACACATCCTCGGACATGAAATCTCTCCCTCACACATCTACGTCCGTGCCTCGGCGACGAACATGGTATGCTAGGCTTCGCCGCAAAATATGGGTTTGAGCATTCTTCCGGTCAGTCGGCGACGTGGACCCAAATACCGGTAGTTCTACACTCTTCTTTAACACCATGAACGCAGGCAGGCAGGCATTCCTCACGAAATAACGAAATTCACTCGCTGTAGGATGGAATGGAACAGAATAGATGTGAAATCATGAAAAAAAAAGTTCATTCACCGAGTGTATATTCTAGCATTTGCAGCGTAGTCATGTTATCATGATGTACCGCATAGCATACTTACGTAGCAACCTTGTACTTTAGCCCAAGCCATCCCATTGTTTTGTCAGAAGCATTTTTATCATGTACGTATGTACGTATGTACGTATGGATCTATGTATGTATATATGATGAACGAGAAATCCTTCGAATCGAACGCGTACTAAGTAGCTAGAATAGTTCTAGAACTACCTTTTATCCATCACTCAACCGAATCCGTAATTCCAAACACCCACAAATCCACAAAACCCCTTCTCTTAAAATATCACCATCTAACTCCAACATGCCTCCCCCCCAACCACCACCCCCACCCACCACTCCACCACCACAACCTCAACCGCCACAAACATCAGTTGTACCCACCACTACGCCGCCAGTACCCGACCGTCTCCGCACGGCACTGACACCTACCAACACACCACCAGTACCTAAACCCCAACCACAGGCAGTCCCACCCACCACTACACTATCAATCCCTAAACCGGCGAAATTGGCTGTAGCGCCTACCACTTCACCCCCAGTATCTAAACTCCAACGAAGGGCAGTCGCAACCACTACATTACCTGGTGGATCTTTAACTCGACGTCAGGAAACCAAGAATAGGCTTGCCGCGAAATCTACTTCTTCGCAGTTGGGGACTGGGGCTATTTCGCGATCGCCCTCTCAAGGTCATCAATCTCTAAAATCAGGCGCATCGCCCTCTCAAGGTCGTCAATCTCTAAAGTCAGGCGCATCGCCCTCTCAAAGTCGTCAATCTCTAAAATCAGGTGCAGCTAGCCGTTTAGGCGGTCCGCTTAGTGTGTCTAGTCGTGATTTTGGGAGTAATTATCTAGCAGCCATACCTAATTCCAACCGCGTCAATGAAGGTCCTCAAGGTGTTGATGCCAGTCAAGATACAGATGATATATCTCCTTACCTAAATCAACTACAGGAACAAATCAGACGGCAGTGGATACCCGAAGCTACCCAAACTTCTCGACGGACAGTGTTGCACTTTATTATTAATCGGTCCGGTCAAATGAGCAATCTTGAAATCGCACAACCCTCTGGATTTGAGGTTACTGATGAAGCCGCACTCAATGCTGTAAAGCGTGCAGCACCCTTTGGAGCTTTGCCCGCGAACTACAAACACAATGTGATCAATATTCAATTTACATTTAATATTGATGTTTATGGAGGTCTAGATGTCAGGGGCGATTATTAAGCTCATCGAAAAATCTCCGATATGTGGTGAAGAGCGTCTCGATGGTTGATTGTTATTAATTACTAACTTCCGTCTCCTGACTCCTGTGTCCTGACTCCCTTCTCCTGTATCCTGACTCCTGTATCCTGACTCCTGACTCCATCAAGCCAAGCTGTGGTAGCACCGACAGTTTCAGCTAAAATGCTTACTAAACGATACAAACCAGTGCTACTAATGACGATCGCTGCAGGATAGTGGTGGTTCAGTAGTGCGATCGCAGTTGCTTCAAACACACCTAACCCAGCTGGAACTGGAACAATCACTCCCAGTAGCCAAGCAAGACTAAAAGCCTCTAGCAACAAAGGAATTTCACTGAAGTTCAACGGACACAAGGCAAACAGAGTCATGATAAACCCAGCACTACGCAATCCCAAAAAGCCTAATTCTCCTAACAAAGGGCGCAAGGGATAGCGTTCAATATGGCTTGGAGCGCTAGGTTGTTGGCTTGTCGTCTTTTTTACTTTCAACCTCTGCAACAAGCGTAGGACTCGATTCAAAAACCAGGGATGGATAGCACAAAGTACGACTAGCAAACCTAAAATTTGTGCTACTTCCATTGCAGTTGTGTTTTCTGCGACAAAGATGCTACTCAGTAGAACAACGATCAAAGCTGCAGCTACCATCAGAAGCGGTTCTAGCAGTACACTCAGGGCCGCCGTACTCGCAGAGGCTCCAACGTCTTTAACTGCCATAATTCGCCCGTAGTAATGCCAAATGTTACCTGGTAAATACTTAGCTATATTTGTTTTTAGATAAATTTGGATGAACTCTGGAGAGTGTACGGGTTGATTTAAATCTCGGAGAACCCAAGTCCATACCCAGCCTGCCCAAGTATGTGCTAGTAAAGTTACACCTATGGCGATCGCGATAATTGCCCATTCTGCTGGTTCTATACGGATAGCTGTTACTTCCAGCCAATGATCTTTCAGGGCTTTCGCTAAAAAAAACAGTGTGCCACCCAAAATGAGCCAACGGAAGATAAGCTTCATAATTCATCTTACTATTTAATCTTTCGTTACAATTTGTGAAACCGCTCTAAATAGTTAATTTGTAAGGCTATAGAGATATTTTGTGTAGAAACATTTGTTAGATATTACAAATAACTTTACAAATCTCATGTTTTTTCTCATTGATTAACTTCAATAAATACACTTACAATATAACCTTTATAACTCATATCAAAATGCATTATTTAATAACTAAATAATCATATATTAATTATAAAAATGAGTTTTGGCAATTGAAATAAAAGGCAATTGTAGGAACTTATCTCTCTAAAGTTAGAGAGATAACACCAAACAGCGTTTGCAGTAATGTGACCATCGCTAGAGGGAAACTTTCTCTTTTCCTTTGTATGCTTGACAGTCGGTAGCTAGATACAGCAAACTCAAAACAAGCAAAGATTAAGAGTTTCCAGACTTTACGAAACTTAAATAAAATACTTTGCTTTCTCGGAAATACAAAGGAGGGTAAGATGAAGAATTTAACAGCTTTTTTAAAGGAATTGCGAGTGCGCCAAACTATTACTGTATTCCTGGCAGGGCTATTACTGATCGTCGGCACTACTTGTGGTAGCCAGTATGCCCAAGCTGTGAATCTAGATAATCTAGCCGTGCAAGCCAGTCCACAAATAAACACAAAACTATTGATTGCCGCTAACAACGAATCAGAATTGCTTTACCCTGGTGCTGAAACACCACAAGGTAGATTGGTGAAAGAGAAAGAATTGCCAATCATCACTGAAGAAAGTGCCGAACAACCCAAGAAAGGCGGTTTGGTACAGCGGGACTCAGGCGTAGGTACTCGTCTTAAAGAACGGGTTGGAACTGTGAAAGAGGCTGTAGAGGAAGCTTCAGACTTTTTAGGTAAGTAAATTAGGTAAAATGCCTGAATTCAGACCAAATCCCGCAACCAGCAAATAGTCAGCATTCAACCGTCAGCTATCAGCAATTTACAACTGTATAAATTCGTACTGTCTTGGATGGTACTATTTATGTATACAAAATTTATTTTGTAGCTGATTGCTGATGGCAACACAACAATACAAATCGTACAAAAGAAAGGAGTAACACTGTGAACAAAATGATTTCTTGGCTGAGAAGCTTTCGCCCGTTGAAGGCTGTAACAGTTTTTTTATTGGGAACTCTTCTGCTCATCACACAGGCTTGTAGCTCTGTTGATGCAACAACGCCTTCGTCGTCTATGAGTTCAGGAACCGCGCGTCAAATTAAAGGTCCTCAATCAGCAGAGCCTAATTCTGAAGTCTACAGCCCTAAAGGGGACAAAGTTATTTCTCCCAAGGAAAGTGGGATGAATAATTTTAGTGATACAGATCCTAGATCGCCGAATGCTGAAACTAGTGTAAAAGCCAAAAGTGAGTTTCTCAAGGAAAAGGCTGAGAGAAATATTCAGGACGCAACAAACAATGTTGGAGAAGCCGCTCGCCGCGTCGTAGATGACAAACATGAAGGTTTGGGCAATAATTTACAGCGTAGTGCTGAAGATACAGCCGATAAAGCCCAAGATACTGCTGAAGATTTTGCTAAAGGAACAAAGAGGGGTATTGAAAATATCAAAGACAACGTCAAAGACGCTGTTAGTGGTGCTGCGAAAAATACCCAAAGATCTGCTGAAGATGCCAAGTATGGTGTTCAGCGCACAGCCGACGATGCAGGTAGATCTGTGAACAGAGCTATCAATAATGCTGGCGAAGATGTGAAGTATAATGTCAAAGACACAAGTGATGACTTGACACAAAAAGGCAAAAGTGTCATAGATAACGTTAAGGGTCTTTTCAAAAGCAATACTGATGAAGCAGCAAAAAGCGCCAAAAGCAATTTAGATAAAGCAAGTGACGCAGTTAAGGATGCTGTTGATGATTAGTCAGCATTTCGCTAAGTAGAGACGCAAATAAAGGTAGTTGGTTATTATCATTTTTCTTAGTTTCAGGTGTGTCTACGTTTCCTAAGATAGTTATGTTTATTTCCACATAACGAACTTATGTTGACGTCCTATCTTCAGCTACGAAATGATACTTATACAAGTAATGGCGTCTCTTAAAGCTGATCTCTAATAGAATAAATGGTTTCGTAATTCGTAATTAATTTGTTAATTACGAATTGCTATTTGCGGATTACGAATTATCTTCATACCAATTGTGGAGCGCCAATTGCTGAATTTCCCGCAAGGGAATTTTGTGCTTTTGGGCTAGCTCCACACAATCTTCATATTCGGGCTGTACGTTTGCTATAACTCTGTCAGTTGCTTCTCCAGTCCATGCTACCTTAACATGAACTACGCCATATTTAGTCTCTACTTGTTGAATTTCCCGTTGTAGAATAGCTCGTTGTTGATGAGAATGGCGAATTCCTAAAGTCGTAGTTTCACGGAATAAAACGGCTTCACAGTTAGGCAAATTGTCTGGATGGCAAATGGTAGTTAAGAGTATTCCAGGCCGTGACTTTTTCATCCCTACAGACTGCGTAAAAACATCCAAAGCACCGACAGCAAATAATTCTTGGAATACGTAGCCGATCACCTGTGGACTCAGATCATCAATTTGAGTTTCTAAAACAGAGATAATTTCCTTTTGGGGACTAGAGGAGAATGTTGAAGTAGATAGCTTATCTGTGACAATATTAGCAGCCTCATCCGTCGCTTCACCCAACCACAGTTGCAAAATATTAGGAATGGGTAAATTTGACGATCCCGCTCCCAACCCCACTTGTTTAATAGTCATGCGGGGTGGTGAACCGAATTTGGTTGCAAGAGTCGTCGCGATCGCCGCCCCTGTTGGTGTCACTAGTTCTTTTTCAATACCGTTGCTATAAACCGGACAACCCCGCATTTCCCATAACTTTAAGACTGCAGGTACTGGGACTGCCATTTGACCATGTGCTGCACTGACAATTCCCCCACCAGTTGGTAGCGCTGAGCAGTAGAGCAAGGGCAATTCGTGGTCAAAATTATCTGTAGATTCGTGTAAAATAGAATCATGATCAGATTTAGGCTTTTTATTAAGGACTGAAGTAATACCCAACCAATCCAGTCCTAAGCAAGTGCCCACAATATCGACAATCGCATCAACAGCACCTACCTCATGGAAGTGGACTTTTTCTGGGGCAATCCCATGCACTGCTCCTTCTGCGATTGCAAGCTGCCGAAATACTGCTAAACTCCAAGCTTCTGCCCGTGATGGCAACTTAGCCTGTAAAATCATTTGCTCTATTTCTGGTAGGTGACGTCCATGATGGTGATCGTTGTGGTGATGATGATGGTGGTGTATTAAGTCTACAAAAACTTTCGTCGCCTGCTGAGCATTTCGATGAACAAGTTCTACTCTTAACTTGTATTCCTCCCCAATTCCTAACCCGTTCAGCTTCTCAGTCAAATACTCTAAGGGAACACCCAAACTGACTAAAGCCCCCAAACACATATCACCAGAAATGCCTGTTGGACATTGAAGATAAGCTATTTTATTCATAACTTTTAGTTGTTAATTGTTGGCTTTGCGAAAGTCTCCTATTACCCATTACGCATTCTCTATTCTCTTATGGCAAAAATTTTCCAACTTCATCCTGATAATCCTCAAGTTCGGCGAATAGAGGAGATACAAGCAGTACTGCAACGTGGCGCAGTGATGCTTTACCCCACCGATACAGTTTATGCGATCGGGTGTGATTTAAACGCAAAGTCAGCCGTGGAAAAAGTACGAAAAATCAAGCAGCTAGCCAATGACAAACCATTAACATTTTTATGTTCATCGCTTTCCGATGTAGCAACATATGCTTACGTCAGCGATCCAGCATACCGACTTATGAAGCGCCTGATTCCAGGAGCTTATACTTTTTTACTACCTGCTACCAAGTTAGTGCCACGGCTAGTACAAAATCCCAAGCGCAAAACGACTGGCATTAGAGTGCCAGATAACACAGTGTGCTTAGCGTTATTAAAGGCTTTGAAAAATCCAATTATTTCCACTTCAGCACATTTACCACCAGAAGAGGAGACAGATGATGAATTGTTTGGGGAGGAGTCAGAACATCAACTCTCAAAGGTAGAACTGTTTGACAAATTGGACAAATTGGTAGATGTGATTGTAGACACTGGAGAGGAACCTACTTATAAAGTTTCTACCATTTTAGATTTGACAGGAGATGAACCAATTATCACGCGGCGGGGTTTAGGTTGGGAAAAAGTCGCTGCATGGGTATAAAGAGTGCTGAGTGCTGGGTGCTGGGTGCTGGGTGCTGGGTGCGGAGTGCGGAGTGCTGGGTGCGGAGTGCGGAGTGCGGAGTGCGGAGTGCGGAGTGCGGAGTGAAAAGTGCTGAGTGC
>CALMVQ010000371.1:0-12380 GCA_937873135.1 uncultured Scytonema sp. | reverse complement strand
TTTTTCTTTGTTCTGAGTTCTGTCTTCTGTTTGCTGTGTGCTGTGTGCGGAGTTTATAAATTTATAACTACTTATCCATAATTCATGATTCCTAATTGAATACACCAGTTTTCAAATTGGCATACTGCTCCCTCACCGAGGCAGGTATAACATAAGATGGCAGCAAACGTTGCTACTATAGGGATTTGAAGTGATTCTAGACGCTCACTGATACTTACGTGTGACGCGCTTTAAAGTTGCTGGTAAAAAAACCGACACATCAGCGGCACTGTAACTTTTTTTGATTGCTTACAGTCATATAAGTAAGCAGTGCTGGCGGTGCCTCGTTTGGGAATGCCGTTGTTGTTAACCCAAGCGAAACCTCAGTAGTGCTAATGTTACGGTGCATACCTTCCCAACAAAAGTTATGAAAGTTAAGCTCGCCAATCTACCGAACTCTACTCCCGCTTTTAACAGCTATGATTCCACCACAGAATTACATTCTAGCATTGATGGTTTGACACAACTTCTCTATGAGGAATTGCAACCTCAAGTGAAAGCAACATCTAAGAGCGTGCAAGCTATAGCAAAGCGTATAGCGACAGAAGTGAAACGTATTTGCGATAAAAGTCCCCGTATCCAAAAATCCGGGCAAGTTAATTCCTGGGAAATTAACTTAGCACGGCATCGCCTGCTAAAATGCTTGCGCTACTACCAACTAGGTTCAAAACAAGGGCGCGTCGAATTACACAGCCATCTTAGTGCAATTGTTTACCGATACGTTGCCCTATCAAACGGAGAGTTGGGATTTGAAGCTCGTTACAGCTTGATAGAAGATTTCTTGCAAGCATTTTACCTTGAAGCTATCAAGGCTTTCAGGCGGGAAAACGAATTGGCAGAAGATTATAGCCCACGCACTCAGTTGGAACTTGCAGAATACATAGCCTTTACTGAACAGTATGCCAAGCGCCGGATTAATTTAGCCAGTGCTACAAGTCAGCAGCTAATTATACTACGTGCTCAAGGTTTTGCTCGCCGTCAACCTCAAGAAACAATCCTTGATATTGAAAAGGCGATTGAATCTGCCAAGACAGAAGATGCAGAATCTTATCAGCGTAGCTCGGCTGTACAACAGGTGCGATCGCAAATGATTGCAAAATCTAACTTTGATCCATCTGAAGATTCCGAACGCGATCGCGTAATCGCAGAATTAACGAAATACCTTGAAGATCAAGGACAACATGACTGTGTGGATTACTTGACATTAAAACTTCAAGATCTCTCAGCGCCAGAAATTGACTCTATTCTCGGAATAACGAGCCGTCAGCGTGACTACCTACAACAGCGTTTTAAATACCATGTGGAAAAATTTTCCCGTACTCACCACTGGCAGTTAGTCCATCAATGGTTGGGTGCAGGTATTGAGCAAAAGCTAGGATTGTCCTCTCAACAGTGGGAAAGCTTTTTGAGTCAACTCTCAGAACAACAGCAGCAAATTTTGCAACTCAAAGGAGCAAAGCATAATGATCAAGCGATCGCCAAAGCACTCAAATGTACTCCCAAACAGTTACAAAAGCGCTGGACTCAATTGTTAGAAATGGCATGGGCTATCCGTAACGGTAACACTGAAATTCAGGCAGGCTAGAGCTACAATATCTTCCTTTATTAAGATAAGATTGCTAAACTTTTTTAAGCTTTATCCCGGTTGTAAAAATATTACCTATAGATGATTGTCCATTATTATGACTTCGTTTTTGAAAGACTGAAGCTATAAACCAGGGATTATAAGTTCCTGGTTTTATTTTTTCTGTAATCACCATAGTCTTCCCAACACTACTTTTATCAATCAGTTACAGCAATTTTCAGATGTATAAACCACAGTTGAGGCAGTTCGTTTTGGAGTGGGTAAGGGTTTTATATAGATAATATCTGGGTACATCCGATATAATATCAAACCTGCGCCTACACAAGTTATGTAGTCTATCAATGTGAAAACTGCTGTAAGCTGACTATAAGTGTGCGGTTGAAAATAAACACAAATAGGTTTTGAAACGCAAATACTCATAAAAGTCTTACCAATGACAGTTGACAAATGACAAACGACGATAATGTCTAATTAGGTTGATTTGTACCGACCTACTTATATTACAATTAGACTAAACACGTACATTAAGAAAACGCATAGTTTATCACAAGGCAGCTTAAAATCAGATGTTTGATGGATTTTGGGATAACGTCTTTCGCTACCCCCGCTACTTAATTACTATCCTCTTAGGTTTGTTGTTGAACATATTTGTACCATTAGCACCGCTTTTTAAACGCCCAGTCACCTTAATCGCTATATCGAGCTTATTTGTCGGCATTATCGTCTTCGTTTCTCTAACCTTACGTGCAATGCTTGGCTTCAGTACAATTTAGACTGGCGGAAGAAACTGAAAGGTATAGAGATAAGGGAAATGAAGGAAATTGCTTCCTGATTTTCCCTACTCCCTACTTTCAAGTTGGATATATTTGTAAAGTACAATCCTGTGAGGAGGCGAAACTTTTATGGCTACAAGTCGCCGCGTTTCCCGCGTTGCTGAGCTAATAAAACGGGAAGTTAGCCAAATGCTACTTCACGGTATTAAGGATGATCGTGTCGGTAGTGGAATGGTCAGTGTGACTGATGTAGATGTTTCTGGTGATCTGCAACATGCCAAGATTTATGTCAGCATTTATGGGACACAAGAAGCACAGGCACAAACAATGGCAGGCTTAAAGTCGGCAACACGTTATGTCCGCAGCGAACTGGGGGCTAGGATGAGCTTGCGCCGCACACCAGAGGTGGTGTTTGTTGAAGATCCTTCCATAGAACGTGGTAGTAAGGTGCTGTCACTGTTGGACAAATTACAGCAAGCTCGCCCTTTAGAAGATCAGGCTAAGAGTACAGATGAAGAAAATGAGTTCTCTGAGGGTGATGAGGAGGCAATTGAGACTTGGAAATAGCTAATTGTTAACCATTACACATTCCCAGCCAGAGCCATCTCCATCAAAATATTTTGGGAACTGCGTTCTACGTCCGATTCGGGACGGCGTTGGACGTAGCTACCATCTGATTGCAGATCCCACGCTTGACGGTTGTCTGTCAACATGATATCTAAGATGTCTTTCAAGTATTTGACTAGACTTGGATCTGCTATAGGAGTGATTGCTTCCACACGTTTATCCAAGTTACGAGGCATCCAGTCAGCACTGCCGATGAATACTTCCTCATGTCCGTTATTGTTAAAGTAAAAGATGCGGGAGTGTTCCAGGTAACGCCCAATAATGCTGATGACTTGAATATTCTCACTTACTCCTTTAACTTGAGGGCGTAGACAGCAAATACCGCGTATAATTAGGTCAATTTTTACCCCAGCTTGAGAAGCTGCGTACAGAGTTTGAATGATTTGCGGATCAACCAATGAATTCATCTTCGCAATAATCCGAGCAGATTTGCCTTTTTGGGCGTTTTCCGTCTCACGCTCAATTAAGAAAGTCATGCGCGAGCGTAGATTCACCGGAGCCACTAAGAGTTGGCGATAAGAGTGCTGTCGGGAGAACCCTGTCAAGTAGTTAAACAAATCTGTTAAGTCATATCCCAAGTCTTCTCGGCAACTCAACAACCCCAAGTCAGTGTAAAGTCTGGCAGTTTTTGGATTGTAGTTACCTGTGCCAATGTGGACGTAGCGACGAATACGATCGCCTTCTTGACGTACCACCAGAACAATTTTTGTATGAGTTTTTAAACCGACGACGCCATACACCACATGCACACCCGCATTTTCTAACTTGCGTGCCCAGTTAATGTTGTTTTCCTCATCAAAGCGGGCTTTAAGTTCCACCAAAGCAACGACTTGCTTGCCATTTTCTGCTGCTGCCATCAAGGCTGTGACAATAGGTGAGTCAAAAGAGGTACGGTACAGCGTCATTTTTATTGTCAATACATCTGGATCGGCGGCAGCTTGAATAATAAACTGCTGGACAGATGCCGTGAAGGAGATGTAAGGATGATGTACCATTAAGTCCTGAGTACGAATCACCGAGAAAAAATCTTTTCCATCCTCTACATTCGGTAATGATATCTGAGTGCTAAGTTCGTTGATCAATTTCAGGCGAGGATGCATTACAGCACTCCATGACCGATCTTTTAGTTCCGGAAGCGGTAATGCCATTAAAGACATTAAATCTTGTAAATTTAGTAACCCCTCTACTCGATAGACATCTGCTTCTGTCAACTTCAGTTCATCCTTCAGCATTTCTACAATTGCGTCAGGAGTAGAGGCTTGAATTTCCAACCTTACCACAAAACCATCGAGACGACGTTTGCGGATTTCCTGTTGGATCGCCAGCAATAAGTCATCTGCTTCATCCTCCTGCACTGGGAAATCGGCATCCCGATTAATTCGGAAGAAGTAGTACCCCTGAATTTTCATCCCATGGAATAACAACTCCAGATTATGAGCAATGACTTGTTCTAGCGGTACGCCAGTCCAAACCCCTAGCTGCTCGTTGTGCTGCAACTCTTTTGGAAAGGTAATAAATCGAGGTAAAATACTAGGCACTTTTACCCTAGCAAAACGCTCGACCATAGTTGTAGGATCTTTGACAACCACTGCCAAATTGAGACTTTGGTTAGAAATTAAGGGAAATGGATGCCCTGTATCAACTGCTAAGGGTGTAAGGACAGGAAAAACACGCTCTTCAAAGTAGTGTTCTAGATATGATCGCTCCTCTGGAGTGATGTCACTGTAATTGAGAATGCCAACGCCATATTCAGCTAACTTGGGACGCAGTTCTTGCTCAAAGTGATGATGCTGAAGCTTGACTATTTCGCGGAGCGAAAGGCTAATTGCATCTAACTGTTCCTGAGGTGTACGTCCATCTGGCGTTAATTGGTTGAGTTGTGCTTCTACCTGTTCCTTCAGAGTTGAAACTCGTACCATGAAGAATTCATCCAGGTTGGAGCTAAAAATTGCCATAAACTTCAGACGTTCCAAAAACGGTGTTCGGGAATCTAGTGCTTCATGTAGCACCCGATTATTGAACTCTAGCCAACTCAAATCCCGATTGAAATAATACTGTGAGTCGCTCAAATTTATTTTCGATTCGGTGTGCTGCTTTTGCTTAGTCATACTTCTATCTACTCTCCAATCTTCTTCTAATCGAATTTACAGTAAAGTAATGAGTATCAGCTTTATTCCTAAATTTTTATTGTCAATTTTTTCTCTTTGTCTGGTTATTTGCTTGATAAATGGTTATTTTTTTTCTTAAATTACTTCTCTATTCATGTCTTTTTTATTACTAAAAATCAAAAAAAAGCTCGTAGTTGCGCTTCAGATCTTTCTTAATTTCAAGAGCGCTGAAGCGCAACTACAAACCTTATTATAAGTGTTCAACAGAACATCATTTTACATGTTTTTACAAAGGAAATGAAAAAAATTTAATTCCCCTTATTCTTTTAATTTTAACTAATTAATAAACTGATTTTAATGATTTCTTAATTTAAAATTATTATGCTGATGAAAGTTGACAGGCTAGAGTTCTTTTCTTCAAATATCAACTGATCGGCTCAATATTTGCAAAGTTGCTTTTAACTATTCTTTTATTTCTAAAAGATATAGTTAATTTAAAAAACTGTAAAGATGCGTTTGAGAAGGGAGTCAGGAGACAGGAGTTATCATTCTCCCCTCTTTCCTAACGCCGATAAAAACTATAAGAATTAAGCGATACTTCCGCGCTTGCGTGCTTCTTTGTAAGAAGTGCCGACATTTTTTAAACCAGCTTTAATCATTTGTCTTTCGAGTACGGCAAAGAAGCGGGCTTTATCTGCGCCACGCACTACGGCTTGATTGTGCGCTTCGGCGATCGCTACCGGATAGCCATATCCTTTCTGTACTTGGCCTAGCATCAGTCCTAATGCTTGGTCAAATAGTGTTGTATTTTCTGCTACCCAAGCTGGAATTTCTATCCGGGCAATTTCGGTACCAACATGAATGTAACAAAAGTAAACTTTCTGATCATCGTACATGTCGAGAATACGGGCATTACTGCGCCACAGGGGGCCACGTTGTCCTGGTTTGAGTTGAGTTGCCCAAAGAGCAGTATCTCGCAAAGGTTCAAACACCTTGCAAGGGACTTTTTCCGCTTGATTGGGGCAAAAACTAGCACAGTCGGGAACTGGGTGGGAACAAGCTAAAAGACGCAAAAAGTTCATTCCTTCGACGTTGCGGGAGGCGCTGAGATATCCCATCAAAGGAATTTGAGCGAGCCGCAACTGCTGCCAAGCTTCTAAAATGGGAGGTAAAATGCGATCGCGTGCATCAGAGGGTAGTTGTTCTAAAAACCAGTAAATTAACGAACCATCGACCATCGCTAAGGTAGGTACTGCTTGACGATCCGCTTTCATGCTGCAAGCAAGTTCTGCTAACACCGTTGTTTCACTGGCTGTGCGGCGAAAACTCATCCATTCCTCAGTGCGAATACCCCACTGACGAGAAACATATAAATCCTCAGTCCGGTAAAATACTTCTGGTAAACTATCAAGCAACGGGTGAAGATTTTGTCCGTAGTGTAAAACAACTCTACCAATGTTGAGGAGATAGCAGTAGGCAATTTCGTGGTGACTGGGGGCAATTTGGGAACCGTCAGTAGCAACAACGGTATGGGTTTTCGGAGGAATTGGCAGATCGATGCAGGTACTGAGTGGTTCCATCGGAGTCGCATTGGCAAATATAATGCGATCGCGCCATTGCTGCTGGAGTTGCACTAACTTTTCTTGAGACTCAATAGCACTTTTGAAATGTTTTTGAGCCAATTCTAAACGTTGACGACTAGCAGCAGCTTCTACAGTCAGATGTTGACTTAGGCCCTGCATTTGTCCTGCAAGTTTGGTAAGATCAAGCATGATAGGAAATAGTAGGGGCGGGTTTAATAGAATATAAGAAAGCAAACACAACATCTTACAAAACCCGCCCCTACTAGAGGCGCGGAGTTTGCTGTTAGTTGTTAGTTATTGATTTTGTGTTAACAATTTCCATTAACTACTAACTATGAGCCATCAACCAATTTGAAAAATCTCCGGCAAACTGAGAAAGAGATAGTAGCTGAATTCGTGGGTCATTTTGGGCAGTTACTTTATCTGCCGGAGTATTATAACCCCAATCTGCCAGGAACAGTTTTACATTCTCCAAGTCGGGCTGCTGTTGAACTAACTGTAATGTTTTCAGTCGGTCTTCTACAAACCACACACTGTCTGGAGAAATATTTGCTTCCTGAATCAATTGTCGCAAAATTTCATATTTCGGACGCTTGACTTCTTTCCCAAAAATCATTTCTCGCTGTAACTTGACTCCTTCTTTTTCTATGAGTTGCTGTACGAAGCGCCCTTCTTTAGTAGAGATGATGTATAGCTTGACTGTACTGACAATAGTTGCTTTTATTTTCTCTATTATACCCGGATAAAACCGATGTAACCCGAGCCAACCATCTAAATCTCTAGTTATCCACTCATCTCGGACTCGATCTAAACCCGTACTCAATTCTGCTGCCTTCAGATTGTCTTTAGTGAGAAATTCTTGGGCAATGCTTTCCCATTCCTGGAAAATTTTTTCTTCGGCAATTCCTTCGACTAAGGCTTTAATCAGAATTGGCATTTCCCAACCTGTTTCAATGACTGGCCTGACTCGATAGAATTTAGAAGCTAAATCATCTGGTGGTGTCTGGTTGTTTTGCGACCAAATATGACAATAGGTAAGCCAAGCAACATCAAAATACTCGATCAGTCCGTTGCAAATGACACCATCAAAGTCTAGAGCGAGAATTGTAGGAGTGCTTGCCGTCATTTTTTTGAGGATTAAAACTGCTGCTGTCAGCTTACCTAAGTTTTCGCTTCCTCGTCTCTTAACTCTCCTTAAGAAAGGTGTAGGCGAAGAATTTGTCCACAATGACGCCTTTATATTAGAATACGGTTCAGTTAAAGTTGATCGGTAAGAGCTGTAGGCTGTTTAGACTCTCACATTGGTTGATGGTGGATAAATTATCTGGCGTTGCTGATTGATGGGATGATTTTTGCCTCACGCTTTCAGCGTACCCCTTCGGGGAAGCAAGCTACAAAGCAGCGTCTCCGAAGAATGAGAAGCCGTTCAAGGCAGAGTAGGCAAGGCAGTGCGTTGGCTCGCTGTGCGCCGTAGACGACTGGCGCTCTTGGTTCCCCGACTTGAAGCAACTGCCGCGCAAAAGCCCGATGAGAGTGTGAATCTCAAGTAAGAGTTGGATTCCGCAACGCCAAAAATTAGAGTTAGAGACACAGTTACTGTACGATGTCTGTTTTTCGTAATTGCCATACCAATATATTTTCTCGTGATTCTATAAGCTGCATTCCGATTTTTTCTACCACCCGCTTTGAACCTATATTATCTGGAGCGCATCCAGCAGTTACTTTTTGCACACCTGGTTGACAAAATGCCCAATCCACCATTGCTTTTGTAGCTTCAGACGCATATCCTTGCTGTCGATATGATGGAACTATGTGATAGCCAATTTCCAATGAACCTGTTGGTGAACCTGTGCCATCTGGGATGATTTTGACCATAACATGACCAATGAGAGTCTTTTCTGCTTTCTGAACGATTAAACTTCCCCATCCCCATTCACCTTGTAACGGATATTTGCACAGGATATCTGCAATTAATGGTCAACTTTAACCAAACTATTCATCAGACCAATTGGGCAAAACAGTAACCTTCATAACTGATGCTAATTCAGCATTCTCAATGATTGCTGCTTTGACAATTTCCAGTGTAAAGAGTACTAAATATAGTCGTGTGGTAACAATATTTTCCATATTATGTACTTTGATATTTACAACATTTGATTATCTATCACATCGTTCTTTGAGTTTTTTCAACTTTATAAAAATAATCTAAAAAGTCGGAATTTAAAAAATATGAGTAGCCGCTAAAATCTCACCCATTTCAATACCTTTGTATCTTTGTTATAGCGATAGGTTAAGCCATCTTTAGTATGAATGGATTTCCCTTGACTTGCCTTGCTTTTTATTGTGGTAAGAGAATAGCCTGTTAACGTTTGCATTTCTCTATGAGAAAGCTTTACAATTGGATCTACTATTGCTGCTGAGCTTTTTGGTTGACTTTGTGATTCATTTTCAGAGGAAGTATCTATTGTGGTTTTATTTCTCTGAGGAGAAGTCATGACAATTGCTTTTTGGAGTCGATAATCTTCAATAGGAATAAGTTGCCAACTAGAATCTTCTAGAAGTTCCAAAACCCATTGATGATAATTCAACAAAGTCTCCCGATGTCCAACACTGATAAAAGTTGTTTTTGTTTGTTGTAATTGTTGATATAAATTTTCTTCATTTTTCAAATCCAAAGCACTTGTTGCTTCATCTAATATAGTGAAGCTAGGACGAGTAATTAATAGTCGCGCGAAAGCAAGACGTTGTTGTTCTCCTAACGACAATATATTCTCCCAAGGAACTTCTGTATCAAAGCCATCAACGCGGGTAAGCAAGTTTTGGATATTAACTTGTTGCAAAACGAATTCGAGTTCGCGATCACTCATTTGCCGAGTCGTATGAGGATAGAGTAATTGTTCGCGCAAATTTCCTAAAATTATATAAGGGCGTTGGGGTAAAAACAACATGTCTTCTAGGGGAGGTCGCACCAGACGACCAGTTCCTGCGTTCCATAAACCAGCGATCGCTCTCAACAGAGAACTTTTACCTCGACCACTGGGGCCCACAATCAATAATCCTTCTCCTGGTTGGACAGACAGTGACAAGTCTTCGACGATCACCTGACCATAGTTTGGTGTTTGTAAGGTGACACTCTCAAAAGCTAAACGCTTTTCCTCTATCACTTTAATGGTACTCAGATTCTCTGGTTGTTTGCTAACAGCTTCTAATGCATCCGAAAACTCAGCTAAACGATCAACATAACTAGAAAATCTTCCTGAAGTGCCAAATTCAGCTATTAATTCTCCTAAATCATTAGAAAATAGAAAGCAAGCTAAACTAGCTTGGCTAATTTCTCCATAATCAATTTGATTTTGAATAAATAAAGGTGTGAGTATGAACATCGAAAATAGAGTGATAGCTGACTGATATGCTCTGTTAAACATATCCTGACCTCTTTCCCAATTCAATCTCCGTTCTGCATTTTTTAAAACATTGTTAAATCTTCTCTGAACTATCTTTAATTCTTCGTCTTCTCCTTGAAAAAAAGCTATTGATTCAGCGTGATTCCGAACATGAGTCAAACAATAATTAAAATCTGCTTTAAATTCGAGTTCTTCTTGATTAATTTTAGTCAACTGTTGAGTTAAATAAATAGCTATCAAATTACCTACAATCGTATAAATAATTAGATAAATTGTAATCGGTTTGGAAATTGTCCAGAGAACGATTAAAAAAGTGATAATTTCCAGCACTTTTTCTTGGAAAGTAGCTAAAAATCTCAAAGCACTGCTGGTAATTGGTTCAATTTCTTGGGATATACGTTGATCAGGGTTATCAATATCAGATTGAAAGTTGATTTTATAATAGGCTTGCTTGCTTAAATATTTTTCTAAAATATAATTATTCAGCCATTTGTACCAATCTATCGCAATTTTTTTTCTGACATATCTAGAAAAGGCTACCAAGATTACTGTTAATATAATAGTAAGAGTGGAAAGCCATAACGTACTGAGATACTTAGAAAGGTCTCGCTCTTCAATGACGATATCAAGCACATAACGATTCCAGAAGCTACTAAAAGCACTTACGCCTATAAGGGCGGTTATTAAAAATATCAATAAAGCGAGCATCCCCCATGAGCGAATCACATCTGAAAATGCTCTTCCCCCAGCATCTGTTGGATACCAGTAAGGTTGAGCAACTACTCTGACATCCTTCCAAAATTGAGTCAAAACCGAAAAAGGATTCGTTATGGTTTGATCACGAACAACTTGAGTTTGCATATTCTAAAAATATAGTTGCCACAACAAAAGCATGAGAATCTCTTTTGTGTTATATCATGTGCGGTTGATTAGTGATAAAAAAGGAGAGAGGTGCAAAACTCTGAAATCCTCTTTCCCCCAGTCAAACTGCTTTAAATGCCAGAATACCGTCTTTATGATAAGTCTTTAACCCGACTTGAGATTTCTGCCAGTCTTCAGTCCTTAATTTCTAATTTTTAGTAGTGAGTAGAATTTCCGCAATTGCTTGAGAAATTGGGAAGTGTGGTGAAAACAACTCCAGCCAGAAAAATTCCCCAACTGGGTTAATTTCAAGGAATATGTGCTGATTATCTGGTGTGACAATAATATCAATCGCTCCATAGTTTAAGCCAAAATAAGCCATTAATTTGAGAAGCTTTTTCTCAACATCTTCTGGTAAATCATAGGGTTTCCAAGCGTTATTCAATGCCCTACCCTCTTTGCGCCAGTCGTAAGTAGCTCCTTCCAACTGCTGGGAGTCTACTGCAGCAGTAAATACACGGTGTCCGACAATAGTTGTCCGTAACTCCAACGCCTTTGGCACGTTTTCTTGAAACGTCATTGGACAGAAACGCAGTCCTTCAAGATTCTTCAGATCATCATCTGTAATTGGATTGGTGAAAACAACGAACTCTTCCCCCTGCTCACCAAAGATGGCAAAGGAAGAAACCATTTTTGTAATAATACCTTGCTCGTGACACTCTTGGGCAAATTGCTTCACTGCCTCTGGATTGTTTGAAGTCAGGGTACGCGGAGTCAGAAGACCAACCTCTCTTGCGACTTGCAGCTGTAATTGCTTATTATTGGTTAGATCGACATTTGACATTTTGTCGAAGTGGAATCCTTTAAGGCTGGCAATCATACCCCTAACAGTACGGCGAGTTTCCTCAATTGAAGCGTCTCTAAACTGCTTGTCCATTGAGTCTGGGATTTTTTGTCCGTAGCGCATCCGTCGATACCAAACTGAGGACACCTCACTCAAATCGAGCTTCTGATCGCCATCAGTAATAATGATCCGCTTCTGTTCGCCCTGGTAAACATCTAACTGCACTTCGGTGGGAAATCTGTCTGTATCAAAACGAAATGCTTTTCCTCCTTGAGCCTCAATTGCTTTGATTACTAGAGGAATACTCTCGTTGTCTTTACTAAAAGTAATGATTAAAACTGTCATAAACTTAAAACTTATAATCAGTAGGGATAGCGTTCTCTTGTAAGTCGTTTGCCAGTCTTGAAATTGTGCAAACTAATCGTCTTTCTCTGTGGATCTTTCTTGGTAGGCGATTCCTGCCAACCACCCACATAGTAAATCCGGTGTTTTGGATGTTTAACTAGTACAGCGGGCGCGTAAATAAAGCAACCCTGACGCTCGTTCCTCGCTAACG
>CALMVQ010000370.1 GCA_937873135.1 uncultured Scytonema sp. | reverse complement strand
GTTCTTTCTTTTTACTTTTTACTTTTTACTTTTGCCTTGTTGTACTAGTACCGCTCCCTTGAAAGTCACTCATTCAAAAGTGTTATAAATCAAGGCTTCTGGCTGTTTGAAATGGTGAACCAGCGCGAATGACGGCTTAGCCCTCGCTAGGCGACTGGTGGAACGCGCAGCGAAGCGCGAAGCGGTAGCGAGTCTTCTCCCAAGGGGAGACGCTACGCGAACGAGCGTCAGCGTTAGCGACGAAGCTCGAAGCGGTAGCGAGGCACGAGCGTCACCCGTTAGCGAGGAACGAGCGTCAGGGTTGCTTTATTTACGCGCCCGCTCTACTAAAGGAGTTTTTCTAACTTCTTACGGTTTAAGTGAAAGTATAACTAGAGACACGCAAGGGCGCGTCTCTACAGTTTAGACAGTTGTGATGTCCTTTTCTTTTTCAGTTAGCAATTCGTCAATTTTGACCGTAAACTTGTTTGTGAGCTTTTGCAGTTGATCTTGTTGATCTCGTGACTCATCTTCAGAGATTTCGGTATTTTTTTCTAGTTTGCGGATTGTGTCTAAAGCGTCGCGACGAATATTGCGTATAGCAACGCGTCCTTCCTCAGCATACTTGGCAGCAAGTTTGACTAATTCTTTTCGGCGATCGCTCGTTAAGGGCGGAATATTGAGCCGAGTGACAGAACCGTCATTGCTGGGGGTTAAACCCACATCTGATAGAGAAATTGACTTTTCTATCAAATTCAAGCTGCTCTTATCGTAGGGCTGAATCAATATTGTTGTAGCATCTGGCGTGCTAATGTTTGCTAGTGATTTTAAGGGTGTGGGTGAACCGTAATAGTCAACCATGACCTTATCTAATAGACTCGCATTGGCGCGACCAGTGCGAATCGTGTTAAAAGCCCGTTGAGTTGATTCAACAGTCTTTTGCATCGTACTCTCAGCTTCAGCTAATTTCACAAGAACCTCCCACAAGCGTGCCTATGGATTCTCTCATGACTGCTCGACGGATGTTACCCCGCACGGTTAAGTCAAATATGAGAATTGGAATATTATTTTCTTTACATAAGGCGATCGCCGTACTATCCATTATCCGCAAATCTTTTGCCAAAACATGACTGTATGTAAGGCTGTTATATCGTTTCGCGTCTGGATATATATGAGGGTCTGCATCGTATACTCCGTCTACCTTTGTTGCTTTAAAAATCACTTCGGCATCAATTTCTGCTGCTCTTAATGCTGCAGTGGTGTCGGTGGTAAAAAAGGGATTTCCCGAACCCGCACCAAAAATCACCACCCGCCCTTTTTCTAAGTGACGGATAGCACGACGACGAATATACGGTTCTGCGACTTCTTGCATAGCGATCGCGGTTTGTACCCGCGTCTGAACTCCGATTCGTTCCAGCGAATCTTGTAGCGTCATGGCATTCATTACCGTGGCAATCATTCCAATGTAGTCAGCGGTTGCCCTGTCCATCCCTGCCGAAGCTGCTTTTACGCCACGAAAAATATTTCCGCCTCCAACGACGATGGCGGTTTGAACACCAGATGCTACCACTTCTGCTACTTCTGCGGCTATTTCTTTTACCACTTCCGGATCGATTCCATAGCCCATATTGCCCATCAGAGCTTCACCGCTCAGTTTAAGTAAAACCCGTCGGTAATGTGTTCCCATGAAGTTACGATTTATCCAAAATTTGCAATTGCCTCCAATTTAAGATAGCAGTACAGTGACTATCTGTCTCTAGTTACGCCAAATTAAAGCAGTACCTACGGGTTCAGTTTGTTTAGGATAAATACTTTGTCCAGTAAACAGTGATGATATCGCCTTTCTGAGATAATGCTCTCTGACAGCTTCAGAATTTTGAGGGTTATCATCTATTTGTCCTTTGTAACGTACTACACCATCTCCATCTATTAAAAAAGCCATTGGTGTTTTGCTAGCACCGAAGCTGCGAGTAACATCTTGGGTAGAATCCCACAGGTAGGGGAAGTTCAAATCGTGTGCCTTTGCAAAAGCTTTCATGTTTCCAAAGCTTTCCTGAGGGTCAATCTTAGCATCACTCCCATTCACTCCAATCACTGTGAAACCTCTAAAACCAAATTCTGCTTGAATTTTCTTTAGCCTGTTCACATACAACCCTACATAGGGGCAGTGGTTGCACATTGTAATAACGCCGACTGCATAGAACTTGTCGAGATAACGGCTGAGATGATGTACTTGATTGTCAACTCCCGGCAATTCAAAGTCCGGCGCGTAGCTCCCAACTGGAGTATCAATTATTTCTAGTATAGTCATCTTCGCGCTCATTGAAGGAACTGGGAACCAAAAAAGCTAGTCAAATTTAGCGTCACTTTCAAGCCTCAAACCACCCCTTAGCCAATGCTTGTTATCCAATAATTTTATAAAGCAATTGGGCAGCAGTAAATTGTAAAACTACTGAATCTACCATCCGTGCTAATTTCGTCACATTACATGAGCAGATCGGAATTTTTACATATTCATGGTCCAAGTCTCTACAATCCACTTGGTAATCTGTCTCTAATGCACTTACCAGTAAATAAATATCCAGCCGTATGTCTGAATATTGCGACTACGACGAGAGATCTAGTTTGACGGAGGCGCGATTTATTTTTTTGGATCTCCCTAAGACAAAATTTCAAGTATTTTCATAGCCCAAACAATAAATAGTCGTTACCTCGTAAGGAATGGGTAATATAACTATATGCGTTATGCGTTGTTTCGTAGCTAGCAACATCAAAACTCAGAAATGAGTGTATATAAGTAAATTTTGAGATTAATTGATAGTCAACACCTAAGACTCAAGGGGAGTAGATAGAGAGCAGGGGGATAAGGCAACAGAAAAATAATTTTTTCCCTCTCCCCACCCCCTCTCACAATCTCCCCATTTCCTCTGCCTGCTGCAAGCGGGTGCAAATACTACTTCTTGTTTTAAGACGTATCCCATGAGCGTTTCTAGTTCGACTCAAGCAATTACCTCAGTAGACACTTGGATTTGGCAAGGCTTCCCTATCTGCTATCAAAATCAAGGTAATATAGGACCGGCTGTGGTTTTAGTACATGGATTCGGGGCTTCTTTAGGACATTGGAGGAAAAATCTCCCTGTATTGGCAGGTGTAGCTCGTGTCTATGCCATTGACTTGATTGGGTTTGGCGCTTCAGCTAAACCTCAACCAGGCGAAAAGATGACCTATACGTTTGAAACCTGGGGACAGCAATTAGCAGACTTTTGCCGTGAAGTTATAGGCGCTCCGGCTTTTTTAGTTGGTAATTCCGTCGGCTGTATTGTAGTGATGCAAGCTGCCGTGAGCAACCCAGATATTGTGTTGGGAGTTGCTTTACTCAACTGTTCTCTACGGTTGTTGCATGATCGCAAACGCATTGCTCTACCTTGGTATCGTCGTTTCGGGACACCCCTCATTCAACGTCTACTATCTGTCCAAGCAGTTGGCAAGTTTTTTTTCAGTCAAATCGCAAAACCAAAAACCGTGCGTAAAATTCTCCTACAAGCCTATGCAGATCCTGAAGCAGTAACAGACGAGTTAGTAGATATTCTCATGAAACCAGCAAGCGATCCAGAAGCTGCAGCAGTGTTTCTTGCTTTTACCGCTTATTCTACAGGACCTTTACCTGAAGATCTTTTACCTCAACTACCTTGTACTGCGATTATTTTATGGGGAACGGCTGACCCTTGGGAACCAGTGGAATTAGGTAGAGAGTTAGCGAACTTCCCCCAAGTGAGAAAGTTCATTCCCTTAGAAGGTGTAGGGCATTGTCCTCAGGATGAAGTTCCTGAGGTAGTTAACCCGATTTTACAAGATTGGATTTGGGAACTAACGTCCATGGGGAAAGGGGCAGAGGGGCAGCTTCGTTGAACTTTTAATCAGCACAGGGGAGAATAATAACTCCCTTGCCTCAAGTATAGACGCAACACAGAGGCGCGTCTATACATCTGGTGCGCCACCTAATTGCTAATTGATCACAGCGAACTCCTCCTGGGGGGTGGAAGTTTGGTAGTTTGCTCTAAGATACTTCTTTGCTGCAACCAATCCTTACCCACTTGTATGCTAATATCAGAGCCAAGATTACCAGTGCTTTCTACCCGAACTTCCCCAAATCCCAAAGAGTTGCGAATTGATTCGGCGCTGTTGTCGTCTCCTTGTTGGGCGACAACGTGAGTCACTTCTAAAGGTTCACCCCATCTTCTAGCTACATAGACATTGTGATAACCAGCTTTTTCCAAGACTCTAATCAAAGGTTGGATATCAGTGTGATTACTACCCGTACTGTCTTGAATTGCGATCCGTAAGGGTGCTGACTCCGACGTTGGCGATCGCTCTGCTGCCTCTAAGTTAAAGTACTCAGCCATCATCGTGCTGATGTGTTGCTTATCTGGCAACCAGTAGCTACTATCAAACTCCCTTTTCTCGCTAAACCGACCGGGAACCATTAACATATGCATATTGGACCGATTTGTTCTTACCCCAAAACCAACCAGCGCCAACAATTCTTCGACTGTCAAGTTAGTATCAATGTGTTCTTTAACGACATCAAGAACTTTGGGTAATTGAGCTACTGTAGCTGGGTTGAGAGCCTGCTCTTTCAAGGCATTAATGACCATTTGCTGGCGCTGAATTCGACCGATATCCCCTAGTTCATCATGGCGAAAACGTAACAGTTGCAGTGTTTGATCACCATTGAGATGCTGTTTTCCTGCCTTTAAATTAATATATAAATGCTGGGAATCATCCCGATATTTCAGATTTTTAGGTACATATACTGTAACCCCACCCAAGGCATCAATTAGCTTAGCAACTCCAAGAACGTTAATTCGGATATAGCGATCAACTCCCACTCCACCCAAGAGATTACTGACAGTTTTAGCGGTTAATGCCGGTCCACCATCAACATTGGCGGCATTAATTTTTTTTACCCCATGCCCTTCTACCTCTATGCGTGTATCTCTAGGAACGGAAAGCATGACCAGCTTTTTTTTCTCAGGGTCAAATCTCAGCATGAGCATGACATCCGAAAGACCATCAAAAGAGTTTAACTGAGGCTGATATCTCAGTTTTTTAGATTCAGGCGGAGGGTTCTTAACGTCTGGTGGGAGTACACTCATTCCCAGAAGTAAAACATTCACAGGACGAGTCAATTCTGAAAATTGCAGCCCACTGCCTGCAATGCGATCGCTATCAAATACTGCCGCCTCATCTGGACTGAGCTGTGCTTGCATTAATGGCGTACTGCTTAGAGAAACTGCCAGTAGCGCCCCAGCAGTTGCCGACACCATCGCTATGCCACTCATCCCCGCCCAAAACCACAACCAACGACCAGATTTAGGATCGTTGGAGTTATTAATCGAGTCCAAGCGGGTTGTTGAATGGTCGTCTTGCGCCGAAGTTCTTTGAGTGGTCACGCACTTCCTCACACTTAACTAATAAAATTCGCGTTTGTCTGCTTTTTAACCAAACAGATGAATCAACATAATAGCTAACTCTTAAATTATTCAGTGGGAATTTTGCCAATACAGGGAGTTAACTAAAATAATTGTCACAATATTTTTCCTACTTTCTCTTCAAGGGATGGAAGTATCTTATTGAAGTATGACAACATGAAACGGTATTTGACCAGAGCTGTGTGGTAGATTTTAGTTAGGTTTTTGAGATGTAAGTATTCCAGTTAAGGATTAAGATAAGTACTTGCTTAGCACTCTTTCGGCAAAACGACTCAACCCTGGTAAGCGCCTCGTCTTGCCCTTTGCTGTACTAACAATCAACCAAATACTGACCAAGAAGTAACCAGAGGTGAGAAAGCTATTGAGTATTAGTAGACGCAGTGGAAAAGATGATGTTGTTACCGCCCCAGTTGCCAAAAATATGTACCCTAAAAGCCAGGTAACAGTTAAAGTAATTGACAGACGACTTAGTGTAAGTTGTTCCCTACTTCCCTGACGACGATAGAGAGTCCATAAAGAGGGGAAAAAGCCGATGACTGGAATTAAGTACAAAAGTAACAGTCTGGAAGAAGACTCTCTGCTCGGGAGACTCTCTGCTGGGGAGACGCCCTGCTCGGGAAACGTAGAGACGGACAAAATTACCGTGTCCTCTTGCGTACCCACTTCCTCTTGACCGTGCTGTAAATTGCTAAAATCAAAATTTTTCATTTTTTAGTGAGTACAATCCTATAACTAGAGGGATGAAAGACAGTGGTGTAGTTAGAGATAATAGATCTATTAATGAACGTTATTTAGTTGTATCCCGCAATCGGCAGATGCAGACACGCAAGCTTTTCGACTGGTGGCAAACACTATCGCTCATAGCGCGGATAGGCACGATCGCTCTTTTTGCTCCGATGCTAGTTTTAAATGGTTGGGCGATCTCAGCAATTTTTAATTACTTTCACTCGCTTATTGTCATTTTAATCGCAGCGTCCGTGCTAGCATTTCTGCTTAATTATCCCGTAAGTTGGATGGAGCGTCAGGGTGCTAAGCGAGAACAAGTGGCTATTTTAGTCTTTTTACTCGCTTTATCTATTTTATTGGCATTGGGTGTCACTCTCGTCCCCTTAGCTCTCACTCAGGCTCAGCAACTGGTGGCACGCTTGCCAGAGTTGATAGACTCCGGACGCTCTCAGCTAATGATATTGAACGAAAAAGCAGAAAGTCTCGGTATTCCTATTACCCTTGATGCTTTATTAGTGCAAATCAACGACCGCGTTAAAGGACAATTGCAAGCGATCGCCGGACAAGTTCTGAATTTGGCTGTAGTTACTTTTACCAGCCTACTGGACTTTCTCTTGACGATGGTTTTAACTTTCTACCTCTTACAGCATGGAGATGAACTCTGGGAGAGTTTGGTGGGTTGGTTCCCCGCCAAATTTCGCGAGCCTTTTTCTCAAAGTGTACGTCTGAGCTTTCAAAACTTCTTTATCACCCAACTGATTATCTCGACTTGTATGGCATCAGCCCTAATTCCCACGTTTTTGTGGCTAAAAGTGCCATTTGGTCTGTTATTTGGGTTAACGATTGGCATTATGGCTTTAGTTCCCTATGGAGGTTCTGCAGGTATCGCTTTAACTACATTGCTTGTGGCGTTGCAAGATTTCTCAATGGGGGTAAGAGTATTGATTGCCGCAGTGATTGTCCAGCAAATTCTGGAAAACTTAATTGCTCCGCGAATTTTAGGTAGTTTTACTGGATTAAACCCAGTTTGGTTCTTAATTTCAGTTTTAACAGGAGCAAGAATTGGCGGACTTTTAGGTGTAATTTTGGCAATACCCTCCGCTCTTGTCATTAAAACGGCTTTAAGTGCAGTTCGTCCGGCATCAGCGACCACTCGAGACGAAAACATCTCATTTAAAGGAGATATTTATGCAGAGGAGTCAAGTGCGCCTTTCCGTAAGTTAGACGGTCCGACTTCGCAGCAAAGTGATCGTTCTGGTGAAGTAAATGCACCCAATGTATCAGAAGCATCGCCTAAGAGCGTTTAAAAGCGTAAATCCTTTTTAGCTGACTGCTAAAAGTTTATAGATGATGGCTCTGCGCCCACTTATAAACACAGTTGATAATAGGGAGCATCCCAATTTGGCAGAAACACATTATTCGCGATGCTATCTCGCGAA
>CALMVQ010000369.1 GCA_937873135.1 uncultured Scytonema sp. | reverse complement strand
TTGAACCCTTGATTCACTTTTTCCGAGTTTATTCGGTAGGTGCAAGATATAAGTGTATGACTTTCGCCTCGAAGGATAATCCCCCCAAAAAATCCGCGTAACTCGGCTCCGGTAATTAGTTTACTCAGTGCTTTTTCACTGTATTGATACTCTTGTAATAGATTAAAGAATATCAATCCACAGCAGAAAGTACGTGGAAGATACAGTTTGTATCTCTCTTGAGGGTTATCAGTAGATTTCATCAATGGTAGTAAGTCTTTTAAATGCTCTATCGCATCGCCAACCGTAGATGGAGAAAAATTAGATTTAACTTCAAGAACACAACGGACATATTCGGCTGGAATGGCAAGGGAGTGCCCCTGCTGCGAAACATCAGGAAAATCTTCAATCCACAAAACTGGTGATTCAAGCCTATCATATATAATTACATCAAAATGAGGCGTTCTCTGTAAGCTTCCTAAGCCTATGGAAACTATATACCCTGAAGTAACGCCATAACGTTTAGGCAAGAAACCTAATAGCCACTTTCTTAGTTCAGCTTCAGCTACCTTCCCATGATAAGTTTCCACCTCATGTGCTTTTGCTTTCTCTTTCGCACGGTCGAAAGCGTCAAGCATTTCCTTCCTCGATGTAAGAAACTGCCGCGCTCCTTGAACGGGAAATTCGATTTTTAATTCGTCTGTCATCAAGAGATTAATATGCGATTGATTTATAAGAATTGTAACGGGTTAATTTTATAAGTGCAAAATATTTTCTCAAAATTAAAAGAAAACGGTAACCACGGATTTAGCAACACCCTAAAGACTTGGAAAGAATTGCCTAAGTTACTTGTTACTCAACCTCCTGTCACTGCTTGCCTCACAATTCAAAAGATGTGTCAGTATCTTGGCTTCTAAGAATTGGTATGCCAACTCAATATAACTACAAAAGCTTGAGGTGAAGGATTTTAATACTAACTCGTTTTTGGGCTTTGACTTGAAGCAATTTTTGTTAATAACATTTGTTCTGTTTGTGACAGTGCTGCTAACTGGTCTTGAAGGTGAAGTTTTTGCACTCGTACTTTTTCGAGATACTTCACAAAACAACTCCCATCAATCACAGATTGAAGACGTTGTTCATATTCTTCGTCTGACATAGGTGTACCGCACATTGCAGTTATACCAAGTTCATCCAATTCTTCCCATCGCTTCAAAGAAGCTGCTGAGTGTTGATGTTTCTCGCTTGTCATCATCTTTCTCCTCTGCGATCTGATTGGTCATGTAGAAAGGCTAATGCTGCAACTTTAGTGAGAATTAATTCTCGTGGATACTCAGGAGTTTCTTGAAATCCAATATTTAAATAAAAATTTTTAGCTCTATCAATGGCTAAAACTTTAGTAATTCCTTCTACTTCTGTATCTATTGTTTCTTGAATGATTTCTGACATTAACCATCTGGCTGCCCCTTTAATTTTTTCCGGTAACTCTATGCCTTCTAAGTTTAAACAATTCCAAGGAGGTGTTGTAAATGGGTCAATCGATAGATACGTTCTTTCTTCAGTATAAGGGAAGATGAACCCCATTTGTCTAGAAATGATTGCTCCAGCTTGTAAGCGACCATTTACGTCTCTGACTCCTCGAAAAGAAGATGCATAATTATCATCAATAGCTAAATCAACTAAAGCTTCCACCTTAGCAACACAATCGCCAAAAGTTGTTTTACTAATCCTGCTTCTATCTCCTGCAAAATATTGGTTAATATACTCCTGTGATTTGATAACCCAGCTAATCAATTCATTTTTAACATCCTGATTTGCAGCTATTACATAGCTGAATTGATTGAAAGAAGAAAGATTTGTCATATATCTGATTATCTTACAATTTATGCGAGCGCTTGATACACCCTGACGCATAAAGCCGCCCTATATAAGAGATGCGGAGTCAACTAATTCCAGTTCAGCATACCAAGCATAAGATAGGGAATCAATGGTAATGACTTCATAACTAGCTGTCTCGGCTGCCCTGATAGCATCTATGTATTTGGCTGGATGGTGGTTATTAAGTTCACACACATCGAAGTTGAATAAATCAGCATAGCGACTGGCGGAAACCCTTTAAGTGTCAATTAATGCAATGCGAGTATTTAATTGGGATGCGATGGCTAAGGCGCTGTAGGTATTGTGAGTTAGTATGCAGCGGTCAGTTACGTAGAGGTTGTCTGAGGCGTCTACGGCAATGCACTGCACAGGCTTGACTCCAACATATTCAACTTTGTCAATTGCCCGTAATGGTTGATACTTAGTTTTATGTATGTACTTACTAGCTTTGCGTTGTAGACGAAATGGCTGAATCTCACCGGGAAGACGAATAAAAATTCGGTAGGATAGTAAACCTATCCGAGTTTCGCCATTATAAGTGTACTTGGGTTCTCTGACAGACACATGGGCTCGTCCTCCCAATGATTCAACTAAAAACAGTACGTCCAGAGCTAGTGTTTTTGAGGAAGTACTATACTCAAGGGTATAACTATCGGTATACCCATCTGTGTCGAATAACCCTTGAAGTACAGCTAAGCGGGTTGCGGAACTGGCAAACTTGTATTGTGGTGGAATAAACTTCTGATTTGACTTTTTGCCATCCAGTCTCAGCAAGCGCAAGGCATTTAAAACCTTATGCTCAACTCTTTGAGAATCCCGACGAATCGCAAAATCTTTTCCGTTGCCACTGATTGGCTTTAAAGAGCAGCCAATCGGCAGAAGATCTTGAACCCTTTGCTGTATTTCCGTCTCAGGATTAGAAAGCAGAACTACTTTATCCTGAAGGCATCCATCGCCCAACAAAACTCCTAGTAGATAAGGATCAATTGGCAGAGGTAGTGGCTCGTCAAACTCAATCGGTTTGACCATTGGAATGTAGTGTAACTTCTTACCACGCTCGGATTTTAGTGACTCCATAATCGCGTGAAATGGCTTGACTGTTCCTTGCCGATGTTTGTCTCGATCAAGGTGAGACTGGGTTAACCATAGGTGATCTGCACAGCATTCAGTACTAGAGCCGTCAGTAAAGATTACACGATAAACGTCCTTAAGTCCTTGTGGATATACGCCAGTAACCCTTGAGCTATGCCCTTGAGAGTTGATAACTGAATCTCCAACTTGAATGTTGCCCATTAACTTCCACCCTGATGGAGTCAAAATTTTGGCGTCTAAAGGTTGAGCTTTACCTGAACCTGCGGCTCCGCTGAAAGAAAGCCTGATTTTGATTTGGGATTTTGTAGCGCGTTTGAACATTGTCTTTTGAAGCTGAAGATTATTAATTTTTGTTAATAGGGTGGACAAGGTATCCACCCTAAACTGTGATTACGCTGCCAAGCTGTATAGCTGTGGGTTATAAGCTTTCAACTTTTCCCACTCTTGGTGAGTCAGTTGGTCAAAAGGTTTGTCTAACAATTCTTCAGCTGATAGAGTTTTTAATTTAGGCAGTGTTCCCTGTTTGTAGTGCCATTGAATGTAATGAGCGCATTTTGCCCAGGTGTCGGCACGGTGTACCTCCACTTCACCCACCATGACAATCCAGGGCTGAGTTACGAAGTTGTCACTGTCATGAGTAATGATGGCTATGGTTTCACCATTGGCAAGTGCTTCATAGTTGTAGAAGCCGTTGAGGTCGATGAACTGAACTTCTGGCTCGGGAGCTATCTCTTGGGCAAGGTTTGCGATATATGCATTCAGTTCGGATTGCGCGATAGTTTGCTCGTCAACAATGCGTCTACTTGCAGAAAGCTCAAGCTTGAAGTTAGTTTCTGTAAAGTGGTACATTTAATTGTAGTCCTTGTAATCTTGGATTAAACGAAGGTGATCGCTAACTTTCGACGGGGAGCGATCATGTTCTGAATTTATGTTAGTACGGCGTTAGCACGTTGTCAAGGACTTGTTAGTACGTAACTCTTTAAGCCTTAAAGCCTTTTCAAGGCTAATAGTGCTAATCTTGTTAGTACGTGAAGAAAACAACTCAACAGTAAGTCTATGGCTATAGAAACACGGCTAACTATCCGGATAGATGAATCCAAACGAAAACAACTTCAGGACAAAGCCAGAAAAGAAGGGAAGACAGCGACTGACGTGATGACGGAGTTGATTGATAGTTATCTGGGGATAACTAAAAACGACAAGGTTTCACAGCTAGAAGAACGTGTAGCAAGGCTTGAAGAAAGATTGGGGGAATCAGCAGCCTGAGAGAGGAGAATAAATCTCTCAGGCAGATGCGTGACAAGTTAATAGAAACAATTTTGAAAGAAAAACCCGCTTCAGATGAGGCGGGTTTTTAGCTTTTTGTGCATTTTTAGTGCTAACGTAATACTAACGTTAACTCGTTAGCACGTATGAATGTAATCGCACTCAAACACGTCATTTTCTTTGAACAGCCTTTGAAACCTTGCTATTACAAATCGAATTTCAGAGTCATCAAGGTAAACATGCATAGAAGTGTTTTCCCTAACGAAGACAGTGAAAGTGCAACCAGATTGCACAGAAAAGATTTAGCCTTTGAAACTTTAATACTGCTTTTGGCAACAAGCTCGTTGTCAAGCCCGTTTACTATTCCTCAAATCTAAATCCCTAGCCCGTTTGGAAGGCGTTGCTAGGGATTTAGCACAATCTATTTTTAGACAGACTATGACCATTCAAACAATACCAGATTCCTCTGCACAATGCACGGGGGCAAATCTCCTATATATATGTAAGCGTTTCTGCACTAAACAAAAACGCCGCAAGCGCCCACACCTGATAGCCAAATACGGGATGCAGTGCTTTTGGTGCGGCACTGCGCTTACCCCTGAGACTTTGACAATCGATCACTATATCCCTTTGTCACGGGGTGGTACTAATAAGATTAAAAACTTACGCCTCTCTTGCCACGCCTGCAACAACGCACGGGGTAACGCATTACCAGGGGAGGTTGAGCAATGATTGCAATAGCAGAATTTGAAGATGATTCCCCAAAAGGCATTACCCTGGAATGGATACAGAGCCTGTCGCCAGAATTAAAAGACGCAACACTCTACAGGTTTTGTAAGACAGCGGAATCCAAACCAACATTGGTTGAGTCATTTACCCTCAACCAAATAATCTACCGCACGATTTCCGGGGGAACGTTCACTGAGTCAGCTGACAATGTAGCGGCGAGAACCGGGTGTGACCGCAAAACAATTCTCAAGGGATTGTCTATTGCCAAAGAACAGAATATTATTGAGGAATGCAAACGACCAGGCACCAGTAGCGAGTATTGGTTTAAACCAGTCGAGGAGTGGCTTCCAGCTCCAGTAGTCCGTATTAAGGACATCCGTACTAAGAAAGTAATCGAGTTTCCATTAATACAAGACATTGAGGAAGTGGGATTTGAACAGCAACTAGATAGCAAGAATGGGGTAGTCCATAATAAGGACTGCCCAGAAACTGAGCAGCAACTAGCTAGCAATGATGAGGTAGTCCGTAGTAAGGACGACCATGAGACGGACCTAAACAATGTTGTTGTTATTAATAAATTAATTAAAGAACAACAAGTTGTAGCCCGTATTGAGGACACCCCTACGATATGGCGCAGTCTGCCTGATGGGAATCGTTATGCTCAAATACCACCCATCCACGATCAGGAAACAGGGGTGGAAATTCAGAGGCAGATGGATGAAGAGGGACTGACGGCACAGAAAGTTGTTGGGAGAGCGATCGCTTTCAGCAAAGTCCCCCTGCTCGTTTTAAAGGCTCTGGCAAGTGTTGGAAGCCACTTACTGGATTGGTGCTGGAAAACAGAATCTGAGCTTCTTCAGAGCGAAAATAAACCCAATTCAGAAGATGCTGAAGTGGTAGTATCGCTACAGCTTTCCAAAACTTTAACAGCGATGGGTGTGATTTTGACAACGGAGCAGATGCGTCATTGTTTAGCCGAGTATGGTGAAGATGCAATGCTGGATGCCGCAGTTCAACTCAGAAAATCTGGTGTGCATGTAAGTCAGGAGGATAAAGAAAACTACTTTTTGGAGTATTTGCAAAAAGGTATACCAGTTGAGGCTGTTACTCCCAGAAAACAGGGCATGACAGCAGTTAAGAGCGTTGCTTCCGGCACAGCTGCAACATTCCCCACTGAAATCATGCTTCTTCTCAAAAACGCTGAGATTCATTTAGTGCCAGCGAAGGCAGAAAAGTTGTGGGCGGCGTATTCGGAGAAGTTTGTGGAGGCGATCGCCTACGTTGACCAAAAGACCAAAGAAGGCAAAGTTACCAACCGCGAAGGTTACTTTGTGAAGTGTTTGGAAGAAGGCTGGTTGCTAAAGAAGCCGGAACCTGAAAAGCGAGATCCAAGCGCTCTACTAACAATTGAGCAGCAGCAATGGTATGACTGGGCGTGTAGAACTGGAATCTGTGTCAATACTCCCGTCAAAGACTTGCCTACAAAAATGGGAGTGTTGGCAGTGCTAATTCCAATCAAGAACAGGCGACAATTTGATCCACCGTATGATTTGGTGGCAATCAACGTGGCGATGCGGGAGTATCCGATGTAAAGGCAACAATTTTTAACACTCGTCAAGTTATGGGTGAAACTTTGTGTAGTTGAGTGATCGCTGCTAATTATAATATGAACGAGAGTGTCTCGCTAAAAGTGCTTCTTTCTAGGAACTGCCAGGGATGAGTTTAAGCTGTTGGTGTGTGCCTTTTGGGTTTGTTTTGTCTTCAGCATAGAATTATTTTCGGGTAATCAGTAAACATGTTGCCCCAAAGTCCGAAAAACGGCATACTCAAGATGTATACAAGCATAAGTCCGAACATTTGCTAGTTTAGCCATTGCTCCCTGACTCCTGCGGTTAAAATCTCATGACGAATCAAATTCGGAAAATCCTACTTCTAGCCGCAAATCCTAAAGGCAGCAACAAGCTTTGTTTAGATGAGGAGAGACGAGAAATTAAGGAAGGATTGAAAAGATCAAAGTATCGTGACCAATATTCAATTTTCACAGCAGAAGCAGTACGCTACAGGGATCTACATAGAGCAATTCTTGAACATGAACCGCACATCATTCACTTTTGTGGGCATGGGTCAGGGGAAGACGGTTTAGTATTTGAAGACGATAATGGTCAAATAAAGTTAGTAGATGCAGAAGCTTTAGCCGGACTATTCCAATTATTTGCTGATCAAGTGCAGTGTGTTGTTCTCAACGCCTGCTACTCAGAATACCAGGCTGTAGAAATAGCGCAACATATTGATTATGTGGTGGGGATGAGCCAGAAAATTGGTGATAGAGCAGCCATTGAATTTTCTGTGGGCTTTTATGATGCACTGGGCGCAGATAAAGGTTATGAGTTTGCTTATCAGTTAGGTTGTCGTCTTATTCGTATGGCAGGGATAGCAGAAAACTTAACCCCTCAATTAATGATGAAAACAGCATCGCTAAAAACTTTACAGGAGATAAACACCATCTATATAGAAAGACCCATGATTGAGGAGAAATCTTATAGAGCAATTGTACAACCTGGGGCGCTGATTCGTATTAAAGCCCCGCAGAAAATGGGGAAAACATTGCTATTGGAGAAGTTGCTGGACTACGCTAGACAGCAAGGCTATCAAACAGTAAAACTAGATTTAAAACGGGAGCATCCCAATTTGGAGAAAACACATTATTCGCGAGGCTATCTCGCGAA
>CALMVQ010000368.1 GCA_937873135.1 uncultured Scytonema sp. | reverse complement strand
TATTTATATTACCTGTTTTTGAAACCCATCAATTCAATCTTGACAGCCTACTAGCGTGATGTTCGTGATTTAGAAATCATTGCTAAAACTGCCTATCCTCAAGAGTTAACCAATCGCGTTCAATACTTACCTTTGTAAATGCGCATGCTGTTATCACGTGGGCACACCTTACCGAGAAATTATGGTTTAGTGCGATCGCGTCCGTAAACAGCTTCTGTCGCCAGATTTCTGCCAAATCCAAAACAAACCGTGTTCAGAAGGCAGAAGGCAGAAGGAAACCCACGCTTAAAAACGTGGGACTTAATTGAGGACGCCGTATTCCGAAGCGCTATGCGTCTCGAAATACATTTTTATTGCAAAGCTCGCCGGACAGAGGATTCTGTCCGGCAGACTTTGCCTTTTGGTGGGCTTTAAACACACGAATGTAGGATTAAAATCATTTACATAGATGCCCTCTGCCTTGTCCTGACGGACACGCTGCCTTGAACGTACTTCTGCCTTTCTTTTGTAATGTAATGCTGCAAATAGCTCTTCAAAATATCTGTAAGCATCTGTGATAGATGACTTTTGCCTCATTTTCTGAATGCTTGCTAAAGCTCCCTGGATTATTTCCTCGACTGTAATGATACTAATAAATATCTGTTCGGGTGGAGTGCTTAAAATCTGTTCTACTAATTGAGAAAAATTACGTCTTCGGTCGAGATAATTACTAACGATGCTGGTATCGAGTATGTACACTTGTCTGAAAATCTACAAGTTATTTATTATCTAAAGTTTTGTTAACTTCTTGCTTTTCTATCTCTCTCAAATTTTGAATTTCTAAAAGGGTATTTTCCCAAAACTCACCTTCAAATTTGCCAGCAAGCTTTGCCAGGGGATGTTCGGAAATCTGAGGTTTTTTATCTTTCTTTTTCGGTAACTTATTAGTCGTCATGGGATTAGCGATCATTTTGATGTTTATTTTCTCACATGGGATACTGAGTAGAGGTATTTTGATTTATTGTCGTGAAGGTATGGCACCAACCCGACCCCAATTGATAAGAAGAATAGTGCGATCGCGTCCGTCAAAAAGAAAGGCAGCTATGCTGAAGGTATAAGACAATACAATGATGGCTTGAACCCCCATTGATTGGAGACCACCAACCTGCGGTATGGTGGGGGCGGTGAGTACCCAATTTGTGGCGGCTTTGACAAAGAGCAGAGGTATTAAAAAGTCTAAAAAAACACATCTTCCTTCTGCCCTCTGCCCTCTGCCTTCTGCCTTGCCCGAAGGGCTGGTAAATAGCTTCTCAAGTTGAGTTTTTGAGCCCGATCCAAACCAATTTGCGCTTCTGCAAGAGCATACCGTTAATGAGAGTTGCTTCCTGGAGTGTGAGAAATAATGAGAATTCAGCGGTTATCGTCAAGTCTTTGTCTATGGTTGGTGATCAGTTCTGTGGCTTTGTTGATGGCACAACCAGGAAGGGCACAACTCAAGCAGAATCAACAGATCACAGCAATCTCTAATGGGGAAAGTTTCTCAAGGACTGCGAGCACGACGACAAATCAAAGAATTAAGCGACTGAGCGAGATGGAACTGTATCCGTTGGATTGAACTTAAGAATCCCAAAAGTTAATAATAAATATTTGCCCTGTTGCGATCACACAAGCGATCGCAACAGGGGTCCAGAAACTTCGGCTGAAACCCGTATTCTTGCGTTACCTGACAACAGTTTTCGGTCTACTGACTGTACAAACAAATCATAATGTGGATTATGAGGTTTGGTCGTTTCCGCTACATTTTTCCCGAGACTTATACTGCACACGGGCATAAACTGCGTTTTGCTCCTACAACATAATATCTAACTAAAATCCAAAATGAATCACAGTTTAGCTCAAGTTATGCCCGCGCAAAGTATAAACGGACACTCCTTAATTTGGAGCGCACCTGTTCGTCGAATGAGCGTGAGGATTTTGTAGCTATGTTGTCCGTTTTTGCAACTGTGTTCATCCCAACCGTCGCGATCGCCATACTAATAGCCTATAGGTCCTGATGGTGACAGTAGTATAAATTACTCAGAAAAAAGAATAACGTGCGATCTACTAATAACCGGAGTTATGCGTGGCACAACCGACAATATTGTCGTCTGTGATGCCTGCAGGCAAGGGCAGCCAACCGTATCGTCTCAACCTCTAGTTGCCCAAAACTTAATGTTAATAACCAGCAACTTGAGTCTAATAGATAATATATCTCATTAAATATTGAATTAGCTTGAAAACTATTTTTAGGTATTCCATTTTTAATCAAAAAACTATATCATTAACGTTTAATTAGACAAAAGTACTCTCAATACATATAGTCGTTATTTTGTTGAGAATTATATGATCGGTAAACTGTTTGAAGCAGGCGGCATAGTCATGTGGCCCCTGCTACTATGTAGCGTATTGACAATTGGTCTGGCTGTAGAGCGTGTGCGGTTTTGGCTGTTGTTGTCGCGTCAGCAACCATTGATTCGAGAAGTGTTCCAACTTTACCGCCAGAACAACATGGTAGGTGTGATTAGTCAAGTAAGACAACACGCAGATCTCCCAATAATGCGGATTTTTATGTCGGCATTGGAATTAGAACGACCAACGCCAGACAAGTTTCGTTTGGCATTGGAAAGTGAAGCGCTGGCAGAAATTCCCAGACTGCGAAGGTTCAACAATGTTTTTGAGTCGATAGTCGGGTTGGGACCACTTTTAGGTCTATTGGGAACGATATTAGGATTAATTAGATCCTTTAAAGGATTGAACATCGGTGATGTGGGAGGAGCAAAAACCACAGCGGTGACAGCAGGGATCAGTGAAGCCCTATTTGCCACAGCGTGTGGGATGATCGTCGCCATCCTTGCACTTTTAGCAGCGAACACGTTTCGCGCATTGTTTGAACACCAAATCTCCAAGATTCAGGAATATGGCGGACAGTTAGAAATATTGTATCGCGATCACTATGAAGAAGAAGGAGAAAGAGCTTATGCGTCTACACAACGAATCAAGAAAAGCAGTAGAGGTGAACATTAGACATATCCAATGATTGATGTGATGTTTGCAGTGTTGACGTTTTTCGTGATGTCAACTCTATTTTAACGCGATCAGAAGGCTTGCTAGTAAATTTACCTTCATCAGGGACAGCATCTCGCCAGAAAGAGCGCTTGAAAAATCACCGTGACCATCATCCCTCACTGATTAAACCGTGTTCAGGCAATTATCATTTTTACTAGCTTATGGGATACATATATAGAGCTTTCAGGCGAAAACCATTCCGACTCTTATCATTTGTACTCGGTATTATCTTTGCTCTAGTTTTGGGAGTTCAAACTTCTGCACGAATAGCGAAAAGTACTGAAATACTTTGGGATACTTACGGTATAGCCCACATCTACAGCAAAGATACTCAAAGCGCATTTCAAGCTTTTGGTTGGGCACAAATGCAAAGTCACGGTAACTTGCTTTTGCGTCTTTATGGTCAAGCGCGGGGACGTGCAGCCGAATATTGGGGAGAGAAATACTTAGAATCAGACCGTTGGGTACAGACTATGGGAGTGCCAGAACGTGCTCGTTCTTGGTACAAAGCACAAAGTCCAGCTTTTCGCGGCTACCTAGATGCTTTTGCTGCGGGGATTAATGCTTATGCTAAGGAGCATGGAGAAAAGCTTGACGACGAGGTAGAGGTTGTACTGCCAGTAAAAGCAGAAGATGTTCTAGCTCACTTAAATCGAGTTCTACATTTTACTTTTATCGTGAACCCAGAAGAGGTTGCAGGCGTCGCCAAGTCTGAATCCAAAGCCGGATCTAATGGTTGGGCTATAGGCCCATCACATTCTGCAAGTGGTAAAGCGATGCTGCTAGCAAACCCACATTTGCCTTGGTCGGATTTATTTTTGTGGTATGAAGCACAACTGAGTACTCCCGATATTGATGCTTATGGCGCAACACTTGTTGGAATTCCTGTGTTGGCGATCGCCTTTAACGATAATTTGGGCTGGACTCACACCGTCAACACTTACGATGGTTGGGATGCGTACTCACTTAAATTAGTGGACAATGGTTATCGCTTCGATAGCAAAGTTCGTTCCTTCGAGACAACAACCGTCTCCTTAAAAGTGAAACAAAAAGACGGTAGCATACGTGACCAACCTCTTGTTGTAAAACATTCTGTTCACGGTCCTGTGGTGACAGAAAAAAACGGTTTAGCTATAGCGTTACGCGTTGCTGGTATTGATCGACCTAATGTCCTGGAGCAATGGTGGGATATGGCGCGTTCCCAAAACCTCACCCAGTTTCAATCTGTTCTCAAGCGTTTGCAACTACCGATGTTTACGGTGATGTATGCAGATAGAGATGGGCACATCATGCACCTGTTCAACGGTGATGTTCCAGTTCGTTCTCAAGGTGATTTTAAATACTGGCAAGGGATTATTCCTGGTGACACGTCTAAGACACTATGGACAAAAATCCATCCCTATCAGGATTTGCCACGCGTTATTGACCCAAAAAGTGGCTGGTTGCAAAATACCAACGACCCACCTTGGACAACGACATTTCCTATTGCAATTAAAGCAGATAATTATCCTCCTTACATGGCACCTCCTTCCCTGCATTTCCCCGGTAATTTTCGGACGGAGCGTTCTATCAGAATGTTATCTGAGGATGAAAAAATTTCTTTCGATGAGATGGTGCAATACAAACTTTCGACCCGCATGGAACTGGCAGATCGCATTTTGGACGACTTAATTCCTGCAACACGAAAGCTTGGAGGTGAATTAGCGCGGCGATCTGCTGATGTCCTCTCAGCTTGGGATAGACAAGCTAATGCAGATTCTAGAGGTGCAGTACTTTTTGCCTTTTGGGCAAAACAGATGCACTTAAATGATAAATCGTTCAGCAAACCTTGGAGTCAAAACTTTCCACGAACCACCCCAGACGGTTTAGTCGATCTCAAATCGGCAGTTGCAACACTCGAAGCTGTTGCTGCCAAAGTAGAAAAAGCTTATGGAAAGCTAGATATCGCGTGGGGAGATGTTTTCCGGCTACACATAAATAATACAGATTTGCCTGCTAATGGTGGCAATGGAAATCTCGGTATTTTCCGCGTCGTCGATTTTGCACCAACTTCTGGTGATCGCTTCCAAGCAGTTGAGGGTGATTCGTTCGTCGCGGCTATTGAGTTTTCTCAACCAGTAAAGGCGATGGCACTCATTGGCTATGGTAATGCAACTCAACCAGGCTCACCTCATACTGAGGATCAATTGCAGTTATTTGCGAACAAACAACTGCGTCCAGTTTGGCGCGAGCGTCAGGATATTTTAGCGCATTTAGAAGAGCGCAAGGTGTTCTGAAGTCAACAGATCATCTATATTGCACTTACAACCACACAGATATTGATTTGCTGGATATAACTCAATAGGGTTCAGTTAAGGCTAGGCAGTATTGATCATGGCGAAGTCTCTACACCGCGTATTGCACGCAACTGAGAAGCGCTATATTTCGTATTTCAGCAATGCTGTGTTTTACTTTCTTCGAGCGAACGTACAGTTGATACTGGTTTTTTCACAACGCGCTTATTTGGTACTAAAGGTGAGAAATCCGCCATTTGACGAATTTCTCACCTACTGAAGCAAGCGTAACAGCAAGCTCTACAATGGCGAAACCTCCAACTTGAGAGTCAACCTTAGCTTGACTTTAATCATTTTTCAAAAATTGCGCTTGCATATACCAAAACGCTTTTTTATCAATACTTCGATTTTTTCTTTGTCACCAAAATTAATGACATAGGTTACGTTATTTGATTTGGATCAAGTCGAGCTAAGAGTGAAAGTTACTTAAGGTACTGAAAATCTGGCGTCGATTATCGTTAAATTCTTTACGACCATGCATGAATCTTGAATTATCAATCATTACTAAATCGCCAGCCTGCCACGGTATCTTTTCCGTCAACTTGTCTGTAACTTCCTCGATTTCGCCGATAATTTCATCAGGAACAATTGAATCATCTTCCAACGTTGCATGCTCTAATGCCAAGATACTGTTGGCAAACGCATCGTCATGACTATATTTAGTTTTAACTACAGCTGAGCAAATATATTCGAGCAAGATGGATTCATTTTCTTGAAACTGGTAATTCACACCCTCAAGACTATCCAGTACTCCTTTAATATCAGTTATGCTAGCATCTAATCCAGTAATTCTCCCTATTATATCAGCTTGTACTTCATGACGAAACTTTAGTTTCTTAGAAATAAATAGCTGTCTCGTTTCTTCACTTAGTTTCTCCCACACTTGGACGCCATCACAGAAAGTAGTTTCACCCCCTTGTGCTGCTGGTACAGCACAGCAAAACCAGATAACGTCTGGACAAAAAGGAGAATATCCGTGTTCTCTATGAAAACTACTATCACCCATTCCTGGGTCTACAAAATGGACAAACTTATCTGAATCAACTTGAGGTCTACCATAATCTTGAATGAATTTAGAACTGAATTGTTCTGCGAATGTCTTCATTTGCTCGTGATTGATTCTAAAGCCTCGAAAAAGAAGAACCCCAGATGATTTGAATAAATCCATAATTGTTGCCACTTTTAGGCGATGAATATCTTGACAATCATCACAACTATAGATAATTTTTCCAGTACTCATTCCTAGTGACTCGATTTTATTCTTCATCGCTGTACTCCAAAAGTTTTGGAAGAAAAAGTCTACTTTGCACAGTGCTATTTAAGAAGAACGCAGAATACAGAATAGATCCCTGTATGGGGTTTGGGTAAAAACAAGCGAAAAACCAACCAGCCAGACGCTCGTTCGCGTTCGGGACGCATCTCCCTTACGGAGAAGACTTGAAGAGAGTTTCGCTAACGAAAAAAATCTCCCTTAAAATCACCTTGTTAACCTGGTTAAATCTTATAATGGGGAGGTTTTTCCGCGACCATTAATGATGCCAAACTAGTTGATGCAGTAATTAAGCTGACAGATTTTTCCGGACTTGATGAAACGGATTTAATAAAGACGCCTTGTTTCTAAACCCTGCGAACACGCACTCGTGTTCCCACTACGTATCTCGAAACAATTCTTTTTCTTCTTTCCATAAGGGAATTGGAGGCTTGCATTTTTTTACTAATTCCTATTCTGAGTTCTTTCTTCGCTCAGTTTGAGCAGACGACTGACGCGATACTGCTTCACTTCTTCTAATGATAGCTCATCTCCTGAGTTTTCAGCGCTCATTACAATGCCGTTGACTTCTACTCTTGCTTCATAAGCGCTCCTCATACTTCCATCTGTCGTGGTGAAATCAATGCGAATATTAGCCCAGTTTTGGTTAACTTCATCGCTCGACAGAACTTGACCCCATTTTTGATAATTGAGCCAGTCCCAACCCTCTTCCATCCAAATCTCTCGTTCCACGATTTGCTCAAACCTTGATAAGCCAGCCCAACCTCGGTAGAACGGATATAGCTCTTTGACGGAACCATTATGCCAAACCAGAAGTTTCAATATTTCTAGCTGCAAATAACCCCAGTAGTGTCCATAAGGTAAATCAATGAGGGTAGGTGCGAACTGGTGACCCCCAAAATGGCTGCATCGCCACACGCGCAGTTTTCCATTAGAAGCAGTAGTGAATTCAGAACGCAACTGGCGATAGATGGGATAACCAAAGCGGGCACAGGCTACGTCAACATTACCATCAGTACAGACCATTAACTCCCTAATCTGACTGGTTTGTTGACGATACTGCTCCCAATCCGGCACTTTTTTTGGCAAGTGAAGCAATGTTTCCAATAACGCCATCACGAAGGAGCTAACTTCAGAATCAGGTATGATAAACTCGTGCTTTTCAAACTTCGCAAAAAGCTTTGCAGGCCGGCGGTAATATAACAGGCGAGTATAACCAGGACGAGAATATTCGCTATCTGGAACGAGTAACTGACCTTGAATCTTGATCGCATGCTCCAAAATGAGCTTTTCGATGAAAGAGATTGCTGATTGGAGTACTGGATTTTCTCTCAAACATTTTTCAGTCCAAGGTAGTTTTATTTCAAGCCCCAGCCAGTGTTCGTAAGTAGGTGCTGAGCCGATGGGATCTTCACCATTAGCTTTAGAGACAACACAGCAGAAACGGCAATTATTTACAGAATCTTGGGCAATCATGTTCACTTCTGAATAAAACGATTCAAGGCTCCTTAAACACCTCACAACCAACTACTCAGCACTGGCATCATGGTCTGGCAAGACGATTTCTACGTCACGTAGCGTCCGGAAGGCATATCCACCTAAGCCAACAAGTAACATGCTTAGTGAAGAAATGACATAAATGAGTGCAATACCTGCACCTTTTCCCGTGCCAAATATCCAACCCAATATGGGGGTGAGACTACCATTCGGCATCATCGCAGGTTCAAAAACGTAGTCTGCTAATGGTCCAGCAATTAAAGTAGATATTACCAAAGCAAGCAGTACAAATAAAGAGCGCGTGGCGAAAACACGCCCCTGTACCTCTGGTTTAACCTTGCTCAGCCAAATAGTTTGAGCAGCACTGCTAAGTATTGGAAAATTAAGAGAGGAACAGAATTGGGCAGGAATCCAAATCAACGGTTTTACTCCTAGACCAAGCACTGTTTGGCTCAAGCCAGCACTCACTATACCCAGCAGCACTCTATGTATCCGTGGCTTGGAACCTGCCCAAACGCTCACGAGCGACGCTCCAATAATGCCGCCCAGCCCTGCTGCCGAAGATACAGTACCTAATATTTTGGTATCGTTGCTAGTACGTGCCAGAATTAGGGGAGTAAAAAGTGAACTGCTCAAGTTCTGGGCAAAGTAGAACAACGAAGCCAAAACTAGCATGGCAATCAGACCAGGACGTGCGGCAATATAGCGCCAGCCAAAGAAAAGCTCCTGCTTCAGATTTGTGTGACTATGCGCTGCTTCTGTAATAGTAGGTTGGGGGATACGTACTAGCAGCACAGAGAAAATAGCAATCACATAAGTCATGAGATCAATAATTAAGATACCAGCAAGACCAATGACTGCATAGAGGGCACCTGCCAAAGCTGGTGCGATAATAACAGGACTTGACTTTGTCAGGAGGAAGCCGATGCTGTGAGCGCGACTATACTGCTGTTTGGGCACGATGCTTGATATTGATGCCGAATATGCCAGTTCTTGAATCTGCTCAAAAATCCCCTGGACAGCTACAGCCAAGTATAAATGCCATATTTGTAAATTATGAGTTAAGTAAATTAGTAAGATAGTAATGGTCAACAACCAGCTGACCATGTCGCCAACTATCATTAAGTATTTACGGTTCCAGGAATCCACAATCACCCCAGCTATGGGAGTGATTAGAAGTTGGGGCACTTGTAAAAATAAACCAAACAACGTCAATCCCGTAGCCTGATTCGTGAGTTCCCACACCCAGATCGTGAAAGCAAATGCGGTCATACTACTGCCAATGATAGAAATAGTTTGACCGAGGCAAATGATAAAGAAAGTACGCACTTGTATAAATTTTGGATAATAGATTTAGGACGCTCAGTTACCAGTGAAGTTCAAAGCTTCTGTGATAGTTCTATTCTATGATCGCGTACACGTTTACTTAGTGATCCAACAAACACGTAGAGAATGCGCGTAGGCAAACCGCCAAATGTGCCATAGTGGAGTGACTCATAAAGAATTGAGAATGTGATCGCTTAAAGACGGTTTTAGAGCATTGTATACTCGTAAGACCTTGCCGCGATACTGGTCGAAGTAAACATAGCTGCTTCCTTTTCTAGTTATGTGAAGAAAGCGAAGCTTAAAAACCATACATAGACTGGGATTAGGATATTGGATTCAAATTTTAGTCTAAACTCCATTGAGAGGATAGAAGGCAGAAAGACCCCTGCCTAAAGACAAAGGATTCAAACAAAAACGCGCAGGACCAGAGTTTTACGCGTCTGGCAACAGATGTTGTCTTTTTGGTGGGCATTCAACCCACCCCGCAGATGATTTGCGCGGGAATTAACAGAACGGACTTCTGTTTTCTCCTTCTCCTTCGGAGACGCTACGCGAACGGAGACGCTGCTTTAAACGTACTTTTGCCTTTGTGTTGTCAATAAAAGGTCAAAACTGTACTGAAATGGTTCCCAACACAGTCAAAGGTGCTTGAGGGACGAGGAAGTAGCCATTCGTGTCGTAATATTGAAGATTGAAGATATTCTTAAAATTGACTGCAGCCCGCCAATTGCCCCTTTTGTAGGAAATGGCAGCATCAGTTCTCAGATAAGAAGGAAGAGTCAACGGATCGCTCTGGTTAGCAATGCGCGAGCCGACAAAAAAGATACCGCCTCCAAACTGTAACCCTTTCAAACTCCCCTGTTGAATCTCATAAGTTGTCCACAGAGTTGCACCGTGGTATGCAGTATTTTGCAAACGCTGACCTCTGATGGTCGGATCGTTATCTTTGCTCACAAATGCATCATTCAAATACCCAGAAGCGATGATCTTCCAACCGGGTAAAATTTCCCCTGCCACATCCAGTTCAATTCCGCGACTTTTGACTTCTCCTACCGCGATGGAGAAGTCAGTATTGTTCGGGTCTACAGTGGGTATGTTTGTTTTAGTGATATCATAAGCTGCTAGCGTTGCAGAAAGCCGTCGATCAAAAAACTCAGATTTGATCCCAATTTCGTACTGTGTACCGCGAGAAGGTTCCAGTGATACCCCACTAGCCGTTGTCGCATTGTTGGGAGCAAAAGAACGGCTGTAACTGGCATAAAGCGAAATTGGCTCTATGGGTTGATAGACTAATCCCACACGTGGCGAAAAAGCACTGTCGTAAAAATTAGAGTTAGTGGTGTTTCCATCTCCGATTCTTGAACTGTTATCGCTAAAAACAAAATCGGATCTGCCACCAACCAATAACTTGAGATTAGATAGTAGGGTTACCTGGTCTTGCAAATAAATACCGGTTGTGGAGATCCTCGTACCGAATAAACGTTGCACCACTGTCCCTGTCGGACGGGCACCATAGACAGGATTGAAAATATCGATTGTGGCGACATCAGCGAAGAAGTTAGGATTAATGTCAGTGTTGCGACGCAACTCCAAACCCAGCAGGAGTTGATGGGCTATTGTTCCTGTGTTGAACTTACCAATCAAATCAGTTTGCCAGGAGTAGTCTTCCGTTGTGCGATTGTGATTCCCGATGTAGCTACGTTCTACACTACGACCATCTGGTTCAATGTTGCCATCAGCTTGGGTATAGACATTGTCGTCAAACGTCGATTGCACAGAAAAAGAACTTCGCAATTGTAAATTCTCACTGAAGCGATGATCTACTGTCGCGGTTCCCCGTTGGTAATCCAAACTTAAAAAACTGTTGGGCTCTCCCAAGAAACGACTGACGGGAAGGGTCAGGAACACAGGGCTAGTCGGTGGAAAACCGCGATCAAATGACCCACGTCTTCTGCCATATTCGTATTCAAAATTCAGGGTTGTGTTTTCGCTGGGCTTGTAAGTGATTACAGGTGTCACAGAGAAAATATCGGAACTATATAAATCTCGGAAACTGCCGGAATTCTCATAGGCAACATTCAAGCGATAGAGTAATTTTTTGTCGGTGGTCAGTGGTCCGGAAAGGTCTATGGCACCACGATAAAAACTGAAGCTACCTACAGTCAAATCTGCTGCGTAGTAGGGACTGCTCAAGGGCTGCTTGGTGACAAAATTAACGATGCCCCCAGGCTCGATCTGGCCGTATAGTACAGAGGAAGGACCTTTGAGAACTTCAACTCTTTCTACGTTGGCACCATAGGTGAAAGAGTTGCTGGTTGTGAAGCCATTTCTCAGAAGGTTGGAGTTGGTGAATCCTCGAATTGTGTAGTCATCAGAGAAACCACCGTAGCCCGATAAGGGTGATACTCCAGACACATTGCGGGTAGCATCGCTAATCCGCGTAATTTGCTGATCTTTGATTACCGCAAGTGGAATCACTTGAATTGACTGAGGAATATCGCGCAGGGGAGTGTCAGTTCTCGTCGCCGTTGATGAATCGAGTGCGCGATACCCATCAATATCTCCCCTTACCACTAATTCAATCGGCTCGTCACCATTGGCTGATGGTGTTTGTTGCTGTGTCTGGTTCTGTTGCTGACGTGGTTCAGGAGTTGGTTGGGTTTGAGGTTGTTGTTGCGCTCTTGATGCTGCACTAGCTACAGAGAAGATCAGACCCTCTTTTGGACTGTCAAACAACTCAACAGTTGGGACACCCGCCTCACCTGTCACTGTTACCCGGATAGTATTGGCATCAAAGTTTGTGACTGTGATCTCAGTGACACCCGTAATTGGCTTCAGCGAGCGGAATGTGAACGCCTTGCCACCAGGTAAACGCAGTTGAGCATTAGGAATATCAACGATGAAGCTATTGCCTGAACTGCGATTAAGTAGTTGTAACTGTTGACCAATGGAAGTTTGTAAAATTACCTCCACACCTTTATCGGTGGGATTTGCCTTCACGAACGTGATTTGTGCGACTTGTGATGAGGGTGCGGTTTGTGGTGTTGGCGACTGCACGAGCATAGAAGCGTTTTTGGCTGGACGCTCCATCTCACTCACTCGCCGAATGTCTGTTATGGGTTTAACTAAGCTTGCTTTGGTGACCAGACTTGTTTGTTGATGAAAACGATCACTCTTTTCACCAGATCCTATACTCTTAAAAACTTCAATTGATGATATTTCCTCGCTTCTAGTTGGAGTTGTGACCAACGTCACGAACACGCTTGTCAGCAACAAACTGGGAATAAGCTGCTTAAATTTCATTATTTCCCTCTGCTCCAGTCACGGCACGAATCTCTAGTTGATGGCTTTAGTATTTAGATTACTATTGAAATTTACTTTTAATAATAAAACAAGCCTACTAAAACTGCAAACAACAAAAATTTACATAATTTACATATATTCTAAGTAAATATCCATAACATTTTTGATACATTCATCACCTTTGAAAGTAAACTTGATTTTGTCAAGAGTAAATGCGCTACTAATATTACACGTATTTAGTATCAAATAAAATATTATACTGAGATGTAGTCTGCGTAAAAGACAAGTTCTACTGGAGCCTGTTTTTAGCATCTCCTAAAACCCTTATTTCGATGACATTTACCTAGACGTGGGAGCGTTATTTAAAACTTCACAGTGATAATCATGACAGACAATACCGTGCAACCCAATTTCCGCTCGAATTATTTCCGAGTTTAGGAACCCTGTACATTCTCCCAAAAAGCTTTCCTCAAGAGTAATACGAACGCCAATGTTATTGTGTTAGGTCAATCCAATTGCTGCACCATATCCTACAAACATGAAATTTTAGATGCTTTTGCCCTAATCTTTAAGCCATAAAGCTTGATGGCTTGGTAGAAGCAGAGGTTATAACTTTAGAGTTTGGGCATCGTCCCTTGTGATTGCGGCAGGCAGCAAAAGGGACGACTTCCAGTTTATGCCCAAGCCAAGGCAGTTGTTATAATTGCAGCTAATGCATTCAATCATTATTGATATTATTTAGCTATTGGAATAGGGTTGCAAAAGACAATAACTTTCCTCTAGAGTAAAAGATACTAGTTGAAAATAACTTTCAACATATCTAAGCCAGAATTTGCATGACTGACTAAGCAGCTATGCAATCTCTTCTGTTAAGCCAACTATTGAGGTTTATTCAAAAAAAAATTTTCAAGTGTACCTCATCGTAAAAAGAGTTTGTTGTCTTGTAATCCACCGTGATTTGAACGCGGCGCTTAATTTGAGAAAAGCCGCTATTTAGGTGGTGGAAAGCTTGGTGACTGGTTGGTGCCGACACCTCCAAGATGAAACAAAAAGTAAGCATCAAGTTGTTTATTATGAGATCTGTCTAGTTATAGCAACGGACAGAAAGGCTAGGACAACAATCAATTCACAGTGTACGCAGTTGAAAGCGTCTACCGCCGACTTGTCCTAACAGCATTGGCGACAGCTATATGAGTAGCTGTGAGTAGGTTTTATGTAACGAGTCTGAATTTTAATTATGTTAGGTTGGGTGGAGCAGAGCGGAAACCAACATGAAATTTGAGATTTCCAACCCTAGGGGATTTACCAGTAAATAAATCTCCAACCTGATTAAAACGAATCACTGACTACGCCAACAAATCAACCATGTTTTGCAAATATCCTGTTATTTGGACTCAGGCTAGAGATTTATTTTTATGGATCTGCCTAATTGAATAACATTCAGGCGTAAACGTAAATGCAGCGTTCTGATCTTTACACAAAGTGTGATTTGCCACTGAGATAGCTTGATTCTACCAGTATTCGCGTGCATCTAATTGCTTGAGGCGGAATAATGACTCCAATTCTCCATAAATTTCCAGAAATTCCCCATCAATGTGCGACTGTCGTTGATATTTTGCGTTACCGCAGTTTAAAAACGCCGCACTTACAAGCGTTCATTTTTCTTGAAGATGGAGAAACTCAGGAATCAACACTGACTTACTATGAGTTGGATCGGCGTAGTCGGGCGATCGCAACTCAACTCCAAACTGAAGGTTTAAGCGGGGAACGTGCCCTATTGCTTTATCCACCAGGGCTAGATTACTTAAGTGCTTTTTTTGGCTGTCTCTACGCAGGAGTCGTGGCGGTTCCAGCTTATCCACCTCGCAATGAACGCAAAACAGACAGAATACTGGCTATTAGCACAAATGCACAGGCAAGAGTTGCTCTGACCACAACTGCTCTACTCCCCACATTACAATCCATACTTACAAAACAAACAAACATCGGAAACTTTCGCTGGCTTGTGACTGACAACCTAGCACAGGGTTTAGAAGATTCTTGGCAGCAGCCTGAAATCAATGCAGATACCCTCGCTTTCTTGCAATACACTTCGGGTTCTACCGGAACACCAAAGGGAGTTATGCTCAGTCATGGCAACTTGCTGCATAATGCTGCCGTGACTTACCAAATCATGGAACATTCTCCCGGCAGTAAATTTGTCTCCTGGCTACCTGTGTACCATGATATGGGGTTAATTGGTGGTATTTTGCAACCTTTGTATGGTGGGTTTGGTTGCATCTTAATGTCCCCACCTTCTTTTCTGCAACGTCCATATCGATGGCTACAGGCGATTTCTCGCTACAAAGGTACCACGAGTGGTGGTCCCAACTTTGCTTATGAGCATTGTATTCAAAAAATTACCCTTCAACAAAAAGAAACTCTCGATTTAAGTAGTTGGAGTGTCGCATTTAACGGTGCTGAACCAATCTGGCAGGAGACGTTAGAACGATTTGCCAGAGCCTTTGGTGAGTGTGGGTTTCGCCCTGAAGCATTCTATCCCTGCTACGGCATGGCGGAAGCAACACTGATGGTTTCCGGTGGGATACAGAAAGCTTTACCTGATGTTAGAACTGTAAAAAAATCTGCACTTTCACAAAACCAGATAGTATCAGCAACTGCCCAGAGCAAAGATACCCAAACCTTTGTCAGTTGTGGTCAAACTATTCCTCAACAGCGGATAGTTATTGTCCATCCCGAAACATTGACTCGCTGTTCACCAGATGAAGTTGGAGAAATCTGGGTATCAGGGTTGAGCGTAGGTCAAGGTTATTGGGATTCTCCTGACCTGACAGAGCAAACATTTCACGCATATCTTAAAGATACAGGAGAGGGAGCATTTTTACGCACTGGTGACTTAGGCTTTTTGCATAATGGAGAACTCTATATTACAGGTCGAGCCAAAGATTTAATCATTATTCGTGGTCGCAACCTTTACCCACAAGATATAGAATTAACGGCAGAACGGAGTCATTCATCATTACGTTCAGGTAGTGGTGCAGCTTTCTCAATTGAGATAGAGAATGAAGAACGATTGGTCGTAGTCCAAGAGTTAGAGTTTCGTGCTAAACCAAATCTTGAGGAAGTCATAGCGGGAATTCGTCAGGCAGTCACTGAGGAGCATGAGGTACAAGTTTATGCCGTGGCGTTGGTAAAACCTGGGACTATCTCCAAAACCTCCAGTGGCAAAATTCAACGTCGTGCCACAAAAGCCGATTTTGTAGCAGGTAAGCTAGAAGTCGTTGGCAGTAGCATTCAAAAAAGTATTGATATTGATGGAAACGAGAATAAGTTGCAGCGCGAAACTCTCTTAGCCCTCACTCCACGCGAGTGTCAGCCGCTGTTAGAGTCTTATATTCAGGAACAGATAGCACGGGTGCTTTCAATTCCACTGCATGAAATCAAACATAAGCAACCATTAAGCTCCTTGGGACTGGATTCTATAAAAGTCTTTGAGTTAAAAAACCGGATTGAGAATGAGCTTGAAATTACCGTACCTGTAGCAGACTTTTTTGAAGGTATTCACATCACTCAGCTAGCGACAAAGATACTTGCTGAACTGACAACGGCAGCTTGTATGCCGTCAGTGACCCTTACCCAAATGCCGAAAGCCGCGAAATTTTACCCTCTATCTTTTGCTCAACAGCGACTGTGGTTTCTTGATCGATTGCAACCAGGCAATCCTTTCTATAACATTTCTGTTATCGTGCAGCTAAAAGCTGTCCTCAACGTAACGGTGCTAGAGCAAAGCTTCAATGAAATTGTCCGACGACATCAAGCTTTGCAAACGGCGTTTACTACTGTAGAGAGGAAGCCAATGCAGGTCATTTGCCCAGATTTAACCTTAACGCTGCCTGTGGTAGACCTGCGGGATATCCCTGAAATTCATCGTGCAGCGGAAGTACAGTGCCTAGCCATTCAGGAGGCTAGGCAGCCTTTTGATTTGACACAAGGACCATTGCTACGAGTGACTCTTGTACAGTGCGGCGAGCAAGAACATATAATGTTGTTGACAATGCATCACATTGTCTGTGACGGCTGGTCTATGGGAGTCCTCTTTCGGGAACTGACAGTACTCTACCAAGCTTATTCTAACGGACAACCCTCGCCTTTACCTGAGTTGCCCATTCAGTATGCAGATTATACAATCTGGCAACGCCAGTGGCTACAGGGGGAAGTGTTGGAGTCGCAACTAACTTATTGGAAAAAACAACTGGACAATCTCCCGATACTGCAACTGCCCACCGACCATCCCCGACCAGCAGTTCAAACTTTCCAAGGTAGACGGCAATCTGTAGTGCTGTCTAAGTCGTTGACGGATGCTCTCAAGGTACTGAGCCAGCACCAGGAAGTGACGCTGTTTATGACATTGCTAGCAACCTTTCAAATGCTGCTGCATTGGTACACAGATCAGGAAGAAATTGTGGTCGGTACAGATATTGCGAACCGTAATCAAGCTAAGACTGAGCCACTGATCGGATTTTTCGTCAATCAACTGGTATTACGTATTAACCTGTCCGGGAACCTCTCTTTTGATGAGTTATTAAAGCGAGTACGCAAGATAACTATAGGGGCTTACGCACATCAGGAAATGCCCTTTGATAAGCTAGTGGAGGTATTGAACCCACAACGGACTTTAGATCGTACGCCCCTATTTCAAGTCAAGCTTGTGCTTCAAAATGTAGCCATGCCGCCCTTAGCGGTTCCGGGTCTAACTGTGAATGTCAGCGAGGTTGATAGTCAAACTGCAAAGTTTGACTTGCTGCTGAATCTGACGGAAACAGAGCAAGGTTTGATGGGTTGGATGGAGTACAGTACAGACTTGTTTGAGGCTGTTACTATTACACATCTCTTGTCAGATTTTCAAACACTTCTACGTACTATTGTAGTTCAACCCAAAATTAGGTTGAACATACTAAAAGAAATTTTATTAGAAGCAGACACAGAAAAACAAATTGCTAAAGAACGAGAACTTAAACAAACTAGTTTTCATAAATTTAAAAACGTGAAGCGGAAAGCAATTGAAGAAGATTTGGCATTATGAAAAACCCTGAATTTCAAAAGCTTAAGATCACAAAGTTGCCAACCCTAAGACGGCAAGCTATGAGCTTGTCCCAAGACGGATTAATCAAAACAGAATTTCTTCAGACTGGAAAGTTTCTGCCTTTAGTAGTCCAGCCTACTGTTGAAGGAGTAAATCTCGCAGTTTGGGCTACGCACAATCGGTCTTTTATTGAAACAGAATTGCTGAAATACGGAGGAATACTTTTTCGGAACTTTAAGGTCAATGGAGTGGCTGAGTTTGAAGAGTTCATCAAATCTATATCGGGGGAGTTACTAGAGTATCGAGAACGTTCCTCGCCACGCAGTCACGTAAATGGTAATATTTATACATCAACTGACTACCCTGCCACTCAAAGTATTTTCCTACACAACGAAAATTCCTACCAGCATACATGGCCTTTAAAAATCTTCTTTTTCTGCATCACAGCCTCGCAGCAGGGAGGAGAAACACCAATTGCCGACGTGAGGAAAGTTTTTCAACGCATTAACCCAAAAATTAGAGAACTATTCATCCAAAAGCAGGTGATGTATGTTCGCAACTTTGGCAACGGATTTGGTCTTCCCTGGCAAACAGTTTTTCAAACTACGAACAAGCTAGAGGTCGAAGAGTACTGTTATAAAAATGGCATTGAGGCTGAATGGAACGACGGTAATTGCTTAAGAACCAAACAACTGCGACAGGCTGTTACAATGCATCCAAAAACTAATGAAATGCTCTGGTTCAATCATGCTGCTTTTTTTCACGTATCAAGCTTGGAATCAACAATACGTGAGTCTTTTTTAGCAGAATTTAGAGAGTCAGATCTTCCTCAAAATACGTACTACGGTGATGGTTCCACTATTGAATGCTCTGTGTTAGATGAAATTCGCTCTTGCTATCAACAAGAAACGGTTACTTTTCCCTGGCAGGAGGGAGATATTTTAATGCTAGACAATATGCTAGTAGCTCATGGACGTGCACCATTTGTTGGTTGTCGAAAAATTGTGGTGGGAATGGCTGAACCCTACACTCACAAAGCTATTTAATATACAAAAATGCAAATTACAGATACGCAAAAGAAAATTATCAAAGGTTTCCGAATTTCACCACAGCAAAAGCATCTATGGTTGTTACAGCAAGCTGAGACAACGCTGCCTTATCGTGTTCAGTGTGCTGTTCAAATTGAGGGGAATTTCGACAGAAAAGTTTTCGAGACGGCTTTAGAGAATATCTTGAATCGACATGAAATTTTGCGTACTACTTTTCGTTGTTTGCCGGGGATGGATATCCCGCTTCAAATTATCAATGATATGCTACCCGTAGGAACTGTTGGTAAGGAAGCCGATCAAGCATTCCCATTTATTCATGAGCATAATTTTAGTGGTCTGACTCCGCAAGAACAAGAAGTCAAAATTGAGGCACTTTTTCATGAAGTAAGTCAGCTGCCTTTCGATTTTGGGCAAGGTCCACTTTTGCATCTTGCCTTAGTTGAGTTGTCTGATGAGAGACATACGTTGCTTATCAATTTGCCTGCTGTATATGCAGATACAGGAACACTGAAAAATTTGGTGCGTGAAATCAGTGTTTCATACGCAGCCTGCTTGCATGGCGAACAGCTATTTGATGAACCGATTCAGTATGCTGATGTATCCGAAATTCTCAATGACTTACTTGAGTCAGAGGAGACAAAAGCAGGAAGAGAGTATTGGCGTCAGCTAAATTTTTCTGACCTTTTTAGTTTGAAGCTAACAAGCGAAAATCAGCCTACAGTCGAACCAGGATTTTCTCCTAAGTTTATTGCCTCACCGATTGCTGATGAGCTAGCAGCAAAAATTGATGCGATCGCACAGAAGTATGAAACTACGACAGAAGTCGTTTTACTAACTTGCTTTTCAATTTTGCTCTGGCGACTCACACAACAGTCAAGGATTTTGATTGGTACCGCCTGTGATGGTCGAAATTATGAGGGATTAGAGTCAGCTTTAGGGCTGTTTGCAAAATATTTACCACTTGTTTGTCATCTGGAAGAAAACCGTACATTTATCGATATTTTGCAGCAAGTTAACGAATTTAGCCGTCAGAATGCTGAATGGCAGCAGTATTTTACCCAAGAACAGACTGCGGAAGCTACTGGGAATATAGCAAAATCTTCCTTCTTCCCCTTTTGTTTCGAGTTTGAACATACAGGAGCAAAGTATTCTGTAGACAACAATTTATCACTTTCCATTTATCAGCAGTACGCATATATTGACAGATTCAAAGTAAAACTCTCTTGTCTGTGTCTGGAAGATTCTCTGGGTTACGAATTTCACTATGATTCCAATTTATTCCAAATTGACGATATAAAACGTTTGGCAGGGCAATTTCAGACTTTGTTAGAAAGCGTCGCCAATAATCCTGAAGCAGTAATTAGTCGCTTGGAGATTCTGAGCGATCGCCAGCGGCAGCAATTGCTGATTGAGTTCAACAATACAAAGACCACTTATCCAAATGACAAGTGTATCCACCATCTGTTGCAAGAACAAGTAGAGCGAACCCCAAATAACGTCGCCGTAATATTTGCGAAGGCGCAACTAACTTATCGTTCACTCAACGCTAGAGCAAATCAACTCGCACACTACCTACAGCGACTGGGCGTCGGGCCAGAGGTGCTGGTGGGGATTTGCGTAGAGAGATCGCTTTTGATGGTGGTCGCAGTGTTGGGTATTCTCAAAGCTGGTGGAGCCTATGTGCCGATTGAACCAACCTATCCACTGGAGCGACAAGCCTATATCATAGCGGATAGTAATATACCTATACTGTTGACTCAGCAGCGTCTAGCAGCTAACTTCCCCTCAGATGGAACCAAAGTTATTTGCCTCGACGCTGATTGGGAAAACATAGCCCGGGAAAATACAGAAAACCCTGTCAGTCAAACAATCCCTGAAAACCTGGCCTATGTCATTTACACCTCTGGCTCTACTGGCAAGCCCAAGGGAACATTGATTCCTCACCGAGGGCTAGTCAACTACCTAAACTGGTGTACGCAAGCTTACACAGTCGAGCAAGGAACAGGGACGCTAGTTCACTCGCCCCTAGGTTTTGACCTTACAATCACAAGTCTATTTTCACCTTTACTCGTCGGTTGTCAGGTAAAACTGCTGCCAGAAAACCAAGGCATTGAGACGCTTTACACTGCTCTAAGCCAAAGCTCCAATTTAAGCTTGGTCAAACTTACACCTGCTCACTTGGAGTTGCTAGGTCAGCAGTTCTCTTCTCAAGAAGCAGCAGGTCGCACGCGAGCTTTGATTATTGGAGGTGAAAACTTATCAGCACAGCACATTGCCTTTTGGCAAGAGTTTGCTCCTAATACAATGCTGGTAAATGAATACGGCCCAACTGAAACCGTAGTTGGTTGCTGCATTTATCAGGTAAATGACAAGCAGCAGTCAGGGTCGATTCCCATTGGTCGTCCAATCGCCAACACCCAGCTTTACGTGTTGGATTCACACTTGCAGCCAGTACCAATCAACCTTGTGGGTGAACTGTACATTGGCGGCAAAGGAATTGCACGAGGTTATCTGAACAAGCCTGAACTGACAGCACAAAAGTTTATTCCGAACTCCTTCAGCAATGAACTAGGGGAGCGCCTGTACAAAACAGGCGACCTTGCTCGTTATCGTTGTGATGGGACTCTTGAGTTTCTTGGACGGATTGACAGCCAAGTAAAGCTCCGAGGTTTCCGCATTGAACTAGGAGAAATTGAGGCGGTTCTATTAGAGCATCAGGGGGTGCAAGAGTCAGTAGTTGTTCTACAGGAAGATGTCTCAGGCAACCAGCGTTTAGTGGCATACATTGTTTTAAACGCCGAGTTATCCACTTCCATCAGTGAACTGAGTCAATTTCTCAAACAAAAGCTACCTGAGTACATGGTTCCCTCCGGTTATTTACAACTGGATGCATTGCCATTAACTTCTAATGGTAAAATAGATAGGAAAGCCCTCGCGGTCGTGGAAAAATTTCGACCAAAGTTGGAAGTTGCTTATGTACCACCCAATACTGAGGTGGAACAAACAATTGCTGCTGTTTGGCAAGAGGTGCTTCACCTAGAAAAGGTGGGTATTCGTGACAACTTTTTTGATATAGGTGGTCATTCGTTGTTAATTGCTCAAGTTCATAGCCAACTGCAGGAACTGTTGAAGCTAGATATATCACTGATTGAACTGCTTGAATACCCAACCATACATTCATTGGCGAAACATTTAACTGAACAACAAAATTTTGAAGTTGAAGTTGAGCTAGTTCGTGACCGAACTCAGAAGCAAAAAGAGGCTATAAATCGCCAAAAAGAACTTCGCACAAAGAGATAGAGATTATTCATGGGATTTATGCGCTAAGCAAAAATTTTTTAACGAACTGCAAAGAATGCCAAGAGCGCAAGAAAAGAAGCAAAAAGTTACTGTAAAACATTCCAGGAGGAAAAAATGCTGGTATTAGGGTTTTGTGGAGGAGCAGATGTCGTTTACGAAAATCTCTACGGACTTCCAACCTCAGCGTCTCATGACTCAGCAGCTGTTTTAATTGAAGATGGAGAAGTTGTTTTTGCAATAGAAGAAGAAAGGCTCAATCGAATAAAACATACAAACAAGTTTCCTACTCAATCATTACACTTGTGTTTGAAGAACCACGGCGTAAAATTACAGGACATAGACTTGATTGCCTTTAACTGCTCAAAGGATTATTTGGAGGAATGGCTGAAGGAATTTTTTTTTGAATCTACTCAGGTCAAAACAATTGACTCCATCACCTTTTTTCAAGATCTTTTCCGTAAAGGATTAAATTCTGAAATAGATCAAAATAGGCTCTGTTTTGTTCCTCATCATCATGCACATGCCATGAGCGCACTGGCCCTTTCTGGTTATGAAAGCAGCCTTGTTACCACATTTGACGGAGAGGGTGAGAATATTTCTGGTATGGTTTTCGAGGAGGAGGGGACAATGCTTAAGCAAATCGCCGACATTCCAGCCTCGAAATCTCTTGGCTTTTTCTATAAAGACATAATAGCTTTTTTGGGATACAGTCAGTTTGATGAATATAAAGTGATGGGATTAGCTCCTTATGGTAATCCAGAAAGATATAGAAGTTTATTCCAAACACTATATACATTATTTCCCAACGGAGATTATGTAATTCACTCCGACAAAATAATCTCACTCTTTGATTTAGGGCTGCCGCGTCGGAAAGGGGAACCCTTCATACAAATGCATAAGGATATAGCCGCTTCCCTCCAGGAAGCTTTGGAGGAAATAGCTTTTCATGTTATTCGATTTTATCAGCAGGAAACCAAACAGAAAAATTTATGTATGGCCGGGGGAGTGGCTCAAAATTGTACTCTTAACGGAAAAATATTGCGCTCCGGAATGTTTGAAAATGTATTTGTACAGCCTGCGGCTCATGATGCAGGATGCGCCTTAGGAGCAGCATTATATACGTACTATAAAGCAAAACCTATAGCTAAGAAACCTTTCAAACTAGACCATGTATATTGGGGAACAGATATCGGGAGTTCTTTTTCAGTGTTGAGCCAATTGAGACAATGGCAAGATTTTATTGCTTTTGAGGAATTGATAGATATAGCTGGACAGACTGCACAATTGTTGGCTAGTGGTTATGTTGTGGGATGGGTTCAAGGTCGCTCAGAGTTTGGACCTAGGGCATTAGGTAACAGAAGTATTCTTGCAGATCCTCGTCCGGAAGACAATAAAGAGCGCATCAACAAAATGATTAAAAAGCGGGAAGGCTACAGACCTTTCGCACCATCTGTTTTAGAAGAGGAAGTAGATGAATTCTTTGAAGTTCCGCCTAATCAAAAACAACTCCCATTCATGATATTCGTGGTAAATGTTAGAGAAGATAAACGCGACCTTTTAGGGGCGGTAACTCATGTTGATGGAACAGCAAGAATACAAACTGTATCGCGGAAAACAAATGAAAGATATTGGGACTTGATTCACTCTTTTGAAAAGTTGACAGGCGTTCCGGTTTTGCTGAACACGTCGTTCAACAATAACGTTGAACCAATTGTAGATTCTGTTGAAGATGCAGTGGTTTGTTTTTTAACTACGGGATTAGACTATCTCGTTGTTGGAGAGTATCTGATTAAAAAGAAGGAGGTATCTTGGCGGAATTTTCTGTCTGTTAGACTTTCACTACCCCCTCATATTTCGTTGCATCAGGTTAAAAAGCTTAGTTCAGACGGTAAGTTCAGCAATTTCTTTTATATTGGGAATAGTTACGATACAGAGTTTCAGGTTGGGGTGTCAACCGAAGTCTTTCGTGTTTTGAGTTTGGCAAACAGTGAGAAGACTGTCGCGATCATTCTTGAGGAGGATAGCGTAACTGAACAAGGAAAAGCTCAAGGAATCGTTCAGGAACTTATGGAATTATGGTCGCGGCGTTTGATTCTGCTACGACCTTAAGCCTGCTAGCTTTTTTACTCCTCTTGCTCCACGAAAATTTTGGAAATGCTTGAATACCCAACCATACATTCATTAACGAAACATTTAAGTGAGGGAAAAGACGTACAGCTAGAAGTAGAGCAAGTTCGCGATCGCGCTGGGAAGCAAAAACAGGCGATGAATCGACAAAAACAACTTCGCACAAAGAGATAGAGATTATTCAGAAATATGCGTATCACGATTGTTACAGGTGGTTCCCTTGGCGATCTCCAACCCTATGTTGCTTTAGGACTGGGATTGCAACAAGCAGGACATGTAGTAAAGCTAGTTGCTTTTACTAATCAGGCTCGTCAGGAATTTATCAGCAAATGGGGTCTGGACTGTGTTTGTAGGGATATACATGCAGAAGAATTTTCAACAGAGCCATTCTGGAAATGGCTCCATCCCAACCCTTTTTACATCTTTGATAATATTAGGAGTGTTCTGCAACCTCTTGAAGATAGCTACCTGTCTCAACTTCTCTCTCTTTGCCAGGGAGCAGAGGCAATTATCTTAAGTCAATTTTCATTGCTGGGCTATGATATCATAGAGAAGCTGGGTGTACCTTGCTATGCAGCCTGTATCCCACCTATTAGTCCAACACACGCTTTTCCTCACCCTGCTGCACCAATTGAATTGCGTTTAGGTGGAATCTACAATAGGCTAACCTACTTCTTGTTTGATAAACTCTTATGGCGATCTGTTAGACAGTCTATAAACCAGTGGCGACAGGAAGTCCTAAATTTAACTCCTATTGCTTGGTGGTTAAGCCCAGTTCATCGTCTACACCAGCAAAAACTACCTTTTCTCTACGGCTACAGCCCATCTTTACTACCTAAACCGTCTGAATGGTCTGATTGGTTGCATGTTACTGGCTACTGGTTTATAGATTGTCCTCAAAATTGGCAGCCACCTATAGACCTGGTAGATTTTATCGCAATTGGGTCGCCGCCAGTGTACGTTGGTGGTCGTGGTTTAACAGAATCGGAACTAAAATTGGTATTGCAAGCGATCGCTCAGACAGGTCAAAGGTGCATTTTACAAGTACCAGGAGAACTCATTGGAGAAAACAGCGTCAGTGAGGATTTCGATTTATCAGATAAAGTCTTTAAACTGTCAGAATGGGTGCCATTTGATTGGCTATTCCCACAAATGGCAGCACTTGTGCATCATGGAGGTGCTGGTACATTAGCTTATGGCGTGCGAGCGGGTGTCCCTTCTATAACCATACCAGGCGGAGATGACCGATTTTTTTGGGCGTCTCGTATAGCAGAGTTGGGTCTAGGACCAAAGCCGATTTTGCCACACCAATTAACCGCCGAGCGGTTAGTAGATGCGATTCGACTAGCTACCAATGACAAGTCAATGCAAGCTCGTGCATCTGCAATGGGGCGAAAGATCCAAGCAGAAGACGGAGTGGCGCGGGCGGTTGAGGCTTTTCATCACCATTTACCACAAAGAGTATAAAAATAAACTTTCCTACAGATGATTTTTAGAGGAGTAATTACAGTGAGTTTAAACAGTCATCGAGAAAATTTATTCAAAAAATTACAACGTAAAGTCCTGCCATCTTAAAGAACGTTAAATTTATGTAGTGGAAGATACTTATAATTCTTATTTGCCAAATATTGGTAAATCAACGAATGAATTTATACCTTGTCGAATTATTAGCTTTTAGCGGGTTTGGAATAAACCATTATGCTTCAAATCGAGTCACTAGAAACGAGTTCTGGAAAGATTGTATATAGTAAGGATTCCAACAATATTCTTTGCCTCCCTTCAGCGGAAATTAAGGAGTTGTTCAAGGCGTCTGGGATTATTCTTTTTCGAGGGTTTAGGGTTACTCACCAGCAGATGAAAGAATTTGCAGAACAATTTAGTTCCAGATTTACACGAGACGATGACAAACCTCTTGTTGAACCAAACGGGTTTGTCAGTTCGGTAGATATAGGAATGCATGAGATTAGTCCTCATCGTGAAAACGGTAGTTCTCCTTTTGCCCCAGATGCTGTTTGGTTTTGCTGTACTGTACCAGCAGCACAGGGAGGTGAAACTTTGTTTTGGAATGGCATTCGAGTGTGGGAAAAACTGAGTGAAGAGTTAAAACAATTATTTATCTCCAAAAAAATAAAGTTTGTACGAAAGTACCCTGCTTCTAACTGGAAGCATTTTCTGGGTTCGGACGCTACTATAGCTGATGCTAAGCTAGTGCTAGACAGTCTTGAGAATGTAAGTTACCAGATTGACGAAGAAGAGTCTATCTACACAGAATATGTTTGCTCATCTGTAATTAAAACAAAGTATGGTAATCAAAATGCCTTTGTCAACGATCTTATAGCAGGTATCAACAATCTAAAAAGCTCGGCAAATTTATTAGAAGGATCATTAACTTTTGAAGATAATTCTATAATTTCTGATGCAGTTATTAAACAAATTGAAGAAGTCGTATATGGGTTGACTGAAGAAATATGTTGGCAAGCTGGCGACCTCGTAATGATTGATAATTCAAGATTTTTGCATGGTCGCAGAGCTTTTAGCGATAACAATAGGCGTCTGTTTGCTCTCCTAAGTTATCTAGATTTTTAGTATTATAAAACTATTTATGATGCAAAACGCGATTTAAAATTTGAAGGATCATCTAAGAAATTATGCTTTGTTTACCGTAAATAAATTAAGTAGCTTATTACAACAAAAAATCAAATTTATGAATCAAGAAGATAATATTTCAGGACATAGATATTTAGAAGCGTTTACTGCACGCTACAACAAGCGAACAAAAACATCAAAACAACTTGCTCAAGCTTACCGCCCAGTTATAACTAGCACTCTAGGACCGATAGGTTTCAGTTTTCCTCTCAAGGAATTGTGTTATCCAATTGTTGTCAAGCGCTCTCTAGGTTCTAAGGTATGGGATGTTGATGGTAATGAATATGTAGACCTCATGATGGGGCTGGGAGTGAATCTCTTTGGTCACAATCCACCTTTTATTAAAGCAGCGTTGGAAGAGCAGCTGGAAAAAGGCATACAAATCGGTTCGCAATTGGAACTTACAGGCAAGGTTGCAGAGTTAATTTGTGAACTGACAGGAATGGAGCGTGTCTACTTTAGTACTACAGGCACAGAAGCAGTAATGGCAGCGATACGTCTGGCAAGAACAGCAACAGGGCGGAACAAGATTGTACTATTTTCTGGCTCCTATCACGGTCATTTTGATGGAACCCTAATGAAAACTCAAACGGTAGACGGAATTCAATGTACTGTGCCAACTACTCCAGGAATACCGCAAAATATCGGTGAAGATTATTTAGTTTTAGATTACGGAAATCCACAGTCATTAGATGTAATAAAAGCTCATAAACACGAATTAGCGGCTGTTCTGGTTGAACCTGTACAGAGTCGCAGACCAGACTTACAACCTAAAGAATTTCTCTTACAACTGAGGCAAGTAACAAAAGAATTAGAGATAGCGTTAATCTTTGATGAAGTAATAACTGGCTTCCGCGTTCATCCAGGTGGTGCCCAGGCATGGTTTGGTCTTAAAGCTGACATAGCAACTTATGGAAAGATTGTCGGTGGCGGAATGCCAATTGGAATCATTGCAGGATCGGCTGCCTACTTGGATAGAATTGATGGTGGCATGTGGAATTACGGTGATATTTCCGAACCTGAAGTGGAAACAACGTACCTAGCAGGTACATTCCGCAGGCATCCGCTAACTATGGCTGCGGCACACGCTGCACTTAAACATTTAAAAATTCAGGGTTCAACTCTTCAACAGCAGTTGAATCAACGCATGTCACAACTTGTAGAAACATTGAACGTTTACTTTGAAGAAGAAGAAGTACCCCTAAGATTGATAAATTTTAGCTCGTGGTTTAGCCCTGCTTTTGTAGGAAATTTTTCATCCTCGGAGTATGCTAATCCATCCGAACTTCGAGAGCTTTTATATTATCACCTTCTAGACCGAGGAGTTATGCTGGGAGGCCCTGGAGGTTTCCTTTCTACAGCGCATACAGATGAAGATATTAATTATATAATTCAAGCTTTTAAAGATAGCGTCAGGGAACTACGTAAAGGAGGCTTTTTACCTCCTATTGCTCCACAAAATTCGATGAAAGAATTCTCATTAGAAACGAGGGAGCAAATAGCCGATGTCCGCTAATGATACTTTCAGAAATGAGAATATGGAAGGGATAGCTGTGATTGGCATGGCTGGACGTTTTCCCAGAGCCAAAAGTATCGATAAATTTTGGCAAAACCTCAAAGAGGGTGTGGAGTCGATTTCTGTCTTAACGGATGAAGATATATTAAATTCAGTAATTGACCCAGCGATACTGAATAATCCTCGCCATGTAAAAGCTGGGGCTGTATTAGAAGATATAGAATTATTTGACGCTGCATTCTTTGGTTTTAATCCCAGAGAAGCAGCAATTATGGATCCCCAACATCGTTTTTTCTTGGAGTGTGCGTGGCAGGCTCTGGAAGATGCGGGCTATGATTCTGAAAGATACACAGGCGAAATTGGCATTTATGCGGGTATGGGTTGGAACAGCTATTTGTTGTTCAACATTGCTTCCAACCGCAACTTACTAAGCTTAGAAATTGGTCAACAAACCCTGCTGGGTAATGAAAAAGATTTCCTAACTACACGCACTTCCTACAAATTAAACCTAAAAGGTCCAAGTATCAATGTTCAAACTGGCTGCTCTACATCATTAGTTGCTATATACTTGGCTTGCCAAAGTTTGCTTAGTTACCAATGCGATATGTCTCTAGCCGGTGGTGTGAGTATAAATGTCCTGCAAAAAGCTGGTTATATACATCAAGAAGGGGGAATTATGTCTCCCGATGGGCACTGCCGTACCTTTGATGCCAAATCTCGGGGAACTGTAGGTGGCAGCGGAGTTGGAGTAGTAGTTCTCAAGCGCTTGGAAGATGCGATCGCAGATGGCGATCGCATTGATGCCGTCATAAAAGGTTCCGCCATCAATAATGATGGAGCTTTGAAAGTGGGTTACACAGCACCTAGCTTGGTTAGGCAAGCCCAGGTGATCGCACAAGCTCTTGCTGTAGCCGACATTGAGCCTGAGACAGTCAGCTATGTAGAGTGTCACGGTAGTGGTACAGTCCTGGGAGATCCTGTTGAAGTAAAAGCTTTAACAAAAGCCTACCGTACAAGTACTCAGAAAAAAACGTTCTGCGCCATTGGTTCGGTAAAGACTAATGTCGGACATCTAGATGCAGCGGCAGGTGTAGCTGGTTTCATTAAGACGGTTCTGGCTCTAAAACACAAGTTGATTCCACCCAGCTTACACTTTGAGCAACCCAACCCTGAAATTGATTTCGATAACAGTCCTTTCTATGTAAACACCAAGCTGTCTGAATGGAAAACTAATGGCATCCCCCGTCGGGCTGGAGTTAGTTCCTTCGGTATTGGGGGAACCAATGCACATATAATTTTGGAGGAAGCCCCGGATGTATGGCAGCAGGGTAGCAGGGGAGCAGGGGAGCAGGGGAGAGGATATCAGCTGTTAGTTCTTTCTGCCAAAACGGAATCAGCACTAGAAACAGCTACGACAAATGTGGCTAATCACCTCACACAGCATCCCAATTTAAACTTAGCTGATGTGGCTTATACTCTTCAGGTGGGTCGCAGGGCTATGGACTATCGACGGGTGGTTGTTTGCCAGGATGTTGATGATGCAATAAATGCACTGCAAGATCCAAAACGAGTTCTGAGCAGTATCCAACAGACAAGCGATCGCCCCGTCGCCTTTATGTTTCCAGGGCTGGGAACTCATTATATTAACATGGCTGAGGAACTTTACCAAGTTGAGCCAACATTTCAAGAAGCAGTTGACAGATGTTGCCTGTTGCTAAAACCTCTCCTTGGTCTCGATCTGCGAGATGTGCTGTATCTCAAAAACAGCCAGACTACTCAAGCTTCCCAAAAACAGAACCCGCCTAAACCAGGTCTGGATTTGCGAAAGATGCTTGGTCGTGGTGAAGAACCAGCAGATGAAGCCACGCAAAAACTAAATCAAACCTTTCTCACCCAACCAGCCATCTTTGTCATTGAGTATGCTTTGGCTCAGTTGTTGATTTCCTGGGGAATTCGTCCTGTAGCCATGATTGGCTACAGCATCGGTGAATTTGTCGCGGCAACTTTAGCAGGAGTTTTGTCCTTGGAAGACTCTCTTACTCTTGTTGCCAAAAGAGCTCAATTGATTCAAGAGTTGCCAGCAGGAGCAATGCTTGCTGTTCCCCTGACAGAACAGGAGGTGCAGCCTTTCCTAAGTGAAAAACTTTCCTTGTCAGCAATCAACGGATCATCTCTTTGTGTGATTTCCGGTTGCACCGAGGCTGTGGATGAATTGGAACACCAGCTGACTGAAAAGGGTTTGGCGTGTCGGCGGATTGTGACTTCCCATGCTTTTCATTCAAAAATGATGGAGGCGATCACACATCCTTTCACAGATCTGCTTAAAACATTCAATCTCCAACCACCTAAAATTCCATACTTATCTAACGTCACAGGAACTTGGATTACAGCAGCACAAGCAACAGATCCCAGCTACTGGGTTAAACATATGTGCCAAGCTGTGCGGTTTGCTTCAGGGGTGCAAGAATTGTGCAAAAAACAAAATCCGGTGCTGTTAGAAGTTGGTCCTGGACAGACATTGAGCAGCTTAGCACTTAGTATTTTACAGAGCGATCACGTAGCAGATCGAGTTGTGCTGCCATCGCTGCGGCATTCCTACGAAAGTCAGTCAGATATTGCCTTTTTGCTAAACACATTCGGTCAGCTTTGGCTTGCAGGAGTCCAAATAGATTGGGCGGGATTTTATTCTCATGAGTGCCGCCATCGCCTACCCTTACCGACCTATCCGTTTGAGCGGCAGCGTTATTGGATTGAACCACAAAAACAGGCACAAGTCTCTATCTCGCAAACCTCCTCACAAGAGGACTTTAAGGGCGGGGAAGCACAGGAATATCTCTTGCAGACGGATAGCGAAATGGTATCAGAGCTTTCGCTACACTCGCGCCCAAACTTACGGAATTCTTATGTTGCTCCTAGTAGTGAACTTGAACACAAGATTGCTAACCTTTACCAAGAAGTGCTGGGTATTGAGCAAGTAGGTATCTATGATAACTTCTTTGAGTTGGGAGGAAATTCCTTGATAGGTATTCAGGTCATTGCCCAACTGCGTAAGGACTTGCAACTAGAACTATCCCTTCGTTCACTCTTTGAGGCACCCTCTGTAGCCGGGTTGGCTCTATTTATTGAAGAAATGATTTTAGCGGAGTTAGAAGAATTAACTGAAGACGAAGCTCAGGAACTTGTCTCAATTGTTCCCAGCCTAGAAAAAGCACCAAGAACAGTTAAGCCGCAACCCTACAAATTGCCGAACAATTTAGAAATTGTGCATCTTAGCAAAGCAGAAACTGATTACTTCTATAAAGACATTTTTGAATATCAAGTTTATATCAAGCACGGAATCACTCTCAACGATGGCGACTGTATTTTTGATGTAGGGTCTCATATCGGTCTGTTTACGCTGTTTGTCAATCAACAATGTAAAAATGCCAAAATTTACGCATTTGAGCCAGCTTTGCCTCTATTTGAAATTTTACGTTTGAATACGAAACACTATGAGGTAAATGGCAACCTGTTCAATTACGGATTGTCTCACGAGTCAAAAGCCGCAACATTGACATTTTATCCCAATAGTTCTGGAATGTCCTCATTCTATCCTGACAGAGAAGAAGAAAAGACAGTCTTAAAAGCTATCATGCTCAATCAACTGCAAAATGATCTCAAGAGCAGGGAAAACCTGATACAATATTCAGATGAATTGTTAGAAGAACGGTTTACAAGTCAGTCTTTGACTTGCCAGTTAAGAACTCTCTCGGATGTTCTTGGCGAGCAGAACGTCGAACGCATAGACTTACTGAAAATTGATGCTTACAAAAGCGAACTTGATGTCATCAAGGGCATCAACAATGAAGACTGGAATAAAATCAAGCAGGTTGTCATAGAAGTAGGCGATAAAGATGGGCGGCTACAGCAAATAGCTGGCTTGCTGAAAAAGCAAGGTTATGAAGTCGCAGTAGAAAAAGAAAATTTGTATGAAGAATCAGCGATTTACTATGTTTACGCCTTACGAAAATGAAATTGGAAAAATAGGTGGCAGTGATGGAAATTCAGACAGTTGGTGTTGTTGGAGCAGGTGTTATGGGGATCGGGGTTTCGCAAAACCTCGGCCAATCGGGTTATCAAGTGATTCTACTAGATATTTCCGAAGATATTTTGGCTCATGCCAAACAGGAAATTAGGAATAATGTCCGTTTCCAGAGTTTTTTTGATAAAAATAATAAGACAGAAAAACATGAAGATATTTTACATAAAATTAAGTTTTCGACTAACTATCAATTTTTAAAAGATGCAGAATTTGTGATTGAAAATGTCACAGAAAAATGGGATATTAAAAAGGAGGTATACTCACAGATTGATACAATTTGTCCAGAGGAGACTGTATTTGCAGCTAATACATCCGCTATTTCTATTACCCGTATTGCTTCAGTGACCAAGCGAACACCAAAAGTCATTGGCATGCATTTCATGAACCCCGTGCCAATGAAACCGATGGTGGAAATGATTCGCGGTTATCACACATCTGATGAAACAATCGAGACAGCAAAAAAATTGTTGGCTCAGATGGGTAAAGAATGTATTATCGTTAATGACTCACCGGGTTTTGTTTCTAACCGCGTGCTGATGTTGACTATTAACGAAGCTGTTTTTATTCTGCAAGACCAAGTTGCTTCAGTGGAAGAAGTGGATAAAATCTTTAAAACTTGTTTTGGTCATAAAATGGGGCCGCTAGAAACAGCCGATTTGATTGGTTTAGATACGATTTTATTTTCTATCGAAGTTTTGTATGAAAGTTTCAACGACAGTAAATACAGACCATGTTCACTACTTAAGAAAATGGTAGACGCAGGGTTGCATGGTCGCAAAAGTGGCAAAGGGTTTTATGCCTACCAATAAATCATAAAATCATCGTAAATTAATATGAAAGAAATTAAAGCAAGAATCAAAACTTTCCTTTCCCGTTTTTTTGGTGACCATGACTTGCAGTCTGATGAAGATATATTTTCTCTTGGGTTTGTTAATTCAATGTTTGCCATGCAACTGGTATTATTTTTAGAACAAGAATTTCAAATCACTGTCGAGAACGAAGATCTGGAGTTTGATAACTTCAGGACGATAAATGCCCTGACTAATTTAGTAGAACGGAAGACAGTTTTACTAGCCTGCGATTAAGCTATTTGACGGTGTCTATCTACCTCAAAGATGTGATGAAACTAGAATTAACTCCTCAGCAAAAAAACGCTCAGGCTGAATTTCGAGCCTTTGTAGATTCAGAGATTATGCCTCAGGCAAATCAATACGATCAACAAGAGCGTACTCCACCACAGCTAATTAAAAAATTAGCTCAAAAAGGATATTTGGGTGCTGTTTTACCCCAAGAATTCGGTGGCATGGGTATGGAGATGATAACCTATGGTTTACTGAACGAAGAAATTGGAAGCGGGTGTTCTTCGCTGCGGAGTTTGCTGACAGTTCATTGCATGGTAGCTCACGCTCTTTGTAAATGGGGTAATAAGTCTCAAAAAAACTATTGGCTTCCAAAATTAGCCTCTGGTGAAATTATCGCTGCTTTCGCTTTGAGCGAACCTGACGTAGGTAGTGATGCCAAAAGTGTGGAAACTACGGCAACATTTTCTGGGGATGCTTATATCGTAGATGGACACAAGAAATGGATTACCTATGGGCAAATTGCAGATGTCTTTTTAGTGTTTGCTCAATGTCAAGGAAAGCCCTCAGCTTTCTTAGTCGAAAAGAACAGCCCAGGACTTTCGATTAAACCAATTTTTGGTATGCTGGGTGTCAGGGCTTCGATGTTAGCAGAATTGCATCTGAATGACTGTCGCATTCCTCAGGAAAATCTCGTGGGCAGGCTGGGTTTCGGTTTCTCTTATGTGGCATCCTCGGCACTGGATTATGGCAGATACAGTGTAGCATGGGGCTCTGTAGGCATTGCACAAGCGTGTTTGTCTGCCTGTATTCGGTATACGAGCGATCGCAAGCAGTTTGGCGTTTGTCTAAAAGAACATCAATTAATTCGCCAAATGATTACTAACATGATAACCAATGTGAAAGCAGCAAGACTACTGTGCTATCAAGCTGGCTACCTCAAAGAAACTGGTGATCCTAGCTCCATTATAGAGACTTCAATTGCCAAGTATTTTGCATCCACAATCGCTTCTCAAGTGGCAAGTGATGCCGTACAAATTCATGGTGGCAATGGTTGTAGTAGCGAATACCCGGTTGAAAGGTATTTGCGAGACGCCAAAATCATGGAAATCATCGAAGGTAGCACTCAGATCCAACAAGTTACTATTGCTGAGTACGGGTATCAGGAATACCTCTCACCACACACTGGCGCTGTCATGGTGCAAAACTTAGCAGCAAGGATATAAACACATGATTAGCACTCAAATTGAATCTTCAAGTTACAAGCAAGAAGACAAAAAAGTTATTAAGTGCGTCGTTTGGGATTTAGATAACACCCTATGGCATGGTGTGTTATTGGAGGATAAGCAAGTTTCCCTGCAAGATGGTATAGTCAAGATCATTAAAACTTTAGACAATCGCGGTATTTTGCAATCTGTTGCTAGTAAAAATGATTGCGCCCTTGCCATGGACAAACTCAAAGAGTTTGGTTTGCAAGAATATTTTCTTTATCCTCAAATCAATTGGAATTCCAAGGCGGCTTCTATTAAAGAAATCGCTCAGTTTATTAATATTGGTATAGATGTGATCGCCTTTATTGACGATCAGCCATTTGAACTAGAAGAAGTCAACTTCTCTTGGCCGGAAGTCCTCTGTCTCAACGCATCTGGGCTGGCGCATCTACTAGATATGCCGGAAATGAATCCGCGTTTTATTACAGAAGATTCAAAAATTAGAAGATTAATGTACATTAGTGATATAGAGCGTCAGAATGTTGAAAAAGAATTCGTTGGGACGCCAGAAGAGTTTTTAGCCACCCTCAATATGAGTTTTATTATTTCTTCGGCAAAAGAAGAGGATTTGCAGCGTGCCGAAGAATTAACACTACGTACTAACCAATTGAATACAACTGGTTATACATACTCTTATGATGAACTCAATCATTTTAGACAATCAAAGAGTCACAAACTGTTCATTGCCAGTTTGGATGATAAATATGGAAGTTATGGTAAAATTGGGTTAGTTCTTATAGAGTGTCAAGAAAGCGTCTGGACTATAAAACTTCTGCTGATGTCCTGTCGCGTTATGTCCAGAGGGGTCGGCACAATTATGCTGAATCATATTATGAGTCTGGCTAAAAACAATAACGTCCGGTTATGTGCAGAATTTCTGGCAAATAATCGCAACCGGATGATGTATATCTCTTATAAATTTTCTGGATTCCAGGAAATTGAAAAGCGGAGTGAACTGGTAATTTTTGAAAATGATTTAACGCGGATTCAATCCCCGCCTGAGTACGTGAAAGTACAAATTATTGATTAGAATTTTGTCGGCATCTTCTGTGTTTATATAAATAAAAATAAAAACTGACATCATGGAAGGAAAAAAAGAGGAAATTTTAGAAAGACGATCTAAGCTTTCACTTGCAAAACAAGCGTTGCTCGAAAAACGCTTGCGGGGTGAAGTTAAATCATATTCTCGATTAGAAGTTATTCCTCGACGTTCAAACACTGGTACTGTACCTCTCTCCTTTAGCCAACAACGGCTGTGGTTTCTCCACCAGTTGGAGGAGTCTGGTAGTGCTTTTTACAGCGAACCTACATTTTTACAGATGTTAGGTTTACTGAACGTAGTGGCGCTAGAGCAAAGTCTCAACGAAATTGTGCGCCGCCACGAATCTCTACGTACAACCTTTGAAACAGTAGAGGGGCAACCGATGCAAGTCATTGCCCCAGGTTTAACCTTGACTCTGCCAGTGGTAAACCTATGTCATTTGCCTGAAACTGAGCAGCAGCCTCAAGTCCAGAGGCTAGCAATTGAAGAGATTCAAGAACCCTTCGACTTAGAGCAAGCTCCTTTACTGCGCGTCAAGCTGCTACATCTCAGCGATCAAGAACATCTGCTGCTGTTCATCATCCACCATATTATCAGTGATGGTTGGTCATTGCGAGTGCTAATCCGGGAATTAGCGGATCTCTACCAAGCTTTTTGTGCTGGAAAGCCGTCACCATTGCCAGAACTCCCCATACAGTACGCAGATTTTGCTGTATGGCAGCACCAGTGGCTACAAGGCGAGGTATTCAAGAAACAGCTTTCTTATTGGAAGCAACAGCTTGCTGGTGTTCCTCCTATCTTAGAACTCCCCACAGATAGACCGCGCCCCCCCGTCCAAAGCTTCCGAGGGGCTACTATTACCTTTAAACTCTCACCAGATCTGACTAGTAGGCTCAAGTCCCTGAGTCAAAAGCAAGGGATTACCCCGTTTATGATGCTACTGGCAGCGTTCCAGACACTACTGTACCGCTATAGTGGTCAGGACGATATTTGCGTCGGCTCTCCTATTGCCAACCGCAACCGCAACGAGACACATGGACTAATTGGGTGTTTTGTCAATACCCTGGTCATGCGCACCAATTTTTCCGATAATCCAAGTTTCCTGGAGTTACTGAAGCGAGTGCAGCAGGTGGCTCAAGATGCCTATGCCCATGAAGATCTACCCTTCAAACGGTTAGTGGAAGAACTTCAACTAGAGCGAAACCTGAGCTACCAGCCACTGTTCCAAGTAATGTTTGTCTTACAAAACAGCACCAAAGAAGATCTGGTACTGCCTGGTTTGAGCCTGAAGCAAGTGTCGATAGATACCGGAAACGCTAAGTTTGATTTGAGCTTGTACATGGAGGATGCCGAGCCGGAACTGATCGGTTGGTGGGAATATAATACCGACTTATTCGACACCGCCACCATGACTCGGATGTTGGAGCATTTCCAGATCCTGCTAGAAGGCATTGTCACTCATCCAGAGCAACGGGTATCAAATTTGCCGCTTCTCACTGAGCAACAGCTGCATCAGCAACTGGTGGAATGGAATAACACCCAAGTTGATTACCCTCTGGATACATGTATCCACGAACTGTTTAAGGCTCAGGTGGAGCGTACTCCCGACGCTGTGGCGATCATCTTTGAAGACGAGCATTTGACTTACCGGGAGTTGAACAAACGAGCCAATCAACTAGCTCATTACTTACAAAAGCAGGGTGTGAGTCCGGGGGTTCTGGTAGGAATTTGTGTAGAGCGATCGCTCTTAATGGTCATCGGACTGTTGGGCATCCTCAAAGTCGGTGGCGCTTATGTGCCACTAGACCCAGCATATCCCCAAGAGCGATTAACTTTCATACTAGAAGACGCCCAAGTATCAGTACTGCTGACTCAAGCGCAATTGATAGAGGCAATACCCCGAACTCAAACCAAGGTCATTAGTTTAGATGCCGATTGGCAGGATATTGCCCAACAAAGCCAGGAAAATTTAGTTAGTAAGGTAACTACTAGCAACTTAGCTTATGTCATTTATACCTCTGGTTCCACTGGCCAACCTAAGGGAGTGATGATCAAACACCAGAGTGCGGTTGCGATGTTGGATTGGGCAAACAAAATCTTTGCTGGTGAAGCGAGGCTTGGAGTTTTGGCATCGACCTCGATATGCTTCGACCTTTCAGTTTTCGAGATATTTGTTCCTCTGGGCTGCGGTGGCCAGGTGATCTTGATCGAGAATGCATTATATTTACCTACTTTACTTGCAGCCAAGAACGTCACTCTAATTAATACGGTTCCCAGCATCATCGCAGAGTTACTCAGGACTGACGGCATTCCAGCTTCAGTACACACAATTAATATAGCTGGTGAACCACTCCCGAACAAATTTGTCCAGCAACTTTATCAGTGGCAGAATATCCTACAGGTTTATAACCTGTATGGTCCTTCTGAAGATACAACTTATTCAACGTTTGCTTGGATACGCAAAGGTGTCAGTAATATCCCCCCGATAGGTCGTCCGATCAACAACACCCAGATTTATTTGTTAGATCGAGAATTACAACCCGTTCCTGTTGGTGTACCAGGCGAACTGTATATAGGAGGGGATGGACTAGCATACGGCTACTTGAACCGCTTTGAACTAACAGCAGAAAATTTCATCCCTAACCTTTTTAGCACTCAAGCAGGGGCACGCCTCTACAAAACAGGGGATCAGGCGCGCTATCTACCTAATGGAGACATAGAGTACATTGGTCGCATTGATCACCAAGTAAAAGTCCGTGGCTTCCGCATTGAACTTTCCGAGATAGAGACAGCACTCAGACAACACTTAGCTGTACAGGAAGTTGCAGTCTTAGCGCGAGAAGACCGACCGGGTGACAGGCGACTGGTAGCTTATGTCGTCAGTAACCAAGAACAGGCTCCTACAAAAAGCGACCTACATCGCTTTTTGAAAGAGAAACTACCAGAATACATGGTGCCATCAGCCTTCGTGCTGCTAGAGTCACTGCCCCTAACACCCAACGGCAAGCTAGACCGTCGCGCCTTGCCCACCCCTGACACGGCAAGACCGGAACTAGAAGCAACCTACGCAGCACCGCGCACTGCTGCTGAAGAAGCACTAGTCAACGTCTGGGCGCAAGTACTTGGTCTGAAACAAGTGGGTATTCACGACAATTTCTTTGAGGTAGGCGGGGATTCAATCCTTAGCATTCAGGCAATCGCCAGAGCTAGACAGGGTGGACTGCAATTAACCCCCAAGCAGATGTTTGAATACCAAACCATTGCCGAATTAGCAGCTGTGGCTGACACCACATTGCTTATCAGGGCTGAACAGGGACCGATAACTGGCTTGGTACCCCTCACACCCATCCAGCGATGGTTTTTTGAAGAAAAATTTTCCGATCAACACCACTGGAATCAAGCTGTAATGCTAGAAGTGCAGCAAGGGATTGACGAAACATTATTAGAGCCGGCACTACAGCAATTGTTCGTACATCATGACGCCCTACGCTTTCGTTACCTGCAAAAGGATTCCGACTGGGAACAAGTTTATGCTACCCCAGACAATCTGGTGTCGTTTACGCGGCTAGATTTGTCGGATCTCTCTCCAGAGTTGCAAGCAGCTGCTATTGAGGCAACAAACGAGCAACTACAGTCCAGCTTAAACCTGTCCCAAGGACCACTGATGCGAGTAACTCTGTTTCACTTGCATCCGCAAAAGCCCAGCCTGATGCTGATGTTCATCCACCACCTAGTAATTGATGGCGTCTCTTGGCGAATTTTGTTGGAGGCTCTGCATACAGCCTACCAACAGCTGAGTCGCGGTAAGGAGATAAAACTTCCCCTCAAAACCACTTCTTTCAAGCGTTGGGCGGAACGACTCCAAGAGTACGCACGCTCAGAAGAGTTACGGCAAGAACGACCATACTGGCTTGCCGCATCCAGAAAACACGTTTCCCCCCTGCCAGTAGACAATCCTAAGGGTGATAATACTGTGGCTTCCAGCCGTATCGTTTCAGTTGCCCTCAGCGCGGAAGAAACCCAAGCTTTGCTGCATCAAGCGCCGCAAGTCTATCGTACCCAAATCAATGACCTGTTGCTTACCGCCGTAATGCAGGCTTTTGACCAATGGACTGGAGAGCGAAAGTTACTAATTGACTTAGAGGGGCACGGGCGAGAAGACATTTTTGAAGATGTGGATCTCTCGCTCACTGTGGGCTGGTTTACTACCATATTCCCTACAGTCTTAGATCTAGGTGAGGCAAAAGATCTGGAAGAAGCTTTGAAATCTATTAAAGAGCAACTGCGCCAAATTCCTAATCAGGGCCTTGGTTATGGTGTACTGCGCTATATGAGCGAAGACGCAGAAATTGTCAACCAACTGCAATCGCTTCCTCAAGCAGATATTCTTTTCAACTACTTAGGCCAGTTGGATCGAATTATCCCTGAAGATTCTATGTTTAAACTGTCCCAGTCGATTCCCGGTCTCAGCCGCAGTCTCAAAGGAAATATGCCCCGTCTGTTTGAGTGCAACGTGTTTATTATGGGTGGTCGCCTACAACTGGATTTGGCTTACAGCAAGAACATGTATCAACGTATAACAATTGAAAGTTTAGCTCAAAGTTTTCTGGAGACGCTGCGATCGCTCATTGCTCACTGTCAGTCTCCAGAAGCAGGAGGCTTCACGCCTTCTGACTTCCCCGATGTCGAACTCAGCCAGGAAAAATTAGACAAGGCTCTTGCAGAAATAGACTTTTCTTGACGGAGGATAAAATGAACAAGAAAAACATTGAAACTATTTATCCTCTTTCAGCATCGCAGCAAGGCATGCTCTTCGAGACGCTGTATGCTCCAGAGTCAGGCATCCATATTGAGCAATTAACTGGTGTTTTTCAGGGAAATTTAGACATTTCTGCCTTTGAGCGAGCATGGCAGCAGGTTATAGACCGCCACTCGGTTTTGAGAACATGCTTCATTTGGAAAGAACAGGACGAGCCACTTCAGGTGGTACTTCGGCAGGTGAAAGTACCGTTAGAGCAAATAGACTGGCGTCAGCTTTCATCAACTGAGCAGCAAGAGCAACTAGAGGCTTTTCTTCAGGCAGAGCGTCATCTCGGTATAAACCTTTCCAAAGCACCGCTGATTCGCCTAGCTCTTATCCATTTGGGTGAAGAAAATTATCAATTTATTTGCAGTCATCACCATATTTTGATGGATGGATGGTCTGTCTCTTCGATCTTTCAAGAATTCTTTGCTTTTTACGAAGCGTTCTGTCGAGGTCAAAACCTACATTTAGAAAAACCCCATCCCTACAGAGACTACATCGCTTGGCTGAAAAAACAAGATTTGTCTAAAGCAGAAGCATTCTGGCGCAAAACTCTACGGGGTTTTACCAAACCAACCCCACTGGGAAAGACAGTAGAGTCGGGAAATGTCTCTCACCCAGAACAGCTTTACGGGGAACAGAAAGTTTACCTGCCAGCACCTGCTACAGCTACTTTGCAATCTTTGGCAAGGCAATATCGCCTCACCCTAAATACGCTTATTCAGGGTGTTTGGGCATTACTTTTGAGTCGTTATAGCAATGAAGTTGATGTCGTTTTTGGTATCACCGTCTCTGGTCGTCAGTCAGACCTAGAGGGGGTCGAATCGATGACTGGACTGTTCATCAATAGCTTACCTATACGGGTAAAGGTTTCCCCAAGAGCATCTTTCTGGTTTTGGCTCAAAGACATCCAGAGCTATAATGTAGAACTACAGCAGTATGAATATAGCCCTACTGGTCAAATCCATCAATGGAGTGAATTAGCAGCAGCGTTGCCTTTTTATGAAAGCCTTCTCGTTTTCGAGAACTTTCCGGATATATCAAGACAGCAATCATCAGATCTAAGTATCAATATCAGTCAGACTCGTTTTAAAGGGGCACAAACTAAATATGCCCTGACGTTGCTCGTAGTTCCAGCTTCAGAACTCAGAATTGATATTATATACGATAAACGCCGCTTCGATAGCGCTGACATCACCTGGATTCAAGAACATTTCCTCACTTTACTGAAAAGCATAGTTGCCGATCCAAACCAACAGCTTGCAACACTTTTAGATAAAATTCCAGTCAGTCAAATCCCGAAAATTCGGTTGCTTCCAAAACACGATCCACTCAATTGTGATCATGCCTTTGTGGCACCCCGTAATCCCGTTGAGGAAGTCCTAACGGGCATCTGGAAGCAAATTCTTGGTGTTGATCAAGTAGGAGTTGACAACAACTTCTTTGAGTTAGGTGGACATTCCTTACTTGCCACCCAAGTTATGTCCCGTGTGCGTGATGCTTTCCAACTTGAACTACCTCTGCGTCACTTATTTGAATCACCTACTATAGCTGGCTTAGCCAAGCAAATTGAGACGGTGATGAAACTGGAACAGAGGTTAGAATCCCCCCCTATTGTACGTGTTTCCCGAGATGGCAATTTACCACTGTCTTTTGCTCAAGCTAGATTGTGGTTGCTGGAGCGACTATACCCTGGCAGCTTAACCTACAATGATCTATCTGGCTTACGCCTCGTTGGTTTCCTAAATTTAGCTGCGCTGGAGGAAAGCTTGGGAGAAATAATCCGTCGTCACGAAGCGTTGCGTACTACCTTCTATATGGTAAATGGGCAACCATTTCAGGCGATCGCCCCAAGCCTAACTGTAAAACTACCAGTAGTAGACTTGCGGGAGTTACTCAAAGCACAGCAAGAAGCTCTTGTTCAACAACTTATTACAGAAGAATCACAACGCTGTTTTGACCTTATCCAAGGTCCGTTACTAAGATGTACTCTCCTACGTCTACACGAGCAAGAGCATATAGTGTTGTTCACAATTCATCATATTATCTCAGATGGCTGGTCAATGGGTGTGTTCGTTCAAGAATTAGCCGCACTCTACGAAGCCTTCTGTGCTGAAAAAGCCTCCCCACTCCCAGAACTGCCCATCCAGTATGCAGATTTTGCTGTGTGGCAACGACACTGGATGCAAGGTGAAGTACTGGAAGCTCAACTGACTTACTGGGAAAAACAATTAGGAAACAACCTTCCTGTACTGCAATTACCTACAGCTTGTCCACGCGCAGAAGTTAAAGCCAGCCCTTGTGCTACTCAATCCTTCGTCATTCCCTCCAAAGAGTCCAAAGGACTGCAAACACTCTCGCGCCAAGAAGGTGTCACCTTATTCATGACTCTGCTGGCTGGTTTTCAGGTGTTACTACAACGTTACACAAATCAGGATGACATTGTTGTTGGCACCGATGTTGCTAACCGTAATCGGGCTGAGACTGAATCATTAATTGGTTTTTTTGTTAACTTGCTGGTTTTACGCACTGACCTTTCTGGTAACCCCAGTTTCCAGGAGTTGCTTAAACGAGTACGCTCTTGTGCATTAGGAGCTTATGCTCATCAAGATTTGCCCTTTGATCAATTAGTTAAGGCTTTACAACCTGAGCGGAATTTAAGCAACACGGCACCACTATTTCAGGTATTATTTGTACTCCAGAATGCCCCCATGCCACCCTTAGAATTGCCTGGGCTGACATTAAGCATGTTAGAATTTGAAAACAAAATAGCAAGGTTTGATGTAGCCCTATTTCTGACAGAAACAGAACAGGGTATCTTAGGCAAGTGGCAGTACAACTCTGATCTTTTTGATGCCACCACCATCACTCGTATGACAGACAACTTCCAGAAGCTGCTCAACAGCATAGTGTCCCAACCTGATGCGCGAATCGGCAATTTAGAAATGTTTACTGACACCGAAAGAGAACAACAAGCTTTACAAAAAAGAGAGCGCAAAGCGTTCAAGCGAGAAAAGTTTATTAGCGTTGCTCCCAAAGCAGTAAGTTTATCACAAGAAAGATTAATCAAGACTACTTATCTCCAACTAGGGCAAACATTTCCTCTTGTAATTCAGCCAGATGCTGACGAGATTGATTTTGTGGTTTGGGCTAAAACTAACCAAAAATTTATAGAAACAGAATTGTTGAAATATGGAGCAATTCTATTTCGAGGATTTAATGTAGATTCTGTTTCCGAATTTGAAAGTGTTGCCCAGGCAATGTGTCCAGACTTATTCGGTGAGTATGGCGACTTACCTCGTGCTGGAGAAAGCGGTAAAGTTTATGGTTCTACTCCTTACCCACCTGATAAAGCAATTCTTTTCCACAATGAAAGCTCGCACTTATATCAATGGCCCCTAAAGATTTTGTTTTTCTGCGTGCAACCAGCTAAGCTTGGTGGAGAAACGCCAATTATAGACTGTCGAAAAGCTTATCAACTCCTCAATCCAAAACTACGAGAACGATTAGCTGAAAATCAATTCATGTACGTTCGTAATTATACGAATGGTCTAGATGTCAGCTGGCAAGATTTCTTTCGGACTGATGACAAATCTGAAGTAGAAAATTATTGCAGGAAATCTCAAATTGATTTTGAATGGTATGATAATAATGGTCTAACTACTCGTCAACTTCGTCCAGCCTTAGCAGTACATCCAAAAACGAGCGAACCTGTATTTTTCAATCAAATACAGTTGCATCATATAGCGTATTTGGACGCAGAAGTTCGAGACTCTCTGTTGTATACCTTTGGAGAGAAAAAGCTACCACGTAATGTTTATTACGGAGATGGTACTCCAATAGAAGACGAAGTTATTACAGAAATTAATGAAGTTTATCAGCAGTCACGGATCAGCTTTCCTTGGCAGCAGGGAGATATTTTGATGCTAGATAACATGTTGACTGCCCACGGACGGAATTCTTATTTAGGTTACCGCAAAATTGTGGTGGCAATGGGTGAAATGATTCGTAATGATCAATAAAGAATTACGTTAGCGAAGCGGGAGATTATTGCTTAAAGTAAAGCACAGAAAAACAATTAATTAGACTTGATATGACTATACAATCACCTTTTACCTTCCTCAACATTATTGGATTTATTTTTGCCACGATTACGTTGAGTGTTGTCACAAGTTTAGTCATTTACCTGCTTAAAAAGATGTGGCGGAAGAAAAAAAGTAAGTTGGTATGGACGCCAATTTCTTCTGTTGATCGTCGCAGTAACCTCTCATATGATGAGTTTGTTAGTGAATACGCATCTATTGGAAAGCCTGTAATTATCACTGACGCCATCAAAGACTGGAAAGCTTCAACAAAATGGACTGTGGATTTCTTTAGGTCAGAGTACGGATCAGCCGTGGGTCAAGTGCTCGACTGTGCGACTCAAACTATATCTGTTACGACTATTGCTGATTACTTAGATTACATGACTCTCAAAGAACGTGATAAATTGCTCTGCTTGGAACGCCTGGTGATTCGGCATCATCTTGAGCTTCAAGAAGACTACAAAGTTCCAATGTACTTCCAGGATGTCTTTGGGAGGATACCACAAGAGATTCGCACAAAATACGATTATGATGGAGGTCATATTCTTATAGGTCATAAAGATACATCGATAGGTCTTCACTGTGATTCCGGTCATTTGAATGCTTGGATAGCAGTGATTTCTGGGAAAAAGCGAGTTGTCTTGTTCTCACCGGATCAACAAGATTTTTTGTACGATGGAGAAGTTGATGCCTTCAACCCGGATCTAGAAAAGTTCCCACTGTACGCGAATGCCAAACCAACAGAATGTACACTAAACCAAGGAGAAATCATCAATATCCCGCCAGACTGGTGGCATCATGTAAAGAACACTGAAGACAGTATCACTTTGCAACACCACTGGGCAGATAAATGGAACTCAGAAGTAGTTTTCCAAAGTTGTATTGAGGAGAATCTAAAATATCATCTTATACCATTGATTATAGATTTTCCGTGGCTGGGCAAGGCTCTATTTGCTATTGGTTTTATCTAACGATTGGTAATGTAGCTCTACTTCTCTTAGATATTTGACTAAGCTCGACTTAATGCATTTTTCAGAATTTGAAAGATGACTATTGCCTTCGGTAATCAGGTAGCCAAATCGGCAGTTCAAACTTTAAAAGGAGCTTGTACTTCGTGGAAGGGAAGGAAGAAGTAAATGACAACTCACAGTATTAAAGGTTTTAGGCTGTCTCCCCATCAGAAACGTCTTTGGTTCTTGCAGCAAGATAGTTCTGCTTACTTAACTCAAGGTGCTATTCTGATACGAGGCAATCTTCAACCAAATATTTTAAAAACCGCTTTACAACAAGTCATCAATCGTCATGGAATACTCCGGACAAGCTTTCGTCGCTTGTCAGGTATCAAAATTCCAGTCATGGTTATAGCAGATAATAGTGTTGTGTTGTGGCACGAAATCAATCTGAGTGATTGTGAACCAAAAAAACAAGAAGCTAAAATTGAAGCTATTTTCCAAAAACAGAGACGCCAACATTTTGACTTTGAGCAAGATCCACTGTTGCATGCATCTCTACTGATGCTGTCAGTAAACAAGTATATTTTACTGATTAACCTACCTTCCCTGTGTGCTGATACTTGGACACTCAAAAATCTAGTAGCTGAAATCACCTATTCATACTCTGCTTGCTTGCAAGGTGAAGCAGCATCACAAGAAGTCGTGCAATACATGCAATTTTCAGAATGGCAGAATCAATTACTTGAAGACGAAGATGCAGAGGCGGCTAATAAATACTGGCAAGAGCAAAAGCTTCCTTCCCAAGCTAGATTAAAACTACCTTTTGAAAGCCAATCGGCAAAACAATCAGAATTCCAGCCAGACTGGTTCCGATTGGCAATTGCTCCTGATGTGACAGCCAAAATTGAAACTTTATCCCAAAAATATAATACTTCCATTGCTGTCGTCTTATTAGCTTGCTGGCAAACGCTGATTTGGCGACTTACAGGACAGTCAGATATTGTCATTGGTATGTCTTGTGATCGTAGAGATTATGAAGAACTACAAAATTTACTAGGACTTGTTGCTACCTGCTTGCCAATTAAAAGCTATTTGACACCAGACTTACGCTTCAAAGAACTTTTAGAACTGGCTGAAAAAACTATAGAGGCTGGTTCAGAATGGCAGGATTATTTTGTTCCAGAACCAATAGAAAATAATAATACACTAGCTTTTCCTATTGGTTTTGAGTTTGAGCAACTACCAGCACAACTCACCTCCGCCGATATTTCATTTTATCTTGACAAATATTATAGTTGTATTGAACAATTTAAAGTAAAACTCACTTGTACTCAACGCAATAATTCGCTTGCAGCAGAATTTTACTATGATGTCAACTACTTTTCTGCTGATGCTATTGAGCGCATAGCTGGACAATTTAAAACTTTATTAACCAGTGCAATTGCAAATCCAGAAGATAAAATCTATCAATTAGAGATTCTCAGCAAGCGCGATCGCCAACAATTACTTGTTGAGTTCAACAACACGCAGATTGATTACCCAAAAGACAAATGTATTCACCAACTATTTGAAGAACAAGCACAAAAAACACCTAATAATATTGCCGTTTTATTTGAAGATCAGCAACTTACCTATGCAGAGCTTAACCAAAAAGCCAACAAAATAGCTCACTACTTGCAAACGCTGGGAGTAAGGCCAGAAGTTTTAGTGGGGCTTTGCGTAGAGCGATCGCTCTTAATGATCATTGGACTTTTGGGCATCCTCAAAGCTGGTGGAGCATACTTATCGCTAGATCCAGCATTACCAAAGGAGAATCTTGCCTTCCGATTACAGGATGCCCAAGTTCCACTGCTGTTAACACAACAGCAATTAGTGGATGCTCTGCCAACAGATGTATCGCAGATAGTCTGCTTAGATACAGATTGGAATATTATTGCTCAGCACAGTGATGAAAATCCCAGTAGTAAAGTTACAATAGACAATTTGGTCTATGTATTGTTCACTTCTGGCTCAACTGGTAGACCAAAGGGGGTAGCAATTGAACATCGACAACTGCTGAATTACCTCAACGGAATCATAGATAGGTTGAATTTATCAACAACAACCAACTTCGCCACTGTTTCCACCTTAGCAGCAGATTTAGGTAACACTGTTATATTTTCTTCTATTTGTACTGGAGGGTGTTTGCATGTGTTGTCTGCCGAGTGTGTTACGGACTCAACAGCCCTAGCAAAATACTGCCACAAACATCCCATTGACTGTCTCAAAATTGTACCCTCCCACCTTGCCACTCTGCTCGCATCTGCACAATCCGAGTCCATTTTGCCGCGCCAGCAACTGATTCTTGGTGGTGAAGCAGCAAGTTGGGAATTGATTGAGCAAATTCACGCCTCTGCGCCAAACTGCCTCATCTTCAATCACTACGGTCCCACAGAAGCGACCGTAGGGGTGACAACTTTCGCGGTTAGAGATCAACAAGCTAACTATAGTTCACAGACAGTTCCACTTGGTCGTCCACTTGCTAATACGCAAATTTATTTGCTTGATGAGCAATTGCAACTCGTGCCCATTGGCGTGACAGGTGAATTATACATCGGCGGTGCTTCTTTAGCTCGCGGGTATCTCAAACGGTCTGAGCTAACAGCCGAACGGTTCATTCCCAACCCCTTTGCAAACAAAGAACTCATTGCATCTGTGTCAGGATTGCGGTTATATAAAACTGGTGATCGGGCACGCTACTTAAGCGACGGCAATATTGAGTTTCTTGGACGCGTAGATCATCAAGTCAAAGTCAGGGGTTTCCGTATTGAGATAGGAGAAATTGAGAGCATATTATGTCAACACCCGGAAGTACAACAGGCTGTAGTTAAAGCTGGGGAAAAACAGTTGAGTAACCAGTGCTTAGTAGGTTATATTGTTCCTAAGCACAAACAAACACTTAGTGTTAGTGAACTGTATAGATTCTTAAGACAGAAGCTGCCAGAATATATGGTACCCTCAACTTTCGTGATGTTGAAGGCTCTACCACTTACGCAGAATGGAAAAGTCAACCGCAACGCGCTACCAGAACCAGACGATCATCGTCCAGAAATAGAAGTAACTTATGAACCACCTCGAACTGAAGTGGAGCAAACCATCGCTAATATCTGGCAGCAGATGCTTCATGTTGAAAAGGTGGGCATTCATGATAATTTCTTCGATCTTGGTGGTCATTCATTACTTCTTGTTCAAATTCATGCCAAATTGCGAGAAGTTTTAAATACAAATATAGCAATAGTTAATTTGTTTGAATATCCAACTATAAACTCCCTGGCGAAATATTTAACAAAAGAACAAACTGAAACATCTTCGTTTGAGGAAAGTAATCAACGAGCGCAAAGCCGCATTGCTTCTAGGCAGTCAAGAGCACAATCTCGATAAAATTATCTAATTTAAAAATATAATTTAGGATGAATACCTAAATAACCATCAGTGCAAATCATCAAGTCATCTAGAAGGAAATTGTAATGAATAGCCTAGAAACACAAAATCAAATAGGCGATTTAGATATAGCGGTTATCGGTATGTCTGGACGGTTTCCTAGAGCCAGAAATCTTGATGCTTTTTGGCAGAACTTGCGCTCAGGGAGCGAATCAATTTCGTTTTTTTCAAAACAAGAACTGGAGTCTGTCGGGGTAGATCCATCTTTACTGAGTGACCCCAATTATGTTAAAGCAAATGCTGTACTGGAAGATATAGAACTATTTGACGCTTCATTTTTTGATTACTCTCCCAGAACAGCAGAAATTATGGATCCACAGCACCGCCTCTTTTTGGAAACTGCCTGGGAGGCTCTTGAAAATGCTGGCTATGATTCTAAAACCTATGAAGGTCGAATTAGTGTTTACGGTAGTGCTAGCATTAGCAGCTACTTTTTATTCAATCTTTTTTCCAATACCGAACTGGTAAAATTAGTCGGTCTTGACCAAATTAGGCATAACAATCGTACAGATAACCTGACTACACGAGTCGCTTATAAGCTAGATCTTAAGGGGTCAGCTATCACTATCCAAACTGGATGTTCTAGCTCATTAGTTGCTGTTCACTTAGCCTGCCAAAGCCTAATAGATCGTGAATGTGATATGGTTTTGGCTGGTGGAGTTTCTATAACAGCATTACAAAAAGCTGGCTATTTTTATCAAGAGGGGGGAATTTTGTCTCCCGACGGGCACTGTCGCGCCTTTGATGCTCAGGCAAAAGGAACTGTGAGCGGTGATGGTGTGGGCATAGTCACTTTAAAGCGATTAGCAGATGCTCTAGCGGATAGAGATAATATTCATGCTGTTATTAAAGGTTCAGCTATTAATAATGATGGTTCTTCAAAAGTTGGTTATACCGCTCCGAGTATCGATGGTCAAGCAAAGGTAATTGCTGAGGCTCTTGCGATCGCTAGGGTTGAACCTGAGACAATCAGCTATGTAGAGACTCATGGCACTGGAACAGTTTTAGGAGATCCTATTGAAATTGCCGCACTCACCAAATCTTTTCGCGCCAAAACTAAAAAGAAGGATTTCTGCGCCATTGGTTCAGTAAAAACCAACATCGGACACCTAGATACTGCGGCTGGTGCTGCTGGTTTAATCAAAACCATTCTCGCGCTCAAACACAAACAGATACCACCCAGCTTACACTTTCAAGAGCCGAATTCCCAGATTGATTTTGCTAACAGCCCCTTTTATGTTAATAATAAACTTTCAGATTGGAAGTCAAACGGATACCCTAGACGTGCAGGAGTTAGTTCCTTTGGCATTGGTGGTACTAATGCCCATGTGATTCTTGAGGAAACTCCAGACATTGAAGCATCTAGTTCTGGGCGGACATATAAATTGTTGGTACTCTCCGCAAAAACTAGTTCAGCACTAGAGACTGCTACTGCAAATCTAGTCAAGCACTTACAGCAGCATTCTGAAATCAACTTGGCAGATGTCGCTTACACTCTTGGTGTGGGTCGTCGAGCTTTTGACCATCGTCGAATGTTGGTTTGTCAAGATATTGACGATACAGTCAAAATTTTAGAAACAAAAGACCCACAACGAGTTTTCACCCATTTCACCGAACCTTGTGAGCAAGAAGTTGTATTTATGTTTCCAGGTCAGGGGTCTCAGTATGTAGAGATGGGTCAAGAATTGTACCATACTGAGCCAATTTTTCGGAAACAAGTTGATTATTGCTGTGAAATACTTATACCCATGTTAGGGTTTGACTTACGCACTATTTTGTATCCAAGCGAAGAATCGGCAACATTAGCAGCACAACTGCTGACACAAACTCATATTACTCAGCCAGCACTATTTGTTGTTGAATACGCTTTGGCAAAGTTATGGATGGCTTGGGGAGTGCGTCCCTCTGCAATGATTGGTCATAGCATTGGGGAATATGTTGCAGCTTGCTTGGCTGGCGTTTTTTCTCTGGAACATGCTTTGGTGCTGGTAGTTGCCCGTGGACAACTGATGCAGCAAATGCCTGCTGGTGACATGCTAGCTGTACCCCTAAGTGAGAAAGAAGTGCAATCAATGCTTGGTGAAGAACTTGCCCTAGCTGCAATCAACGGACCATCTGTGTGCGTGGTTTCCGGACCAAGGTCGGCAATTGATGAGTTGCACAACAGGTTGACTGAAGAGGGGGTTGATTGTCGTCGTCTACATACATCAGGTGCCTTTCATTCTCAAATGATGGAGCCCATCATTGAGCCGTTCATAACACAGGTAAGAAAAATCAACTTAAAGGCTCCGCAAATTCCTTTTGTGTCCAACGTGACTGGTACTTGGATTACTACAGTTGAGGCAACCGACTCAAGCTATTGGGCAAGGCATTTACGGCAAACAGTGCGCTTTGCTGAAGGAATTGCTGAGTTAATGCAACAGCCGAGGCAGATTCTATTAGAAGTTGGGCCTGGGCGGACGTTAAGTACATTAGCTAGACGACATCCAAATAAAGTAGCTGAGCAAGTTATATTAACTTCGTTACGCCATCCACAAGAATCCGGCTCGGATGTAGCGTTTTTGTTAAACATATTAGGTCAGCTATGGCTTACTGGGGTAGAGGTGGATTGGTTGAGATTATATACTCATGAGCAGCGTCATCGCCTGCCTTTGCCAACGTATCCCTTCGAGCGTCAACGTTGCTGGATTGAACTCAAGAAACAAACAAACGCTATTACGACGGATGTAGAGACTCATTTTGCAAGCTCTCTACGTAAAGATCCAGATATGGCAAACTGGTTCTACATTCCATCTTGGAAACGCTCCCCACTATCCATTAATCAAACTAGTGAGAATTCAGCTTTGTCCTGCACTCTTATATTTGTTGATGAGTGTGGCTTGGGTGAAGAATTGGTGACACGACTCGAACTTGAGGATAAACATACGATCACTGTCAGGATCGGGTCTGAGTTTACTAAACTAAGAGATCGCTTATATACTCTGAATCCTCAACAAAGTCATGACTATGAAACTTTACTTAATGAACTTTTAGCACAAAACAAATTCCCAAAAACAATTGTTCATTTATGGAGTGTCACACCTGTTGATGGCATAAAGTTAAAACTGGAAACCGTTGACAAATCTCAAGAAACAGGATTCTATAGTTTGCTGTTTCTAGCACAGGCACTCGGAAAACAGAATTTTACTGATGAGCTTCAAATCGCGGTCATTTCCAATAATATGCAGGAAGTGGCAGGCGAAGAGTTACTGTGTCCAGAAAAAGCTACTTTACTTGGATCTATTAGGGTCATTTCTCAAGAATACCCAAACATTACCTGTCGTAGCATTGATGTTGTTATTTCCAAAGAAGCAAACTGGCGCAAGCAAAAACTCATAGATCAACTGCTTGTTGAGCTGCAGGTTCATACTTCTGACCGAGTTATTGCTTACCGTAGTTTTCATCGTTGGGTGCAAAATTTTGAGCCGATTCGATTGGATGAAGCAAAGGAAGAAACACCAAGATTAAGGGAAAGGGGAGTTTATCTAATTACAGGTGGACTCGGAGGTATTGGACTTGTGCTAGCTGAATATCTAGCTCTAACAGTGCGAGCTAAGTTAATTCTGACTGGACGCTCAGCTTTTCCTGCTAGAGATGAATGGGAAGAATGGTTGACCACTCATGATGAGCAAGATATTATCAGTCGGAAGATTCAGAAAGTACTCGAACTTCAAGAACTGGGTGCAGAAGTTTTGGTGATCAGCGCTGATGTGACCAACTCTGAACAAATGCAACAAGCGATCGCTCAAGCACAAGGACAATTTGGTCAACTCAATGGTGTCATTCATGCAGCAGGGGTTCCCGGTGGTGGCGTGATTCAGCGAAAAACACCGGAAATGGCACAAAGTATTCTAGCACCTAAAGTAAAAGGCACCTTGGTTCTTGATAGTATCCTCAAGGATATTCAGCTAGATTTCTTTGTCCTTTGTTCAGCGCGTACTGGAATCCTCGGAGGATTTGGGCAGGTCGATTATGTTGGTGCAAATGCCTTTCTTGACGCCTTCGCTCACCATAAAACTTACCAAGATGGTACATTTACCGTATCTATTGACTGGTGTGCTTGGCAGGACGTGGGGATGGCAGCAGAGGCGGCTCAGCAAAGAGTTCAAACTTCGGATATTTCCCAAACATATCAATTAAAACAAGAGTTGTTACCTTTAGAAGGAATAAAAGTCTTTAGACGAATTCTAGGGAGTACCCTATCCCAGGTTATTGTGTCTACTTATAAACTCCAGAGTCGTGACTTTTTAATACCAGTTAAACTGGATAATGATTTTCAAGCTAAATCTTATCCGACAGTGTTGGACAGGCAGACCTTATCCAAACCAACACAGCAACGACCATCATTAATTAATCCTTATGTACCTCCCAAGAATGCAACTGAGCAGATGCTTGCTGATATTTGGCAAGCACTTCTTGGGATTGAGGCGATAGGAATTCACGACAACTTCTTTGAGCTTGGTGGCGATTCACTTCTCATAGTTCAAGTTCGCGGTTTCCTGCGAGAAAAGCTTAACAAAGATATATCAATATCCGACTCATTTGAATATCCGACCATAAGTGCTTTGGCAGAATATATCACCCGCAAAGAGGATGAACATCCTGTCTATCAGCAAGCCTCTGACCGCGCTAAGAAGCAAAAAGAAGCTATGGAAGAAAACAAGCAACTTATCAAGCGAAAACGAATCAAGCAAAATAAGAAGACAAATGGATAATCGAGAATCTCACGATTCCTCAAAAGGAATAGCTATTATCGGGATGGCTGGTCGTTTTCCTGGAGCCAAAAGTACTGATGAGTTTTGGGTTAATTTGTGCGAAGGACGGGAATCAATTTCATTCTTTACTGATGAGGAATTACTGTCAGAAGGTGTAGATCCGACTTTGCTGCAGAATCCTCACTATGTAAAAGCCGGAGCTGGGCTGTTAGACATAGAAATGTTTGACGCTCCATTCTTCGGCTTCACGCCTAGGGAAGCTGAAGTTATGGATCCACAACACCGTCTTTTTTTGGAGTGTGCCTGGGAAGCTCTTGAAAATGCTGGTTATGATCCGGAAACATATGAAGAGTTTATCGGAGTTTACGCAGGGAGCAACCTAAGTACCTACTTACTGAACAACCTAATCTCAAATCATGACCTTCTCAAATCACTAAGTGGGACAATCATTGTTAGTGGTAATGATAAAGATCATATACCTACACGAGTTTCTTATAAATTGAACCTGAAGGGACCGAGCTTTAACGTCAGTACTGCTTGTTCCACGTCATTGGTAGCAGTTCATCTAGCTTGCCAAGGATTATTGAGTTACCAATGTGACATAGCACTAGCAGGTGGCATTACAGTACAAGTTCCGCAAAATCAAGGTTATTTACATCAAGAAGACGGAATGGCTTCTCCCGATGGTCACTGTCGCACTTTTGATGCTAAGGCACAAGGTACCGTTTTCGGTAACGGTATGGGCATTGTTGTACTCAAGAGGTTAGAAGAAGCACTAGCAGATGGCAACTACATCTATGCAGTTATCAAGGGTTCAGCCATCAATAACGATGGTTCTTTGAAAGTGGGTTACACAGCACCCAGTGTCGATGGACAAGCCGAGGTGATTGCCCAAGCTCAGGCGATCGCTGAGTTTGCTCCTGAGACAATTACCTATGTAGAATGCCACGGAACAGGTACAGTTCTGGGCGATCCTATTGAAGTTAGGGCGCTGAAAAAAGTATTTAGTGCAGGAACAAATAAAAAGCGCTTCTGCGCCATTGGTTCGGTAAAAACTAATATCGGACATTTAGATAGGGCAGCTGGTGTTACAAGTCTCATTAAAACTGTCCTTGCACTCAAACACAAGCAAATACCACCAAGCTTGCATTTTGAGCAACCCAATGCCGAAATTGATTTTGCCAACAGTCCTTTTTACGTCAATACCACATTGTCTGATTGGAAAACAAACGGTACTCCTCGCCGTGCGGGAGTCAGTTCTTTTGGCATTGGTGGGACTAATGCTCATGTGATTCTTGAAGAAGCCCCAGTTATTAAACCATCTGGTTTCACTCGTCCCTGGCAGTTATTGTTGCTGTCTGCCAAAACCAGTACAGCGCTCTTAACCGCCACAGCTAATTTAGCTACCTATTTAAAGCAGCATCCTGATTTGAATCTCGCTGATGTAGCTTACACTCTAAGCGTGGGTCGTCGAAATTTTGACCATCGGCGAATGTTGGTGTGCCAAGATCTTAAAGATGCAGTCAAGGTACTATCAACTCAAGATCCTCAACAAGTTTTCACCCACTACCGAAAGCCCTGTAATCGCCCTGTTGTGTTCATGTTTCCCGGACAGGGATCTCAGTATATAGAGATGGGTCGAGAACTTTACCAGAGTGAGCCTATTTTCCGAGAACAGATTGATAAATGCTGTGAACTTCTAAAACCTCACTTAGAAATTGATTTGCGCTCTGTGGTGTATCCACCCGCAGAAAAGGAGCAAGCAGCGGCACACCAGCTCACGCAGACTGCAATTGTCCAACCAGCACTGTTTGTGCTTGAGTATGCTCTGGCGCAATTGTGGATGGCGTGGGGAATCCTGCCCGAGGCGATGATTGGTCACAGCATTGGGGAATATGTAGCAGCTTGCTTGGCTGAAGTGTTCTCTCTTGAAGATGCATTGGTACTAGTGACTACCCGTGGACAATTAATGCAGCAAATGCCTGCTGGTAATATGCTAGCTGTACCTCTATCAGAAAAAGAGGTACAATCCCTGCTGGGCAAAAATTTCTCCTTAGCCGCAATCAATGGACCATCCCTGTGCGTGGTTTCGGGGTCAACCTCAACGATTGGTGAGTTACAAAACCAACTCACTAAGCAAGGCATAGACTGTCGCCAACTGCACACTTCTCATGCCTTTCACTCCCAGATGATGCACCCAATCATCGAGCCGTTCATGGCACAAGTTAAAAAAATTAACCTGAAGGCTCCGAAAATTCCTTTTGTGTCCAATGTAACTGGGACATGGATCTCCAAAACTGAGGCAACCGATCCCAGCTACTGGGCAAAGCATTTACGGCAGACGGTGCGCTTTGCTGAGGGTATTGCTCACTTACTGCAAAAGCCAGAGCAAATTCTCCTAGAAGTTGGTCCGGGACGGACATTAAGTACCTTGGTTAGACAGCATCCAGAAAAAGACGAGCAACAGATTGTACTTTCTTCGTTACGCCATCCAAAACAGCAACAGTCGGATGTCGCTTTTTTGCTCAATACACTCTCGCAGCTCTGGCTTACGGGAACGAAGATAGATTGGTCCGGCTTTTACGCCAATGAATGGCGTTATCGGATTGCCTTGCCAACATATCCATTTGACCGACAAAGATACTGGATTGAGCCACAATCTTCAACTGTCTCTGTGACTACGTACCAAGAATCGTTACACAAACAGATCGATCTTGCCGATTGGTTCTACATCCCAGTTTGGAAAGAGTCTCAACCGCTTGAACCTGTTGAAAATACAGAACTGGTAAAGCAGAAGTCATGTTGGTTAGTCTTTGTTGATAAGTATGATGTGGGCTCACTTATAGTGAAATTCCTGCAACAACAAGGTCAAGACGTCATTACTGTGATAATGGGAGATAAGTTTACTAAACTAAGCGATCGTGCATATTGTGTCAACCCTCAACAAAAGGATGACTATGACGCTTTGCTCCAAGCCCTGAGTGATCGGGATTTAACCCCACAAATAATTGCTCACTTATGGGGCATCAAAGGAAACAATGAGATCTCCTCAGAAATCGAGTCTTTTGAAACGAATCAGTATTTTGGCTTTTACAGTTTGCTTTTCCTAGCTCAAGCACTTGGACAACAAAGTATCACTAATCCTCTTCAAATCCTAGTTGTAACAAACAACGTACATGATGTGACTGGTGACGAGAACTTATGCCCAGAGAAGGCAACTGTATTAGGAGCATGTAAAGTGATTAGGCAAGAATATCCGAATATTGCTTGCCGCAACATTGATATTGTTATTCCTAAATCTGGAACCTGGCAACAGGAGAAACTGATAGAGCAACTTATAGCAGAATTTACAATACAATCAACTGACTTAGTAATTGCCTACCGAGGTCATCATCGCTGGATTCAAACTTATGAAGCAGTCCGTTTAGAGAAACCCTGCTCAGGGAAAACACGGCTGCGGCAAGGAGGAGTTTACCTAATCACTGGTGGCTTGGGAAGTCTTGGTCTGATACTGGCGGAGTATCTAGCCCAGACAGTACAGCCTAAACTGGTTTTGATATCACGTTCTGGTCTTCCTCAGAGAGATGAGTGGGAAAAATGGCTAGTAACTCATGATGACCAGGATGAGGTAAGCTATAAAATTAAAAAAGTACAGACATTAGAGCAGTTAGGTGCAGAGGTTTTGGTCGAGAGTGCCGATGTCGCTGACCTAGAACAGATGCGAAGAGCGATCGCATTAGTCACTGAACACTTTGGTGAAATTCATGGCGTCATCCATGCCGCAGGAGTTGTTGGAGAAAAATCACAAAGAGCTATTCAAGAAACTTCTCAAACTGATTGCCAGTGCCAATTTCAACCGAAAGTGCATGGACTATATGTACTAGAAAAAGTTTTGCTGGATAAAGACCTTGATTTTTGTCTTTTGCTATCCTCTTTATCATCGATTTTGGGTGGATTAGGGTACGTCGCTTATTCAGCAGCGAATATCTTTATGGATGCTTTTGCCCACAAACAAAATCAAACAAGTCCTGTTCCTTGGATAAGCATTAACTGGGACATGTGGCAACTTAAACAAAAAGAAGAACAAAATATAACTTATAAAACAACTTTGGCTAGATTAGGTATAATACCTACTGAAGGTGTAGAGGTTTTTCAACGCATTTTATCCAAAAGTCAACTCAATCAAGTCGTTGTCTCTACAGGGGATTTGCAAGTAAGGATTGAGCAATGGTTAAAGCGGGAATCATTACCAAATATTGAGCAAAACAATTCTTCGGAAGATAAATTAGCGCTGTCCAATCTCGGCACACCAACCCATCCTCGCCCCAATTTGGGGAATGATTATGTAGCTCCTCGTACTGATGTTGAGCAAACCATTGCCAACATTTGGCAACAGCTTCTTGGAATCGAGCGGATAGGCATTCATGACAACTTCTTTGAATTGGGTGGGCACTCACTGCTTGCAACCCAAGTTATTTCTCAGTTGCGAAAATCTTTTCCAGTAGAGTTATCTCTACGCAGTATATTCTTTGATTACTCTACTATTGCCGAGTTAGCTCAACTTATTGAACAAATGGTTATGGAGAAAATAGAACAATTATCTGAAGAGGAAACTCAACGTCTTTTAGGAGTTTAATTTTGACTAAAACCCGTTTTTCAGCAGCATATAAACCTATTTTGATTTGTTATTAAAACAGCAATAGAGTAGCAACATGTCTGAACCAAATGCGCTGTCCGGACAAAAATCTAATTTATCACCAACAAAACAGGCTCTTTTTGAAAAGTGGATGCGAGGTAAATTTACAGATCAGGGTATTCCTCGGCGCTCACAAAAGAATCCTGCTCCCCTGTCGTTTGCCCAAGAGCGCCTGTGGTTCCTCGACCAGTTGCAACCCGGTCAATCCTTATACAACGAACCTTACGCTTTCCATCTGCAGGGATCACTCAACGTGACTGTGCTGGTGCAGAGCCTCAAAGAAATTGTGCAGCGTCACGAAATTTTGCGTACTAATTTTATTATGGTAGATGGGCAACCGTTCCAGGTCATAGCTCCAAGCTTGGCTTTTGCTCTACCGATAGTGGATCTACAACTGCTTCCAAAGGATGAGCAAGAGGCTGAGGTACGAAACCTTGTCACTGACGAGCAGGCGCAACCCTTTGATTTAGCGAACGATCCACTGGTGCGAGTCACTCTGCTACAATTAGGTGAAGCTCAGTACGTGTTGCTGTTCACAATGCATCACATTGTGTGTGATCAATGGTCTTTTGGGGTAATCATCCAAGAACTTGTGGCTCTTTACGAAGCCTTCTCTATGGGTAAAATTTCACCGCTCCCAGAACTACCAATCCAATATGCAGACTTTGCTATCTGGCAGCAACAGTGGCTCCAGAGAGAAGTGCGAGAGGCTCAGTTGTCATATTGGAAGCAGCAGTTGAGTAGTACTCCAACTATACTGGAGTTACCAACTGACCGTCCTCGCCCAGCAGTTCAAACCAACCGAGGCGCAACGCAATCTCTGATTCTATCCAAACCTCTAACCGAAGCTCTTCAGAAACTAAGCCAGCAGGAGAAGGTCACACTATTCATGACACTACTGGCAGCGTTTCAGACGTTGCTCTACCGCTACACTGGTCAGGATGACATTGTAGTAGGTACTACCATCTCTGGTCGCAACCGATCTGAAGTTGAATGTCTAATTGGATTTTTTGTCAATACCTTAGTCATGCGTACTGACCTTTCAGGTACTCCAAGTTTTCGGGAGATTTTATACCGAGCGCGAGAGGTTGCTTTAGGGGCTTATGCTAACCAGGACTTGCCCTTTGAGCAGCTTGTGGAGAAACTACAGCCGGAGCGAAACCTGAGTCATACACCATTATTTCAGGTAATGTTCCAACTCCAGAATACCCCAACCACAACTTTGGATCTACCAGGTTTAACCTTGAGCCCTTTAGAATTCGACAAAGAAACGGCGAAGTTTGATCTGACCCTATCTATGGTAGAAAAAGAGCAAGAGCTGCTCGGAATTTTAGTGTACAATACAGATTTGTTTGATGCTGCCACAATTCACCGGATGCTAGGGCACTTTCAAACCTTGCTCTCCAGTATTGTGGCTAATCCCGACCAGCAAATATCAAAGCTCTCAATTATAAGTGAGGAAGAACGGCATCAACTGCTGATAGAGTGGAATAAGACACAAGTTGACTATCCTCAAAATCAATGCATTCATCAGTTATTTGAAGCTCAGGTAGAGCGATCGCCTGACGCAATTGCTGTTGTCTATGAAGACCAACAATTGACCTACTGTGAACTGAATCAACGAGCTAATCAGCTAGCGCACCACCTGCGATCGCTTGGGGTAGAACCAGAGGTACTAGTGGGCATTTGCGTAGAGCGATCAGTCAATATGGTTATCGGGTTATTAGGCATCTTCAAGGCTGGTGGCGTTTATGTATCGCTAGATGCAGTATATCCACAAGAACGATTAGCTTTCATACTACAGGACGCTCAGGTACCAGTGTTGCTAACGCAACAGCGATTAATAGAGAATTTGCCGAAACATCAGACCAAAATTGTTTGTTTAGACACCAATTGGGAGAGTATTGCTCAGGAAAACCAAGAAAACTTAATCAGTAAGTGTACAAATGATAACCTAGCTTATATCATCTACACCTCAGGCTCAACAGGTCAACCCAAAGGCGTGCTAGTGACTCATGCCAATGTTGTCCGTCTGTTGGCAGCAACTGAATCCTGGTATCACTTCAACCAACACGACGTCTTGTCACTTTTCCATTCAATTGCCTTTGATTTCTCAGTTTGGGAACTCTGGGCTGCCCTGCTGTATGGTGGAAAGTTAGTGGTAGTACCTTACTGGCTGAGTCGTTCACCCGAAGATTTTTATAAATTATTGTTAACGCAGCAAGTGACAGTACTCAATCAGACGCCTTCAGCTTTCCGCCAACTCGTACAAGCAGAGGAATCTTTGGGGCGTGCCAACAAGTTGAGCCTGCGACTGGTCATTTTTGGTGGAGAAGCTCTGGAACTTCAGATTTTGAAACCCTGGTTTGAGCGCCACGGCGATCAGTTTCCACAGTTAGTCAATATGTACGGCATTACGGAAACAACTGTGCATGTGACATATCGTCCACTGACAATGGCAGACTTAGAAGTTGCCCCAGGAAGTGTCATTGGTCGTCCAATTCCTGACTTGCAAATTTACTTGTTAGACCAATATCAACAACTAGTACCTATTGGAGTCAGGGGTGAGATGTACGTTTGTGGTGCTGGTGTAGCACGAGGTTATCTAAATAGACCAGAACTAACTGCCCAGAGGTTTGTTCCTAATTTTTTCAGTGATAAACTCAATGTACGCTTTTATAAATCCGGCGACTTAGCCCGCTATCTGCCAAATGGGGACATTGAATACTTAGGACGCATTGATCATCAAGTTAAAATCCGAGGTTTCCGCATTGAACTTGGCGAAATTGAGGCAATGCTAGCTCAACACCCAGAGGTACGGGAGACTGTGGTACTAGCTCAGGACACCCAAGCAGGTGACAAGCACTTAGTTGTCTATGTTGTCCCTATGAACAAGCATACACCGACAACCACTGAACTACGAAACTTCCTTCTGAAGCAGCTGCCCGAGTATATGGTGCCATCAGTTTTTGTCATGCTGGAGGCGTTGCCACTAACGTCCAACGGCAAAATAAACCGCCAAGCCTTGCCTGCACCGAAAAATCTTCGTCCGGAGTTAGAAATTGCTTATGTGATGCCTCAAACTGAGCTAGAACAAACAATTGCTACTATATGGCAAAAGGCTCTTAATGTCGAGAAAATAGGCATTCACGATAACTTTTTTGAACTTGGTGGTCATTCATTACTTATAGTTAAGGTTCATAGCCAATTACGTGAAATATTCAAATCGCAAATATCAATACTCGAAATGTTTAGATACCCAAATATAAGCTCTCTGGCAAAGTACTTAAGTTCATTACAAAAACAAACAACATCATATTCTTATAAAACAGATATTCAACCTGAAACTATTGAAGCAGGTAAGGCTCAACAAAAGAAACGTCTTCAAAAGATTAAGTCAATCACAAATAGTAAAGAGATTAAGGAGTTATGAATTATTCTATAGTATCTCCTACTATTAATGGCTCAGAAATAGCAATTATCAGTATTGCCGGGCGTTTTCCTGGAGCCAAAAATGTTGAAGAATTTTGGCAAAATCTGCAAAAAGGCGTAGAGTCTATTTTTTTCTTCAGTGATGAAGAACTGTTATCTTCAGGAATAGAAAAAGCTGTGCTGACTGACCCTAATTATGTCAAAGCACGGGCTGTATTAGAAGATGTAGAATTATTCGATGCTTCCTTCTTTGCCTTTAATCCCCGAGAAGCAGAAGTTACCGATCCACAACAACGTCTATTTTTAGAATGTGCTTGGCAAGCTATTGAAAATGCTGGCTACAATTGTGAAACTTACGAGAAACCGATTGGTGTTTACGCTGGAACCAGCATAAACAGCTATTTTTTTAACCTTTATTCAAACAAAAATCTTATAAATTCGGTTGATAGTTTCCAACTTTTGATTGGAAGTGATAAAGATTTCTTGACCACACGTGTTTCTTACAAACTTAACTTAGAAGGACCAAGTTATACAGTTCAAACTGCCTGTTCAACTTCATTAGTTGCTGTCCACTTAGCATGTCAAAGTTTGCTAAATGGCGAGTGTGATATGGCTTTGGCTGGTGGTGTTTCAATCTCTGCATCAAGAAAAGCTGGCTATTTTTATAAAGATGGCGCAATTGGATCTCCTGACGGACACTGTCGCGCCTTTGATGCTAAGGCACAGGGAACTGTTAGCGGCGAAGGTGTGGGCATTGTGGTTTTGAAGAGATTAGAAGATGCTCTAGCAGATGGAGATTTCATCCATGCTGTCATCAAAGGTTCAGCTATCAATAACGATGGAGCTTTCAAGGTTAGTTACACAGCACCTCGTATAGATACTCAAGCCAAGGTGATTAGAACCGCTCAAGTTGTTGCCGAGGTTGAACCTGAAACGATCACTTATATTGAGGCTCATGGAACGGGGACATCACTAGGAGATCCGATTGAGATTGCCGCACTGACACAAGCTTTTCGCTCCAGTACTGAGAAAAAAGACTTCTGTGCAATCGGTTCAGTCAAAACAAATATTGGACATTTGGACGCTGCTGCTGGGGTTACTGGCTTGATTAAAACAGTCCTAGCTCTTAAGCATAAACAAATACCTCCCAGTTTACACTTTGAGGAACCTAATCCCCAGATTGATTTTGCCAACAGTCCTTTTTACGTTAATACTATACTTTCCGAATGGGAAACAAACGGCATCCCCCGACGTGCAGGTGTCAGTTCCTTCGGGATTGGTGGAACTAATGCCCACGTGATTCTTGAAGAAGCCCCAGTTCTTGAAACATCTGGGGCTTCTCGTCCTTGGCAGTTATTGTTGCTGTCTGCCAAAACCAGTACAGCATTGGAAACCGCCACAGCTAATTTAGCTACTCACTTAAAGCAGCATCCTGATTTAAATTTTGCTGATGTAGCTTATACCCTTGATGTGGGTCGTCGGGCTTTTGACTATCGGCGGATACTGGTGTGTAAAGACCTTGAAGATGCGGTAACGGCACTATCACTTCAAGATCAACAACAAGTTTTCACTCACCACCAAAAACTTTGTAATCATCGCCCTGTTGTGTTTATGTTTTCCGGACAGGGTACACAGTATGTGAATATGAGCAAGGAACTCTACCAGAGTGAACTCATTTTCAAACAGCAAGTTGATGAGTGTTCGTACCTTCTCAAACCTCACATTGGATTGGATTTACGTACGGTGCTCTATCCTGAGGAAGAACAGATCCAACAAGCCACACAGCAGTTGCTACAGACTGCTATTACTCAGCCAGCACTGTTTGTGATTGAGTACGCCCTTGCTCAGTTGTGGATGACATGGGGGGTGCATCCTGAAGCAATGATTGGTCATAGCATTGGGGAATATGTGGCTGCAACTCTTGCAGGTGTATTTTCCTTAGAAGAAGCATTGACACTGGTGGCTATCCGTGGGCGATTGATGCAACAACTGCCTGCTGGTGCAATGTTGGCCGTACCACTATCCGAGAAAGAACTAAAACCCCTGTTAAGTGAAAAACTTTCTCTGGCAGGAAGCAATGCACCATCCCTATGTGTAGTTTCTGGTTTGACGAAGGCTGTTAATGACTTGCAAAATCATCTGATGGAAAAAGGTGTGGACTGTACTCGTCTACATACTTCTCATGCCTTTCATTCTCAAATGATGGACTCAATCGTCGAGCCGTTTATGGCACAGGTAGCAAAAATTAACTTGAAAGTACCTCAAATACCCTTTGTGTCCAATGTGACTGGTACCTGGATTACTACAGTTGAGGCAACCGATCCAAGCTACTGGGCAAGGCATTTACGGCAAACGGTACGCTTTAGCGAAGGGATTGGCGAGTTGCGGCAACAACCAAACCAAATTTTCTTAGAAGTTGGTCCTGGACGAACATTAAGTTCCTTCGTCCAACAGCATTTAGATGGGGATACTCAGGTTATACTCTCTTCGTTACGCCATCCGAAAATTCAACAATCGGACCTAGCTTTCTTGCTGAATACACTGGGAAAACTTTGGCTCAATGGTGTACAGGTGAATTGGTCAAGATTCTATGCTCATGAGCGACGTCATCGTATCCCCTTGCCAACTTATCCTTTTGAGCAACAAAGATACTGGATCGAGCCTTCCAGCATTGGGGAGTTTAAAGAATCTTATAACAATGACGCTCAGAAGACCCTAAATGATAGAGAAGATGACATTACTTCTATAAATATTGAGAAAACCGAAGTACAAAAGCACTCCTTAGTTGAACCTAAAATTGAACTTATAGATACACAATCTTCAAACGAAGAGCAAAATAGTTTTGATATTGCCCTCGAAAATATAATGACTCAGCAGCTTGAAATTATGTCTCGACAGCTAGACTTATTACAGATGGAATAAGCAGTAAGGTATTGACATCATTAACAATCACGCATAATGAGTAGCTGATTTAACCTAAAAAATAAGTGTATAGGTACTCAATAAACTAACTATGTTTTAAATAAAAGAAAATAAAACAATGAACTCCTCATCACGTAATTCACAAGTTAATAAAATTCTGTCAGTTCTCAAGGAAATTTTGGGCAAGGGTTTTGGAATACGCTTGACGGAAACAGATGTTCACACCAATTTTCTAGAACTGGGTATAGAGTCTCTGTCGTTGATTCAAATCAGCCGCATGATTCAAAAAGAGTTTGGTGTTCAGGTTCCTTTTCGGCTATTGCTAGAAGAATTTTCAACACTTGAGGAATTGGCTATCCACATAGCTCAGCAGTCGCTACCAGAAGAGCCAATGGTATATCTTTCTTCTCACAAGGATTCAATGTCTGTTATACCGTTGCCGGAAGAGACTTTTGAGCAAATTTCTTTTAAAACTTCGGATAAGCTCTTCTCCAATGGAAACGCTGACTTATCGTCTAACCAAGAAGAAGAAAAGCTTATACTTAGTAATCTTTCATCAACCGAGTTAGGTAACAATGAGACTTCGCAACTAAATTCTGGTTCAACATCTAGTCAGCATAAAGTTTTACTGCCAAAAAATATTTCTGAGGGATTAACTGCTAATACTGCCATAGAAAGGCTCGTAACACAGCAGCTTCAAATTATGTCTAAACAACTAGACTTGGTGTACAAAAACTCTTCTTCTAAGACGAAGAAGTTAGCTTCATCTGAAACTGTACAATCTTTACCATTGCCTGAAAGTAAACAACAGGTGGAAACTTCTAGCAAAGTCTCCTTGTCTAAGTCCAGTCAGGCAGAGTCTAATCAACAGCCCAGAAATCAGACAATCGAGACTAAAGCATCTGTTGCTTGTCAACAAACTGAAAAAGCAGAAAGTGGAGGCTTAAATTCCCATCAGCAGAAATGTCTGGACGCGTTGATTGCACGGGTTGTCAAACGCACTCAAGAATCAAAACGACTTACGCAAGCTGCTCGTCCTTTCCTAGCTAATCCTAGATCAATAACAGGGTTTCGTCTCTCTATTAAGGAGATGTTGTATCCAATTCATATTCAACGTGGATCTGGTGCTAGAATTTGGGATGTTGATGACAATGAATACATTGACCTATCAATGGGATTTGGTCCACTCTTATTTGGTCATTCGCCGTCTTTTGTCATAGAAGCTATTCAAGAGCATATTCAGCGAGGGATGCAGAATGGTCCACAATCACATCTGACACACAAGGTCGCTGAATTATTTTGTGAGATTACAGGTCAAGAAAGAGTAACCTTTTGTAACGATGGTACAGAAGCAGTTATGGGAGCAATCCGCATAGCACGTGCCATCACAGATCGCTCCAAAATTGCTATTTTTGCTGGTTCATATCACGGAAACTTGGACGAGGTTTTGGTTGCGGGAGTACCTATCGGAGACGCTAAAGACTCAACACTGCGCTCTATTCCAAGCGCTCCTGGAATTCCGCAGCACATGAGCGAAAAAGTCATGGTACTCAATTACGGAAGTCCTGAATCCCTCGATATTCTCAAAGCTAATGCCCACGAGTTAGCTGCTGTTTTAGTTGAACCTGTACAGAGCCGTCAGCCAGATTTTCAACCCAAAGAGTTTTTATATGAGCTGAGAAAATTAACTCAGCAAACAGGAATCATATTAATTTTCGATGAAGTAATTACTGGCTTTCGGATGCATCCAGCTGGCATCCAGGGATTGTGGAATATTCAAGCAGATATTACAACATACGGCAAAGCAGTTGGATCTGGTCTGCCGATTGGAGTGATAGCTGGCAAGGCGACCTTGATGGACGTATTTGACGGTGGTTTTTGGAGTTATGGAGATGCGTCTTATCCTCAAGCAGAAACAACCCGGTTTGCAGGCACTTTTTTCAAGAATCCTCTTGTAATGGCTGTTGTCTGGGTTGTACTCAAGCACATCAAAAATAGTGGACCTCAACTTCAGGAAAGATTAGCTCAAAAAACAGCGAAATTAGTTGATACTCTCAATACTTACTTTATTCAAAAGAAGTTGCCAATTCGGGTTGAACATTTTGGCTCGCTCTTCCGTTTTGCTTATCCGTCCAATTTTTCTTGGATGAATTTGTTTTTCTATTACCTACTAGAAAAAGGGATTTATGTTTGGGAAGGACGTATGTGCTTTTTATCTACCGCTCATACTGATGAAGATATTGAGCTGGTGATTCGAGCGGTAAAGAAAAGCGTTGTAGAAATGCAAGAAAGTGGATTTTTACCACCTGCTCCGAATTCAACCAACGAAAAAAGGTCTATAACCGATCAAACTAGTGACTCATCAAATGATCAGATGGGATCATTTTCAAGTTTAAATCTTGAATCGTCATCTACTACTTCAAATACACGCGGTGATAGTGACACAAAAACTATCCACAGTTGTAAGCAATTTATCGAGCGCGTTTCGCGGGATAGAAAGTTGCCGCTCTCCTTTGCACAGCAGCGAATGTGGTTTCTCAATCAAATAGATCCAGACAGCAGTGCTTACAATGAACCTGTAGCTCTGCGTCTGAGGGGTTCACTCAACGTGGCAGCACTGGAGCAGAGTTTCAATGAAATTATCAAACGTCACGAAGTTTTGCGAACCAGCTATGCCACAGTAGAGAGACAACCAGTTCAAATCATTGCCCCAATCTTAACCTTAACGATACCAGTGGTAGATCTACAAGAGCTTCCTGATGCTGAACAGGAGTTCATAGCCCTAAGACTGATTGACAAAGAGGTCTGCGACCCATTTGATTTAGCACGAGGATTGGTACTACGATGCACTCTCCTGCGGCTAGACCAAACAGAGCATATGGTGATATTCAACATACACCACATCGTTTGCGACACTTGGTCAATAGGCGTATTCGTTCGTGAATTGACAGTGCTATATGAAGCTTTCACCACAGGAAAGCCTTCATCTCTTCCTGAACTTCCGATTCAATACGCGGATTTCGCTGTTTGGCAACGGCAGTGGTTCCAGGGGGAAGTGCTGGAGACTCAGCTAGCCTACTGGAAACAGCAATTGACTGGCAACCTACCTGTATTGGAAATACCTACAGATCGACCTCGACTAGCAGTCCAAACTTTCCACGGTGGCAACCAATCTTTCGATCTGTCAGACGAGTTGCGTCAGGCGCTCCGAGTGCTGAGCCGCCAGGAAAAATGTACTCTCTTCATGACCTTGCTGGCAACTTTTAAGACGCTGTTACATTGTTATACACAGCAAGATGATATTATTGTAGGCACCGACATTGCTAATCGTAACCCAGCAGAAACAGAGGGATTGATTGGTATATTTCTCAATCTCCTCGTCTTGCGTACCGATTTATCTGGCAACCCCACTTTCAAAGAGCTACTGAGGCGAGTTCGTGAGGTTACCTTAGGGGCTTATGCCCACCAGGACGTGGCTTTTGATAAACTGGTGGAGGTTCTGCGACCAGAGCGGAAACAAAGTCATACGCCTCTGTGCCAAGTGTTACTCGTCTTGGATAATGTCCCCATAATGCCAACAACCTTGAAACTTCCCAGCCTAACCATAAGTTCCATAGAAGTTCACAACGGAACCTCAAAGTTTGATTTGGTGCTATTTATGGTCGAAACCGAGCAGGGAATTGTTGGGAGATGGCAGTATAACACTGATCTTTTCGATGCCACTACTATCACACGCATGTCAGGACATTTTCAGACGCTATTAAGTAACATAGTGGCGCAGCCTGATGCCCGAATTAACAATCTAGAGATGCTTACTGAAGCTGAAAAAAAGGAACAAATTGAGGTAGAAGCTAAACAGGAGGAAAATAAGTTTCAAAAATTCAAGAATTTCAAACCCAAAGCAATAAAGTTGCCCCAAGGACAATTAATTGAAATAGATAATCTACACTCTGGAGAAACACTTCCCTTAGTACTCAAACCCAAGCTTAACGATTTCGATTTAGTTGACTGGACTAGGAGAAATCAAGAGTTCATAGAAACTAAGTTGCAACATCATGGTGCAATTCTCTTCCGAGGCTTTAATTTAAATTCCGTACTCGCATTTGAAAACTTAGCTCAGGCTATTTGTCCAGAGTTGTTCGGTGAATATGGCGACTTGCCAAGAGTTGGTATCAGCAACAAAGTCTATAGTTCTACCCCTTACCCACAAGACAAAGCCATTCTCTTTCACAACGAAAGTTCTCACTTACACCGTTGGCCTTTGAAAATCTGGTTTTTCTGTGTACAAGCAGCTCAACAAGGCGGCGAAACACCAATTGTGGATTGTCGAAAAGTTTACCAACTTCTCGACCCAAAACTGCGAGAACAATTTGAGCAAAAACAACTAATGTATGTTCGCAACTACACTGAAGGTCTAGACGTAAGTTGGCAAAATTTCTTTCGCACCACTGACAAAACTGTTGTCCAAAACTATTGCCGCCAAGCTACTCTCGATTTTGAGTGGCTCTCAGACAATAGTCTGGTGACCCGCAAAGTTCGACCAGCAATCTCGAGACATCCGAAGACAAGGGAGTTAGTATTTTTCAATCAAGTACAATTGCATCACATATCATGTTTAGAACCAGCCGTCTGTGAGTCCCTCTTATCAACGTTTAGTGAAGAAAGACTACCGCGTAATGTTTATTACGGTGATGGTTCTCCTATTGAAGACTCGGTGATGGAAGAAATCGAAGCAGTTTATCAGCAAGCCAAAATCAGTTTTCCCTGGCAGGAAGGAGACGTACTGATGCTCGACAATATGCTAGTTGCACATGGACGCAGTCCTTATAAGGGTTCACGCAAGATTGTCGTGGCGATGGGCGAAATGATTTGTAGCCAAAACATTTAGAGCGTTGATTTTTCTTATTCACACATTGGGGATAAAAAACCCGGTTTCTTTGTAAAGACGCTTCAAACAGCGTGTCTCTACTGTCAATGAAAGCTCGGTATTTCCAATGAACATAAACCGTGTTGTTGGGATTACTGCACCAACACTTTAGGGAAACTGCATTCCTGAAGTGGAGCGTCAGCCCTTCGTCAATTTTGGATTTTCGCAGTTTTCTAGCATCTAGGACTTACGCACTGTACAAATTTATCATCTTGTGCATTAACGAAACTACGTCGTTTCAGGCTTTTATTAATTATCCGAGGATCAATAGCGATCGCCTAAAAAGTATCGAAAAAGCAAGGTTTAATCCCTGAAATCAATACATCATATTTGGTATTTCCTGTCAATGCGTAAGTCCTAGCATCCTCCATTACCTACTGGCAAACTTATTTAAACTTAAAAGGAAAATTTTATGTCTTCAAAAACTCGCTATTCCAAGTTTGATGCTTTTGCTTTTTCGTATAGCGACGAAGGCATAGAAAGTTGCAACATTTGGTTAGTGTTAATGGAAAAATTTATCCTACAACATCTCCCCAAAGATGCGCATATTTTAGACCTCTGTTGTGGTACAGGAGAATTAGTACAACGGCTGCAAATAAAAGGTTATCAAGCAATTGGTCTTGATGGTTCTGAAGAGATGTTACACTATGCTCATAAGAACACACCTGGTTGTAAATTTATTCTAGATGACGCTCGCTTCTTCAAATTGCCGCCTACCTTTCATGCAGTTGTTTCGGCACATAACTCTCTCAGCTATGTTACGAAACTAGAGGAATTGGCAAGTGTCTTTCAAAACGTGTATGCAGCAATGATGGAAAACGGCTGGTTTGCGTTCGACTTAAGTCAAGAAGAACGGATGAAGGGAAATACTTCAAAAAGCAATTTTGCAGATGATTTTGCCATAATTCAATCTCATAGTTATAACTCAGAAGAAAAAATAGGTCGAGAAAGCTTCGTTATATTCCGGTTAATAGATGGAGGATGGCAGCGTTCAGATACGACTTTAATACAAAGACCTTATTCTATAGCAGAAGTTCAGTCTGCCCTAGAAAGGGTGGGTTTCACAGAAATTAGTTTCTATGATGCTGAACGTGATTTGGGAGTAGATGGGATGGCTGAAAGGATATTCTACATTTGTCGTAAACCATTAAGTAGCTATGACAACTCTAAATAAATACAAAATAAAGAGGAAAATTATATATGGAAAATAAACAAAATATTGAAGGTTTTCGGCTTTCTCCACAGCAAAAACATCTTTGGTCATTACAACAAGATAGTTTTGCATACCGTACTCAATGTATCATTTATATTGAAGGTTTTCTGAAAGTAGAATTTTTAAAGGAAACTTTACAGAAAGTTATTAATCGACATGAAATTTTACGGACAACTTTTAATAGACGTTCAGGAATAAAGTTTCCTATTCAAGTGATATCAGAAAATAGCACGTTATATTGGAAAAATATAAATTTAAGTGAACTTTCTGCTGAGAAAAAGTTAGTCTGCATCCAAAATAATTTTCAAGCTGAAATGCATTTTAGTTTTGATTTTGAACAAGGGTTACTCTTTCGTTCATCTTTACAGATTTTATCAGAAACTCAGCATCTTTTACTTATTACTCTGCCATCGCTGTGTGCAGATAGCTGGTCAATAAAAAATCTGGTTCAAGAAATTAGCGATTGCTACGCTGCATACTTAAAAAGTGAGGAATTATCTGATGAACCAGCACAATATATCCAATTTTCTGAATGGCAGAACGAACTACTAGAAGAAGAGGATGCAAAAACCGGGATAGCTTATTGGCATCAGCAGGACTTCTGGTCACGTTCAGCGCTGAACCTTCCTTTTGAAGGCAAGTTCAATGAACAAACGAAATTTTCTCCAGACGTTTATGCTTTGAAGATAGATTTAGATTTAGTGGCTCAGATCGAAGCGATCGCTCCCATACATAACACGACAATTGCTGAATTTATGCTTGTCTGTTGGCAGACACTACTCTATAGGATACTAAAACAATCAGATATTGTTATCAGCACTCTCTTTGGTGGTAGGAAGTATCAAGAGCTGAATGCAATGATAGGATTGATAGCCAAATGGCTACCTACACGCTGTACTTTCCAGGATAATTTTAAGTTCAGTGAAATTTTGTGGCAAACTAGGGAAACTTTACGCAATAATGCGAAATGGCAGGAATACTTCATTTGGCCAGAGAGTACAGAAACGGCTGTTAATGTAGTGAACTTTCCCATTAGTTTTGAGTTTGAGGAATGGTGTACAAAATATTGTGTTGATGAGCTTTCCTTTTCGCTTGACAAGCAGTACATCTGTTTTGACAGATTCAAAGTGAAGCTCTCGTGCATACGTAGAGAAGAGTTAGTACTCGCAGAATTTCACTACGATGCCAACTTATTCTCACTAGAGGATATCAAACGCTTGGCAGAACAATTTCGGACTTTAGTAGAAAGTGCTGCCAACAAACCAGATGCTACAGTCAGCGAGTTAGAAATTCTCAAGCGTAGCCAACGTCAGCAACTGTTGGTTGAATTTAACAACACGCAGGTCAATTACCCACTTAACAAGTGCATCCACCAGCTGTTTGAGGAACAGGTGGAGCAGACACCGAACAACATCGCTGTTGTGTTTGAAGACCAAAAGCTAACCTACAGTGAACTAAACGCACGCGCCAACAAAATAGCTCACTACCTGCAACGCTTAGGAGTCGGACCAGAAATACTGGTAGGAATTCTTTTAGAGCGAGCTTCCTTTGGAAGAGCTTCGCTAACGCACCTGACAGTCATCGCTATACTAGGCATTCTCAAAGCTGGTGGAGCCTATCTTCCTCTTGACCCGGCATTACCAGCAGAAGGTTTAGCCTTGCGATTGCAAGATGCCCAAGCACCAATACTCTTAACACAAGAGTCACTCATCGAAACGCTTCCTGATTCTGTGACACAGGTAGTGTGCTTGGATAGGGAGTGGGAGGTCATTGCTCAAGAAAGTGCTGCCAATCCGACCAGCGAAGTGACAAGTAAAAATTTAGTCTACGTGCTGTTCACCTCTGGCTCTACAGGGACTCCTAAGGGAGTCGCCGTTGAGCATCGGCAACTCCTTAATTATTTATACGCTATCCTCGATAAACTGAACCTGCCAGCCAATGCCAGCTTCGCGACAGTTTCCAGTTTTGCTGCTGACTTAGGCAACACAGTCATCTTTCCTGCCTTGTGTACAGGAGGATGCCTCCATGTAATATCCCAAGAGCGGGCATCAGATCCAGTAGCTTTAGGAGATTACTACAACCGTTATCCTATTGACTATCTCAAAATTGTACCTTCCCATCTTGCTGCCCTTTTAGAAGGCTCCCCACAAGAATCAATTTTACCACGCCAGTGCCTAATCCTTGGAGGGGAAGCCGTTAGTTGGAAGTTGATCAAGCAAATAAAGCAGCGCAATCCAAACTGCCAAATTCTTAATCATTACGGTCCGACAGAAACTACAGTGGGCGTGACTACCTTCACAATTCCAGATCAGCCAGCTAGTAATGATGAAAAGACAGTTCCCCTCGGTCGTCCACTAGCTAATATGCAAATCTACGTGCTGGATAAGCAGCTAAAACCAGTGCCCATCGGCGTACCAGGCGAACTATATATCGGTGGTGCAGGCTTAGCGCGAGGTTATCTCAATCGCCCGGAACTCACAGCACAGCGGTTTATGACAAATCCTTTCAGTCAGGAAAACGGAGTGCGGCTTTACAAAACTGGGGATTTAGTTCGCTACTTAAACGATGGAAATCTAGAGTTTCTTGGACGAGTTGACAACCAAGTAAAAATTCGTGGTTTTCGCATTGAATTGGAAGAGATTGAAGCATTATTGAGCCAGCATCCAGGAGTACACCAATGTGTAGTTTCAGTTTGGAAAGAACAGCCAATGAACAAGCGATTAGCAGCTTATTTTGTTCCTAATAAAAAACAAACACCCAGCGTCACCGACCTACGCAGTTTTCTAAAAGAGAAGCTAGTAGAGTATATGGTTCCCTCTACCTTTATAATGTTAAAAGCTTTGCCACTAACATCAAATGGGAAGATAGACCGCCTAAGTTTGCCAGCACCTGATCAAGCCAGACCAGAGTTAGAAGAAACCTTTGTAGCACCTAGCACAAAAATCGAGCAGACTCTTGCTACTATCTGGCAAGAAATGCTTCATGTCGAAAAAGTGGGTATTAATGATAATTTCTTTGAACTCGGTGGTCATTCATTACTCCTTGTACAAGTTCATAGTAAACTGCAAGAAATTCTCAACCAAGAAGTATCAATAACAGATTTATTCAAACATCCAACTATTAGCTCTTTAACAAATTATTTCAATCAAGAACAAAGTGAAAAAAACAACTTTGAGGAAATCCAAAATCAAGTAGAAAAACGTCTAGTTTTCAGAAAAAAACGAGCAGATTTACGGCAAAATTTTTAAAGCTGTAAGTAGCAATTCGGTCAGAAAAGAATGAATGATGGACAGCAAATGTTAACATCAAATAGTTAAAATAAATCAGCAGAGCGTTAGCACTTGGTCAAATCAATCTCATCTATAAATAAAGTAATCAAACTTGATATGACTCTACAATCACCACTTTCTTCCTACAACATGATTGAGTTGAGTTTTTTCACAATTATATTGATTTTTATCACATCCTTAGTTATCTATCTAATTAAGAGGCTACGATATAAGAAAAAATGTAAGTTGGTTTATACGCCTATTGATTCTATTGAGCGTCGCAGCAACCTCTTATATGAAGAGTTTGTTCGGGAGTATGCCTCTGTTGGAAAGCCTGTCATCATTACAGATGTAGTGAAAAACTGGAAAGTCTCGACAAAGTGGAATCTCGATTTCTTCAGGTCAAAGTACGGGTCAGTCAAGGTTGCAGTGCAGGATTACAATCCTGAAGGTGAATTTACGCGGTATACTCGAACTTACGAGTCAATGAGGATTGCTGATTATATAGATTACGTGACTAGTGATGGCGACAAATTGCTTTATCTAACGGGCTTGTGTGTTTATGATCATCCCGAGCTTTGGGAAGATTGCGAGCAGCCAATATATTTCAATAATTGGTATACCAAAATGCCTTTAGAATTGCTCAAAAAATATTTCAGGCATACCTATGAAGTCTTTATAGGTTTTAAAGATACATCTGTAGGTCTTCACTATGATTTACATTATGATGCGACATGGATAGCAGTGATTTCCGGGCAGAAAAAAGTGGTATTGTTTCCGCCAGACCAAGAAAAATATTTATACGAGGGTCGAGTTAACTGCTTCAAGCCGAACTTAGAAAAGTTTCCACTGTATGCTAAGGCAAAACCAGTAGAATGCATACTAAATGAGGGAGAAATTATCCGCATACCGCCAAATTGGTGGCATCAGCTAAAAAACCTCGAAGACACAATTGCTTTGGTTACTGGTACGCTGAATGAGTGGAACTATGAACTATATTGCCAAGATCTTTTAGAGCAGGCTCCAGTGATAGGTCGTCTTTTTCCACTGGTTTTGAAATTTCCTTGGCTGGGCAGATCTCTAATTTCTATTGGTTTGATTTGACGATAGAAGAAAGAAGACACACATAAGATGAAACAAAAGAGAGCTTTCGGTCTTGCCCACAGCAAACGTGTCTTTAGTCGTTACAACAAGAGGGCTTAACTTATTACACCCAGTTTGCCATTCCTCTTAAAAGTCAGATCAAAACAGAAATGAATAGCCTAAAAAATATTGACGAAGTAGACGATACTGCCGTAGCTATTATCGGTATGTCTGGACGATTTCCCAAAGCTCAGAATATTGATAAGTTTTGGCAGAATCTGCGAAACGGAGTAGAATCAATTTCATTTTTCTCAGACGAAGAACTCAAAAACTCAGGTATTGACTCTGCTGTGATGAGTGATCCTAACTATGTCAAATCCGGTGGTGGAATTCTTGAAGACATAGAATTATTTGATGCTGCCTTTTTTGGTTACCCACCTAGACAAGCAGAAATAATGGATCCACAGCACCGCGTATTTCTAGAGTGTGCGAGTGAGGCTCTTGAAAACGCTGGTTATAATTCCCAAACCTATGAAGGTCGGATTAGTGTTTATGGTGGGGTGAGCATAAGCAACTACTTTTTGTCCAATCTTTTTTCAAATCCAGAGTTGCTCAAATCAGTAGGGGCTGACCAAATTAGACATAGCAATCGTCCAGATAACCTAGCCACACGAGTTGCTTATAAATTAAACTTGAAGGGTTCAGCTATCACCGTCCAAACTGGATGCTCTACTTCATTAGTAGCCGTTCACTTGGCTTGCCAAAGCTTGTTGGAGCATGAATGCCATATGGCTATAGCTGGCGGTGTTACAATTAGTTCACTACAAAAAACTGGATATTTTTATCAAGAGGGAGGAATTGCCTCTCCCGACGGACACTGTCGAGCTTTTGATGCTAAGGCACAGGGAACTGTTGGCGGTGACGGTGTAGGCATTGTAGTTCTAAAGCGATTAGAGGATGCTCTAGCTGATGGAGATTGCATTCATGCTGTGATTAAAAGTTCAGCGATTAATAATGACGGCTCTTTAAAAGTTGGTTACACAGCTCCCAGCGTAGATGGTCAAGCTAAAGTCATTGCCGAAGCTATTGCGATGGCCCAAATCTCGTCAGAGACAGTGAGCTATGTAGAGGCTCATGGCACGGGCACAGTTCTAGGAGATCCAATTGAAATTGCCGCATTGACAGAAGCTTTCCACGCCAGTACTGACAAAAAGGGTTTCTGTGCGATCGGCTCTATTAAAACTAATATCGGACATTTAGATACTGCGGCTGGTATTGCAGGTTTAATCAAGACGGTTCTCGCGCTCAAGCACAAACAAATACCTCCTAGTCTCCATTTTGAAAACCCCAATCCCAAAATCGACTTTGCCAACAGTCCCTTTTACGTTAATGCTACGCTTACAGAATGGAAGTCGAATGGCATTCCCCGTCGCGCAGGAGTCAGTTCCTTCGGGATTGGCGGAACCAATGCTCATGTTATTCTTGAAGAAGCTCCGGTTGTTGAAGCCTCAGGCTCTTCTCGTTCCAGGCAGTTATTGGTTTTTTCTGCGAAAACGGAATCAGCACTCTCTGCCATCACTAATAACCTAGTCAAGCACTTCAAGCAACATCCCGACCTTAACCTAGCTGATATTGCTTACACACTTGGTGTGGGGCGTCAAGCTTTTGACCATCGCCGGATAGTGGTTTGCCAGAACCTTGATGATGTAATAACAGTTATAGAGACAAAAGACCCACAACAGTTGTTCACCCACTTTACTCAACCCTGTAAGCGACAAATTGTATTTATGTTTCCCGGACAGGGTACCCAGTATGTGGACATGGGTCGAGAACTATATGAGACTGAACCAATTTTTCGACAACAGGTCGATCAGTGTTCCTACCTTCTCAAATCCCATCTGGGGCTGGATCTGCGCCAGATTTTATATCCAAACAAGGAACACAAAGAAGCTGCTACCCAGAAGTTGAAGCAGACTTATATTACCCAAAGCGCACTATTTGTGATTGAGTACGCCTTGGCTCAATTGTGGATGACTTGGGGAATAAGTCCTACGGCAATGATTGGTCATAGTATCGGAGAATATGTTGCAGCTTGCTTAGCTGGAGTGTTTTCTTTAGAAGACGCATTGATGCTGGTAGCGACTCGCGGGCGGCTGATACAAAAACTTCCCTCAGGGACAATGCTAGCAATCCCACTATCAGAGCAAGAAATCCAACCCTTGCTGAGCGAGAAACTCTCCTTAGCTGCAATCAACGGACCAAATATGTGTGTGGTTTCTGGAGTGGAAGAAGCGGTTGACGACTTACAAAACCGATTGAGCGAGCAAGGTGTCGAGTGTCGCCGTCTGCATACTTCCCATGCTTTTCATTCCCAGATGATGGACTCAATTATAGAGCCATTCCAAGAACAGGTCAGCAAAATCAGCCTTAATTCTCCAAAAATTCCTTTTGTATCTAACGTCACTGGTACTTGGATAACTGCAGCACAAGCAACAGACCCGAAGTACTGGGCAAGACATTTACGACAAACAGTACGCTTTAGCGAGGGAATTGCCGAACTGCTGCAACAGTCGGAACGAATTTTCTTAGAAGTCGGTCCTGGGAAGACATTAAGTACCTTGGCTAACAAGCAAGTATGCGCCCAGCAGGTAGTTCTTTCTTCACTAAGACATCCACAGAACCAACAATCAGATGTGGCGTTTTTACTAAATGCATTGGGCAGACTCTGGTTAGAGGGAAGAAATGTGGATTGGTCACAATTTTATGCTCATGAGCAACGTCATCGTATCCCCTTGCCAACGTATCCTTTTGAGCGAAAAAGATACTGGATTGAGCCTACGCCAAAAAAGGACATTTCTGTGTCTCAACCAGAAGATGTCATTATTAACTCAAAGCCACCATTGTCAATTCTAGCTCCAGAGACACAAGTCATAAACCAAAAAGACGAAAAACCTGTAGCAAATACAGCTATTGAACAGATCATTTCACAGCATCTTCATGTAATGTCTAAATTGGTAGACTTATTATCACAGGAAAGTTTACCCAAGGAAGTTTTGCCTTCATTGCAACATCAAAGTGGGCAAATAGCTCAAATTTCAACCACACCCTCTGGGTCTAGTGTAAATAAATCTACCGACATCTCCTCTATATCTACTAGGGCAGAGTCCGAGCAACAGCCCAGAGAGTGGAAAATTGCCCCTACACCCAAAGCGGCTTCCCAACAGATCGAGAAAGAATCAACGATATTGAGTCCCCGCCAGCAGAAACATCTGGATGCCCTAACTGCACGTTTTGTCAAGCGTACCCAAGAATCCAAACGACTGACGCAAGCTTACCGTTCTTACCATGCCAATAGCAGGGCGGTATCAGGGTTCCTTCCCTTTATTAAAGAGATGATTTATCCAATCCACGCAGAGCGTGGAGAGGGTGCTAGACTCTGGGATGTCGATGGTAATGAATACGTAGACATCTCAATGGGGTTTGGTACGCTTTTATTTGGTCATTCACCATCTTTTGTAACCGAAGCGATCCAACAGCAGAGCAAACAAGGCATATTACATGGTCCACAATCGCGTTTTTGCGGTCAGCTAGCTGAGTTAATTTGCGAGTTAACGGGTGCAGAACGGACAGCTTTTTGTAATGATGGCACAGAAGCAGTGATGGGAGCCTTACGCATAGCACGTTCTGTGACAGGACGCTCAAAAATTGCTTTATTTGCTGGTTCTTATCACGGCGGTTCTGACGGAGTTTTGGTCAAAGGAGTCACAACCAACGACGGAACGCTGCGTTCTGTCCCGATGACTTCGGGTATTCCATCATACTTGGCAGAGGATGTGATGGTGTTGGAGTATGGTACTCCCGAATCTCTGAATATTCTTAAAGAGTATGCTCATAACTTAGCAGCGATTTTAGTTGAGCCGATACAAAGCAGTCGTCCAGATTTGCAGCCCAAAGAGTTTCTCTTTCAACTTAGACAATTAACTCAAGAAACAGGAACTGTTTTAATTTTTGATGAGGTGATTACTGGTTTTCGGATGCACCCAGGCGGTATCCAGGCTTTATGGGGTATTCAAGCAGATATCACGACCTACGGTAAAGCTGTTGCTGCGGGCATACCTATTGGAGTCGTGGCTGGCAAAGCTTCCTTCATGGATACATTGGACGGAGGTATGTGGAATTATGGAGATGAATCTTATCCCCAAGTGAAAACAACTTTTTTCGCTGGTACTTTTTTCAAGCATCCTCTCGTCATGGCGGTTGCCTGGGCTGCCCTCAATCACATCAAGAACAGCGGTTTCAAACTGCAGGAAAAGTTAAATCAACGGACAACGGAATTAGCCGAGACTCTTAATAGTTACTTTGAACAAAAGCAAGTACCAATTAAAGTCGTTCATTTTGGCTCTCTCTTTCGTTTTAATTGCCAGACTCAACTTAGTAATTTACTTTTCTATCACTTGCTTGAAAAAGGGATTTATGTATGGGAAGGACGCACCCTTTATCTATCTACATCTCATACTGACAAAGATGTTGAGCAGGTAATTTTGGCAGTTAAGAAAAGCGTATTTGAAATGCAAGAAGGAGAATTTTTACCGTCTGAAGACATTTTAATCAATAGCGGAAAGCCAATAACCAATCAATTTAGTGGATTATCAAATGATTTCAGAGATTCAGCCTTCAACTTAGCTACAGAGTCTCTTCCAATTACTTCAAATGCAAAGTCTGCTGATGAGTTGTTTGAAAGCTTGATTGAGCAAATGCCTGATAAGTTAGAGAATACTTATGCCGCTTACCGTAAAAAGGTTGAGCAAACTATTGCTGGCATTTGGCAAGAACTCTTTGGTTTTGACAAGGTGAATATTCACGACAACTTCTTTGAGTTAGGCGGTGATTCTTTAACATATCTTCAGGCTATTTCTTTATTAAACCAAAAATTAGACGTTAAAATACCTATAGAAAGTATTTACGAAGCACCAACTATCAACTCGCTTGCAAACATCATATGTCCTGAACAGAATGAAATGGTTTCTGCTAATAAAAGTATTTCTCGTGGTCAAAGACGAAGAGAGAAAAGAAATCAACAATAGGAATGTTAAAATAACCTAATAGATAAAAGTAGTCAATTAAATAATAACCCTTAAAATTATTATGAATGTGTTAGGAAAAATTAATAACGTAGATGATTCTGACATAGGTATTATCGGTTTATCTGGACGGTTTCCCAAAGCCCAGAATATTGAACAGTTTTGGCAGAATCTCCGAGATGGAGTAGAATCAATTTCATTTTTTTGCGCTCAAGAACTAGAGTCTGCGGGTATAGACTCTGCTATGCTCAGTAATCCTAACTATGTAAAAGCAGCAATTCCACTAGAACATATAGATTTATTTGATGCGTCATTCTTCGGCTATAACCCTAGGGACGCTGAAATCATGGACCCCCAACACCGCATTTTCTTAGAGTGTGCGTGTGTTGCACTTGAAAATGCAGGCTATGATCCCCAAACTTACTCCGGTTCAATAGGGGTTTACGCTGGTTCAACTATAAGTAACTATTTATTCAATATTTATTCAAACCCCAACATCAGAGAATCAGTAAGCGATGTGGAAATTAGTTTGGGCAATTACCCCGATTATCTTCCCATGCGCGTTTCTTTCAAATTAAATTTAACAGGACCAAGTTATGCAATTCAAACTTCCTGCTCCACTTCTTTAGTTGCCGTCCACGTTGCTTGCCAAAGCTTGCTCAATTACGAATGTGATATAGCTTTGGCGGGTGGCATTTCGATATTGGATCTGCAACCAAAAAGTGGTTATCTCTATCAAGAAGATGGGGTTTTGTCTCCAGACGGACACTGCCGTGCCTTTGATGCTAAGGCAAAGGGAACTATTTTTGGTAGTGGTGTAGGAATTGTGGTTCTCAAGAGGTTAAAGGATGCTCTTGCTGATGGCGACTGCATTCATGCGGTAATTAAAGGTTCTGCCGTCAACAATGACGGTTCTTTGAAAGCTGGATTCACAGCACCCAGTGTAGAACGTCAAGCAGACGTCATTGCAGAAGCCATAGCCGCTGCTGGAGTCGAAGCCGAGACTATCACTTACGTAGAGACACATGGGACAGCAACACCTTTAGGCGATCCTATAGAAATAAAAGCTCTGACAAAAGCTTTTCGTACCAGTACACAAAAGCAGGGCTTCTGTGCTATCGGTTCGGTGAAAACCAATGTTGGACATCTGGATGCGGCTGCTGGGATCGCGGGCTTAATTAAAACAATTTTGGCTCTCAAACACAAACAAATACCACCTAGCTTACATTTTGAGGAGCCCAATCCCCAGATTGACTTTGCTAACAGTCCTTTCTATGTCAACAACACACTTTCAGAATGGAAAACGGGCAGAATTCCTCGTCGGGCTGGAATTACTTCTCTTGGTTTTGGTGGAACCAACGCCCATGTGATTCTTGAAGAAGCTCCTCCTATCGAAGCGTCTAAACCTAGGCAAACCCATAAGTTGTTAATGCTGTCTGCCAAAACTAGCTCTGCTTTAGAAACCGCCACAATAAATCTGGCAAATTATCTTAAGCAGCATCCCGAGCTAAACCTGGCTGATGTGGCTTACACCCTTGCTGTGGGGCGTCAGACTTTCAACCATCGCCGGATACTGGTGTGTCATGATATTGAAGATGCGGTTAAAACACTACATCCTCTTGAGCCTCAACGAGTTGTCACACACTACCAGCAGCCCTGTAATCACTCTGTCATATTTATGTTTCCTGGACAGGGGGCACAATATGTGAATATGGCTCGGGAATTATACCAGACTGAACCCAAATTTACTGAGGAAGTTGATCGCTGCTGTTTGATGCTAAGACCATTACTGGGGCTTGATTTACGAGAGATTCTCTATCCAAGCGAAGCACAAACTGAAACAGCTACAAAGCAATTAAAACAAACTTCTATTACCCAGCCTGTGCTATTTGTCATTGAGTACGCCCTGTCCAAATTGTGGATGGCTTGGGGCTTCCACCCAGAAGCTATGATTGGTCACAGCATTGGAGAATATGTCGCAGCAACTCTTGCTGGAGTTTTCTCTCTCAAAGATGCTTTAGCACTAGTAGCTCAAAGAGGACGACTGATGCAGCAACTTCCAAAAGGTGCTATGCTTTCCGTTCAACTTTCGGAACAAGAGGTGCAGCCCCTGCTTGGAAAAGAGCTTTCTCTTGCGGGAATCAATGGTCCCTCCTTATGTGTTGTTTCAGGTTCAACAAACGTTATCGATAAATTGCAACAGCGACTACTGGAAAAAGAAGTAGGCTGTCGAAAGCTGCATACATCCCATGCTTTTCATTCCCAGATGATGGATTCCATCATCGAACCTTACACACAATATCTACAAAAAGTCAAGCTCAATTCCCCTAAAATTCCATTGATCTCCAACGTCACTGGCACTTGGATGACCACAGCACAAGCAATAGACCCTCACTATTGGGTAAGGCATCTACGACAAACTGTGCGCTTTAGCTCAGGGATAACTGAATTACTCAAACAACCAGAGCGACTTTTGCTAGAGGTTGGTCCCGGACGGACATTGAGTACCTTTGCCAAACAGCATTATAATTTGGAACCAGTGGTGCTGACTTCAATACGCCATCCTCAAGAGCAACAGTCAGATGTCGCATTTTTACTTAATACTTTAGGTAAACTCTGGCTTTTCGGAGTTCAAGTAGACTGGTCTGGTTTTTACGCCAACGAACGGCGTCATCGCATCCCCTTACCAACATATCCATTTGAGCGTCAACGTTACTGGATTTCACGACAAGCACAGCCACTTGGTGTCCACGCCACGCAAGTTTCATTGAGTAAAAAGCCGGACATCACTGACTGGTTCTACTTACCTTTGTGGAAGCAATCTGCACCTCTAGATCTGCTCGGTAAAGGAGATTTGGCAGAGCCAAAGCTATGCACGCTTCTGTTTATTGATCAGTGCGGTTTGGGTTCTCAATTGGTGAAAAAACTCGAACATCTGAGCAACAGCAAAGCTATCCTTGTGAAGGTAGGGTCAGAGTTCTCCAAACTCAGTGATAATTTATATACCCTTAATCCAAGACAAAGTCATGATTACGATGCATTGCTCAATGAACTAAGAGCACTGAACTTGATCCCCAATACAATTGTTCATTTATGGAGTGTCACACCGGACAAACACGCAAAATCAGAACTAAAATGGTTTGACGACGCTCAATATTTGGGATTCTACAGCCTGCTGTTTCTCACCCAGGCACTTGGAAAACAGAATTGGACTGATGAGTTTCACTTCACAGTTGTCTCCAACAACATACAATCAGTAACAGCAGAAGAAATACTGTGCCCAGACAAAGCGACTGTACTCGGACCGATTAAGGTTATTCCTCAAGAATATTCCAATATCAGCTGTCGTAGTATTGATGTTACTCTTCCAAGACAAGGAAGTTGGCAAGAGGAGAAACTTGTAGACCATTTGTTGACGGAACTCATCACTAAATCTTCTGAGTTGGTTATTGCCTACCGTGGTCTCAGTCGTTGGGTACAAACCTTTGAGTCGGTACGATTAGAAGAAGCGAAAGGAAAAACATCGAGATTAAAGAAAGGAGGAGTTTACCTAATTACTGAGGGTCTGGGTAATATTGGACTGATACTGGCGGAGTATTTAGCCCAAAGAGTGCAAGCAAAACTGGTCTTGATTGGAGACAAAGGTCTTCCGGAAAAAGATCAGTGGTCACAATGGTTGGTAACTCATGATGACCAGGATGAAATAAGTCGCAAAATCAGGAAAGTGCAGGCATTAGAGGTGTTGGGAGCTGAGGTTTTAGTTTTGAGTGCGGATGTGAGCAACTTTGAACAGATGCAAAGGGCGATCACTTTATCTACTGATTACTTTGGCGACATACATGGTGTCATTTACGCAGCAGAGATTGTTGGCGATAACTCCAAAAAATCGATTCAAGAAATTTCTCAACCTGATTGCCAGTTTCAATTTCAATCAAAAGCTCATGGACTATTTGTACTAGAAAAAGTTTTGCAGGGGAGAGATCTTGACTTTTATCTGTTTATATCTTCTTTATCATCTATTTTGGGAGGGTTAGGGTACGTTGCTTATTCAGCAACGAATATCTTTCTCGATACTTTTATTCACAAGCAAAATCAAACAAATCATATCCCCTGGCTCACGATTAATTCGGATCGCTGGCAACTGGGAGAAGAAAAACAAAACACAGTTAATAAAACGACATTGGCTGATTTATTCATAACACCAGAAGAAGGTATAGAAGCCTTTCAACGTATTTTAACAAGTGAGAATATAACTCAAGTTGTTATCTCCACAGGAAATTTACAAGCCAGGTTGGACCAATGGCTTAAGCTAAAATCTTTAGGTGGTATTGAGCAGACCTCTTCTGCTGGAGACACAAAGGAGAAATTAACATTAACAAATCTTGGTAGAATACTCCATCCCCGTCCCCATCTAGAAAATGATTATGTTGCTCCCCGCACTCATGTTGAACAAACCCTTGCTGACATGTGGCGAGAAATTCTTTGTATTGAGCAGATAGGCATTCATGATGACTTTTTTGAGCTTGGAGGTCACTCACTCTTAGCCGTACACCTCATGACGAAAATTAAGAAACAGTTGGGGCAAAACATTCAAGTATCTGCCCTTTTTCAGGAAGCAACTATCAAACATCTAGCAAATATTCTGCACGAGCAGGCTAATCACCAGATATCCTCACCATTGGTGGCGATACAGCCTCATGGTTCTAAGCCTCCACTATTTTTCGTCCATCCCGTAGGTGGGAATATTCTCAGCTACTATGAATTATCACGTATTTTGGGTTCAGAGCAACCATTCTACGGACTGCAAGCACTTGGACTGAATGGAGAATGTGAACCTTATACCCGAATAGAAGATATGGGGACCCATTATATTCAAGCACTGCGGGAGATTCAGCCAAATGGTCCATATTTTCTCGGAGGTTGGTCCATGGGCGGTGTTGTCGCTTTTGAAATGGCAAGTCAGTTATTAAGACGTGGTGAGCAAGTTGCCATGCTTGCCATGCTTGACAGCCCAGCACCAGTTAAGGGCGATCAAACTGTAGAGATTGATGACTACGACGATCTCAATATCTTAGTTGATTTTGCCATAGATATGGCTCACTCTGCTGGGAAAAACCTATCAGGTTCGGTTGACCAACTTCAGGGACTTACGCTGGACGAGCAATTAAACTATTTTTTAGAGCAAGCAAGGATAGCTAACCTCCTGCCTCTGGATTTTGAACTTCAACAGCTTCGCTGTCTTCTCAACGTTTTTAAGAGTAATGTACGAGCTTTACATAGCTATACACCACAAGTTTATCCAAACAAAATAGTATACTTTCAAGCTAGTGAGGAAGTCTCTTATCAGAAGCATAATCATACTTTAAGTTGGCATAAAATTTCATGTAAACCAATAGAGATGATTACTATCCCTAGTAATCATTACACAATCATTACAAAGCCTCATATCCAAGATGTAGCAAAGCAATTGAATATTTTTCTTAAGAGGGCATAAATCAGAGGAAAGATGTTTGATGATTGGATATTTTTAAAAAAAATTATTCTCATATTTATATTTTTTTATTTTTACAAAATAAAGTTTATAACAATTATCACTTGGTTTTATTAGATGATAAAATGGGCTAGTAGTTGAAACATTCAAAGCTGAAAAAATCTTCCATCATATTTTGGATATAGAGAAGCCATGATGAGTACAATCGAATCATTTGGAATAAGTACGGGAAAGATAGTTTACAGTAGTGAAGATTGCCAAGATATTCTTAACCTCTCCGTTCCAGAAACTATAGAGCTATTTAAATCATCTGGTTTTCTTCTTTTTCGAGGTTTCGGAGTTACTCACGAGCAGATGAAAACATTTGCAAAACAATTTAGTTCTAAATTCATTCAAGATTATACGAGGCCTCAAGTTGATTCAGATCAGTTTGTCCACTTTGTAGATGCAGGAATGGATAATTGTCTTCCTCATAGTGAACACGCTTATTCTCCTTTTAGACCCGATGTGATTTGGTTTTGCTGTGCTGTGCCAGCAGCAGAGGGGGGTGAGACTTTATTTTGGGATGGCGTTCGAGTTTGGGAGGAACTGAGTCAAGAGTCAAAACAGTTATTTCTTTCTAAGAAACTAAAGTTTTGTTATAATAATATTCCATTTGATATATTGAAGAGATTTGCTAGCTCCGATACTACAATAGTTGATATAAAGCGAATCCTAGACGGTTTTGAAGGCGTAACCTACCAAATCAAAGAAGAGCAGATCATCTCTATGGAATACGTTTGCTCAGCTGTGGTTAAAACCAAATATGGCAATCAAGATGCATTTGCCAACACTTTTTGGGCAACACAGAAAAAGACAGAAGAAGCGATTTTTGAAGATGGTTCAAGAACTCCTGATGAAGTCGTGAATGAAATAGAGAAAATCTTAAACAACTTGAAAGAAGAAATATCGTGGCAAGCAGGCGATCTAGTGATGATGGATAATTCAAGATTTATGCATGGTCGCAGAGCATTTAACGATAAACGAAGGCAAATTTTTAGTACCCTAAGTAACCTTAATTTTTAAGATCATCCGTTGAATGCGTGCGACGAAAAGTTTCATGTATTTAAAACATACAAGCGACATGACATTAATAGCAGACCAACGGCTAAACCTACTTTATCTTTAGAAAATGGAGTGACTTTTTATGTTGTTATCAGAAACTAGCTATTGTGAGTTTAATGAGCCATATGCCAGAATATATAGCGAGTCTTGGGGACCTGGTTATAACAAAATAACCTTGCCAATCTTGGAAAAATTACTATTACCTTACATTACTGAAAAAGTAAATATTCTTGAACTTTGTTGTGGAACAGTACAAATATCAAAATGGTTACTAGATAAAGGTTATCAAGTGACCGGAATTGATCGATCTGAAACAATGTTGGAATATGCTCGTAGGAATGCACCTAACTGTAAATTCATTCTTGGAGATGCGCGCTTTTTTGAATTACCACCTAGTTTCCATGCAGTTTTTTCAACTGGTTTGGGTTTTAACCACATACTTAATCTTGAAGAATTAATCAGTACTTTCCACAATGTGTACGCTGCACTTCAAAGCAATGGTATATTTTTATTCGACTTACGTCTAGAAGATGGATACAATCGTTCAACTTGGAACGGTGTTGTAACAGGTGATGTTAAGGACGAGTATGCTTGGGCTAAGAAAGGAATTTATCATCCTGATATTAGAGAAGGTCGAATTTATATAACGACATTTCAATTAGAAGAAAGAGACTGCTGGAAACGTCTAGACACTGTTTGGCCTGTGAGAGGTTATTCTAAGACTGAAATTCAGTCTGCTCTAGAAAAGGTAGGGTTTACAGAAATTAGTGTCTATGATATTGAACTTGATTTAGCAGTAACTGGGATGGCTGATACAGTCTGCTTTGTCTGTCGTAAACCAAGCTCAACTTGAGAATAAAATTTCCTTGATTGAATTCAGAAAAATCATTTACCTACTGACTTGTAACTTAATGAAATATAATTTTAATGAAAACTAAAGAAATCAACTTACAAGAAGGCAATGAGCAGATTGATTTGGTAGAATCTACTAAGCCGATATTAATAGAAAACCTCAATTATCGTCAACAGAAGCATTTAGAAACTTTAATTGCCAGCTATACAGAGCGCACAAAAACATCCAAACGACTTGCACAAAATTATCGTTCAGTTCTCGCTGATCCAAGAGGTTCAGAAGGGTTTTATCCGCTCATCAAAGAGATAGTCTATCCCATCATTAGTAAGCACGCTTTGAACTCTAGAATGTGGGATGTTGATGATAACGAATATATAGATATAGCAATGGGGTTTGGGGTGAATCTCTTTGGTCATAACCCCTCCTTTATTAGGGAAGCTCTGGCAGAGCGACTCGAACAAGGCATACAGATCGGACCACAATCAGATCTTGCCGGTGAGGTTGCTGAGTTAGTTCGTGACCTCACAGGAAAGGAGCGAGTAGCCTTTATTAATACAGGCACAGAAGCAGTCATGACTGCAATAAGAATAGCACGAGCAGCAACAGGTCGCAACAAGATTGTGCTGTTTTCAAATTCTTATCATGGACATTTTGATGGCGCTTTAGTTAAAGCACAGAAAACAGAGGGAAACACATATACAGTGCCAGCTTATCTAGGAGTGTCGCCAAATATTGCAGAAGATGTTTTAGTTTTGGACTATGGGCATTCTCAGTCCCTTGAAGTAATAAAAGCGCATAAGCAGGAATTAGCAGCTGTTATTGTAGAGCCTGTACAAAGCAGACAACCAGACTTACAACCTAAAGAGTTTCTTCAACAATTGAGGCAATTAACAAAAGAGTTAGAGATAGTTTTAATTTTTGATGAAATAATTACTGGTTTTCGGATTCATTTAGGTGGTGCTCAGGCATGGTTTGGCGTTGAGGCTGATATAGCCACATATGGAAAGATCGTCGGTGGCGGTATGCCGATTGGAATCATTGCAGGTAAGGCGAGCTACATGGATAGAATTGATGGTGGTATGTGGAATTATGGGGACGGATCTTTTCCTCGGGACGAAACAACACTATTGTCTGGTACTTTCTGCAAGCATCCTCTGGCTATGGCTGCTGCACGAGTAGTACTCAAACATTTAAAAAATCAAGGACCTACCCTTCAGCAACAATTGAATCAACGTACATCGCAGTTCGTCAAAAAGCTGAATACTTACTTTGAAGTTGAAGAAGTACCCATCAAACTTGCGAATTTCGGTTCAATATTTAACTCTGTTCCTTTAAATAATTCAGATCCTTCAGTTAATTCGGATTCTTCAGAGCAGGCAACACTAATAAATTATCTACTATATCATCACCTTATTGATAAAGGAGTTTACCTCCGACTATCATTTAGTGCACTATCCACAGCCCATACAGATGAAGATCTTGATTTCATTATTCAGGCTGTTAAGGATAGTGTAAAGGAACTGCAAGACGGAGGTTTTTTGCCTAGTCCCTCTGACAAATTGGCTAAAACATAAAAGCTGTTTGGAGGAATTGATGATTAATCTAACAATCCGCTCTTATAAGGGCGAAATTGATTTACAGGCGATTTCTGACCTGCTAAACGCTTGTGAAGCAGTTGATGAACTGAACAAAGGGGCATCCGTCTCCGAACTGCAGGAAATATCTAATAACCCATCCCTAGACAAAGTGCGTGATATCCGTCTGTGGGAAGACGCTAACAGCAAGCTAATTGGCATTGGTCATTTGTCAATTTCTACATCAGATGAGGCCATTAATGGCTTCCTCTTGTGCTGCGTCCATCCTAACGCCCGTAGTGGTAATCTGGAAAGGCAAATCGTTACCTGGGCTGAAGAGCGGATGCGCGAGGTTCAGCAAGAGCGGGGTGTGAGTGTTAAACTGCATATATCCGCTCGTGATGACAAAGTAGGTTTGATTGCTCTGCTGGAAAGTAATGGTTTCAAGTCTGAGAGTTACGGTCTGATAATGAGGCGATCGCTTAAAGAACCCATCCCAGAACCCCAGTTACCTGCGAGTTTTACCCTCCGCCAAGTGAGATCTCAGCAGGATGCCGAAGCATGGGTAGAGTTTTACCATCAATCGTTTATCGATGACTCGGATTACCATGATTTAACGGTGGAACATTACAAATACCAGCTTCGTAACCCCACATACAGACCCGAATTGGATCTGGTGGCGATCGCTCCTGATGGCACTTTTGCAGCCTGCTGCGAGTGCAGCATCAACCCAGAGAGTAACACTCGTAACAGATACAGCGAAGGCTGGATCGACAAACTCGGTACAAGACGTGGTTTTCGCCGGATAGGGCTGGGACGTGCAATGTTACTTACCGGAATGCGTCAGTTACAAGCTGCTGGTATGGATATAGCAAAGCTGTCAGTCAATTTTGATAACCCGAATGGTGCTTTGCAGCTTTACGAATCCGTTGGCTTCCATAAGCTTTACACTTTGATTTCCTACGTCAAGGATTGGACTTTAGACAAATGATTAATGACTTTTGCCGGATCATTTCTTTGTGTACTCAGCCCAAGCACTTCTGCGACAGTCTCTTTCCCAAAAACTACACCTTATTACAAGTATCTTGAACTTGTAAATCACTTTAACCTCAGGGCTACTATTCAAGTCAGCTAAGCATTCCAAGTTTTTCTCAGCAACCCCATAATTCCGCAAGCACGTCCCAATGATTACCAGCTATCCCATCACTGGGGACAATAAAGTTGAGACAGTGCGCTACACCTTGCCGGAGCAAAGCGTGCGCAAAGGGCAAGTCTTTATTAACCAAACACAGTACTTTGAAGGCATACCTTTGGAGGTCTGGAACTTCAGTTTGGGAGGTGATCAGATTTGTCAAAAGTGGCTCCAATCTCACCAAGGTTGCTCTCTTTCTCATAAAGATATTCAGCAAGATCAGCGCATTGTTATAGTATTAGAAGAAATCATTGAATTAATAGTAGGAATTAATACAGCTATTAAACTTAGCCAATTTAACAACCGGAAAATTTTTGAAAAAGTGCAAGTCATAGTCGCAGAGCAACTGGGGATCGAGCAGAACCAAGTCAGTTTAACATCAAATTTTGCCCTGAACTTAGGGGCAGATTCATTAGATATGTTGGAACTGCTTGTGGTTTTGGAGAAGGCTTTCGACATTCAATTTAATGATCAGGTCGCTAAGGAGACTTCTACTGTACAAAAACTTGTCAATTATATCAGACATCTCCGGAAATGAATTATGCGTTAACCTAAATTTTTTGTAGGACGCGCCATAGCACGTCTCTACAAAATTTTCAATTTTTCCGAGTGTGCTTCTATGTTTAGAAATTCATAACCTGAAGTATGGCTGTGAACTGATTGATTCGATGGCATTTGCTCTTAGTCAAAAAATTATCATTTGGTGGTATCGTAAAAAGGAAAGCAAGTCCTAAACAATAGCTGGCGCATCAGATTAAATCAACCTGTATGGTGATAGCAAAACAAGTATCAAAAGCTTGCAGGCAGAGTTTCTTGATTATCCTTGCCGTCACAGTTGTTAGTATTTCTTTTCCCACGATCGCATCCGAAAAGAAGCTCGAAGCCAGTAATAAACTGGAACCTCTTCAAACCAAGATGACACAACGAGACTTCAAAATTATTGAGCAGTTAGTTGCTATTGCCCAGCGCAAATCTGCCTCTGTACAGGAAACAAAAGCTTCAGTGGGATTGAATGCTTTTTTGGACATTGCGACCATCGTATTGTCGCAGTCTCAAGATTTCTCATCTGAGGGGGAACACAATTTTTCCTTCAACATCACCATCGATCCAATTAAGCTCCTGGTCACCATTGAGAAACAACCTCTCATGCAGGCTCGTTTGAATGAAGCCAAGAGTCAAAAACGAGTAGCCGTTGTGAAAAACTATGTTGCCTATCTCCTAGCCTGTCAAGCCGCGAAAATTGCCGCCTATCGAATGCAAAAGTTAACAACAACTACTTCCATTGCCAGTTTCCATTCCCAAGCAACCTATCCTGAGAGCGTCAATTATCTTACCAATCCTGACTATGTTGCCGCCGCAACTCAAATGTTGAGTACGAACACAGGCGAACAAGTCGCATTGGAAGAATTAGCAGCCAGTGTCGGTTTATCCCCGCAAGCAACGATTGCTATTATCAATGGTCGATAGATATAGATATTGTACAGTTTTTGCAATCCAACCAGACAACCCGTTCATTGTTCCTCCCACAACTCCCTAAAACTGTCCGTTCGCTCATTTTCAGTTTTATCGAAAAGTTTCCCTTGAAGCCTGAAGAGCCTTTGACTTGAAGTGGAGAAGGCAATTTGTCGAAATCAACTTATGACTGCTTTTCAAGTACCTCTGTTCCGGGTAGACTTCTTTGCGACGTATCTGCTCAATATATCGTGACGGACTACCAGTTTGGGATCTATTTTACGTTGTTTGAGGCTTGTCAGTGAGCGATTTACCCCGGATTAGACACCTCCGAAAATTAATTATGCGTTCTTTCAAATCCTTGGTAGGGGCGAACAGCCGTTCGCCCCTACGTCATTTCTGGAGATGTCTAATTCATATTATGATTAATTTGAGAGCGTGCGTAATTTTCTCAAGTTACAGCAATTTTCAGGGAAATCGACCACATCGTAGGGGCGTTCGCCTTCAGGCGTTCCCGTAGGGTACGGCTATTCGCCCTTACAAACGGTGTGGTTCATTTATGTGAAAACGCCTGTAATAGAAAATCTTTGTGAAGAAAGTCTTGATTCTTGCCCCGGTGTTGGATTATACTAATAAAATCCTACTTAAGAAATAATTGCAATAAATTAAATTGAGCTAAATTTGATTTATGAACTCACGCGGACTATGCTGAGTTCCGAGCTTTATTTACATCTGCTGGGTTTCAACTCACTAAAATTATCCCAACAAAATCGTAAATGAGCAACATTGAGTGAGTTAAAATAGTTATCAGTTAACTGTCTACTGTTAACAAATTCACTAATGACTGATAACGGGTCACGAAAAACTCTTAAAAGAGGAGGTATTATGGCAACAATGGGAAAATATTGCAAAGCTTACCCAATTCAGAAATTGAGACAGTTCAGTCAGTGGACTGAGAATGCTGAAAATACGAGGAAGGAAAAAGAACAAAAGGATGGTAAGGAAGTCGAAGTGAATAGAACACTCACTGAAGATGACTTTCTATATCTGCAAGAAAATTACGTAGTCACAGATGGCATTTTCAAGGACGAGAACATCATTTTCGAGAATGTGACTCCTGAATGGAAAGAGTTTTGCCACAAGACCCTCGCGTTTGAGATTCCAGTTTACGAACCTGTTAAAGTACAAGCATCAGCAAATCAAGACAAAAGCGATTCTTAACCAGGAGAGATTTTCATGAACGAGTTAGTACAAAGATTGTCACAAGGAGAACATCCTGTCGAAGCAAGCTTAAGACCAGAAAAAACAGCTACAGCATTCAAAGAAAGCATCGACCGAGGGTATGTACACATCAAATTCACGAATACTAAGGGAGGGACTGATTTAGGAGTCCAACTCGACACAGAAGCATCTAATTTCAATGAAGCTGACTTCTTGAACCAAAAGGGTCAGGTTCACATAGTTGGAAACCTAACTCTGAACTACGAGAAAGTTCGATGCATCGCAGATATTGACCTGGCAACCTTGGAAGGAAAGGGACACCTTGAACCAATAGAAGGGTGATAGAATTTTGGATGAACATGCATAGTGTACAATGCATAACCTATTAACTAATTCGAGATAAATTATGTATCAAGACGACAAAGAAGACACGACGATTTACAAAGTTGTACTCAACCACGAAGAACAGTATTCCATTTGGCCTGCTGATCGGGAGAACGCGCTAGGCTGGAACGATGCTGGCAAAAGTGGTCCCAAACAAGAATGTCTGGATTACATCAAAGAAGTTTGGACTGACATGAGACCGCTGAGTCTCCGGAAAAAAATGGAGGAAGGCGCTCGCAGTCAGTAGAAACACATTGAAGTTGCACGTTTATTCGTAGTGGTCGTCCTTTGTTATTAGTCATTTGTATTTATACTGGACAAAGGACAAATGATTAATGGCAAATGACGACCAGAACATCAAAAAGTGCAAAGCGCTATCGTTAGATGATGAACACCACACAAATACATAAATCCTGCGTTACCTGTCCCTACCCTAATCCTCAGGCTTCGGTGCGTTTATTTTGCTTTCCCTACGCAGGGGGTAGTTCTCTGATTTTTCGTATATGGTCTAACAGCCTACCCCAAACTGTAGAAGTATGTCCCATCGAATTGCCAGGACGAGGAACCCAGATGAAGTTGGCTCCTGTCTCGCGGATAGAACCCTTGGTTGAGGCTCTAGCGATCGCCCTCCAACCACATTTAGACAAACCATTCGCCTTCTTCGGTCACAGTATGGGTGGGCTTGTCAGCTTTGAGCTTGCCCATCTACTCCGTAGAGAATATAACATTAGTCCTATTCATCTATTTGTATCCGGTCGCCGTCCCCCTCAAACCCCTAATCCGAAGCCACCCATCCACGCTCTACCAGAGCCTGAGTTCATAGAAGAACTGCGTCGCCTCAATGGTACGCCCAAAGCAGTACTAGAAAATGCTGAACTCATGCAGCTTCTTATCCCCATCCTGCGGGCAGATTTTGCCGTCCTCGAAACTTACGTTTATGCTCCCAAACCCATCCTCGACTGCCCCATTACTGCTTTTGGTGGTTTACAAGATGAGGAGGTTAGTTGCGATGAACTCCAAGGCTGGCGGAACCAAACAAATGCCGCTTTCTCTGAGCAGATGTTTCCAGGAGATCATTTCTTCCTACACTCAGAGCAATCACTCCTGTTGCAGTCTCTTTCTCAAGAACTGCACCGAATGACAACAAACCGTTAATTGAGAAGCTCTTCCAAATGGTTACCAGATATCCTATCACTGTGGAAAACTCAATTTTCCAGACTAGCCTGAAGAACCCCACCCCGGTAAAGCTACGCTTCACCGCTTGCGGTGAGGGGATTAAGGGGTGGGGTGCAGAGATTGTGAGAATTATAAGTGATTATCTGGGCTTGATATTACTGGGCGGTATAGCGATCGCTAAAATCTACCAAAGCCGCTGAATCGAGTATACATCAAAGGCTGAATCCATACCCACAATAGGTACTTGTTCCACTATTGCTTGAGCAATCAACAATCTGTCAAACGGATCTCGATGATGCAATGGCATGGTGGCAACAATCGCAACATGGTCTATTTCGATACTTAGTAAATCCATGCTGTTCTGCACCATTTGCTGTTTCACAAATGTTGTCAGCGATAAATCAAATCTTAACGAACCCGTGACTATGTTTAATTGCCATCTCCCAAATACTGGCAGTGCTGAGCAACTTCTCGTTCAACTCATCTTCAATGAGTGCTTTTGCTGAAGGGCTTAATCGAGGACTGTCCGTGACAAACCAGATAAAAGTATGGGTATCTAACAATAATCTCATTCCATGTACTCTTTAAAATCTTCCAAGGGTTCATCAAAATCATCAGACATCCATATCAACCCCTTAGCGCTGCCTGCTTTAGCAGGATAGCGTTTTATTGATGAGACTGCAATGAGTTTAACAACAGGTTGCTTGTCTTTAAGAATGATAATTTCTTCGCCTTTGATAGCTGCATCGATGAATTGAGCCAGATTTTCAGAGGCTTCTGCCAGGGTCACTTGTTGCATGAGAATACCCTTTAAATATTTCATCTCTATTTTAGCAACGAGTTCTAAAGTGAGTTTTATTGCCACCACCTTGCTAAGTAATATAATGTCCTTTAAATCACCCATAATAAAAGAACCCCTCCCCGCCAAAGCTGTGCTTTGTCTCCCCTCGCCGCTTGCGGGGAGGGGTTGGGGGAGGGGTTCACTTTCTACGGAAATTACGGTTATTTCACCGTATATAGTATAAGTCGGCACTACAATCCAAGCTTTTTTAATTTTGCGGAAAGTAAGCGGGATCGGTTTGCGTCCCACTTAACTTTCCAAGACAAATTTTTAATTCCAAGATAGCGGTACTAGTACAACAAGGCAAAAGTAAAAAGTAAAAAGTAAAAAGAAAGAACCTTATTTTGTAAGGGTTTTAACTATTTCAGATGGGTGGTTTATTTCTGCCGATCTGTACTAGTGCAGGCTGGTTGAAATAAATTACCAGTAAATTTCAAACCAAAAGCTTGATATATAAGGATTTCTTTCTTTTGCCTTTTGCCTTTTGACTTTTTACTTTTGCCTTGTTGCACTAGAGTTGCACTCGCTCTTCAAAGGCGGAACTTATTGTTAGTGAACAAACAATAGACAAAATCAAGTCCAAAAGCCAGTCCTATCATCACAATCATAACCCATAAGGTTTGTGGGTCCGTTTGTGCAGTCCGCTCCCACAACACGATGATCGCCGCGACACAGGAAAAAGCGGCAACTAGAGAGATCCATCGATAACTTTGGGTTTGCTGGTAGAGCCGAACATTGGCCAGGTTCACTGCCGCAAAGATCGACAGAAATCCCGCGCTACCCATTGTGGATATACTGGATAGGTCAAACAGGTTGGCAAAGACAAGAGTCAGCCCACTAGTCATAAATAAGCCCACATGTTGCAAGTTTATTACCTTTTTCGCCAACACGTTCGGTAGATTTTTAGATTCGGCGATGACGTAACTAAGACGGGCTGAGCCGTAAAACGTAGCATTAATTGCTGAGGTGGTTGACAGGAGGGCGGCGATCGTCAGCAAAACGACACCAAACTGCCCCATAAATGGTCTAGCTACTTTCACCAAAGCGTAGTCTCGTGCAGCCACAATCTGTTCCACTGGCAAAGTTCCCACCGTAACCACTGCAATCAGCACATAGAGAAGGATGACGAAGACCACAGCCGAATAGTAGGCACGTGGTAAAGTACGTATAGGATTGACAACGTCCTCCGCTGTATTGGCGATCAGTTCAAAGCCCTCATAAGATAGAAAGATCATCATCGCTCCGGAAAAGAGCGGTCCTATATCGGGCAAATCAGTCAGTTCTAGTTGCTCAAAGTCAATGCTCCAGATGCCCATAGCAATGAATAACAACAGTATCCCAAGTTTGAAGCCGACGATCCAGCTTTGGGCTTTACCAATAAGATCCGCACTGAGGAGATTCAATCCGCTGATCCCAACTATCACCACATTAATCAGTAAATGCTTCCAAAAGAACCGATCTGATTCGGCAAAGAAACTGGCTCCGTAGCTGCCAAAAGCTGAAAGGTAAAGGGAAAGCATGACTACATAGCTCAGCCACAGCATCATATTGAAGCTGCCACTTACCAGCCCTGTACCAAAAGCCTGGTTTAAGAACGTTACTGTCCCGCCCCGACTCTTGTAAGCTACCGAAAGTTTGGCGTAGGCATACGTAGTCAATAGAACCACCACACCTGCAATTGCAAAGGCTATTGGTGCGCCTTTAGAGGTTAGCTGGACTGCAAGCCCGATTGTGGGAAAAATACCGCCGACAATACCCCCTATACCCACTGCCAACACGGACCAAAACCCCATTTTCCCTTTTGACACCAAAAAAGCCTCCAATGTTTTGGCTGAAAGTAGACCAGGACAAACTAGGTCCAAAACGGAGAAGTGACAGTCTACATCAGTTAATATCACTTTACCATTTAGTAAAAATGGTGTGGAGGTAAGACATACTGATCTCAGGTGCTAACTTTTAGACTAATGGCAAATTATCGCTTTTTCGCTTAAGATCGGTTCAATTGAAAGCTATATTACGTAGGTGGAAGTAATGAATAAAATTGCACTGGCTTTACTTTGCGGTTCCAGCGTGTTTGCTTTAACGCTGCTCAATGTCCATCCGGCTTTTGCTAAGAAATTTTCACCCCAGGATCTAGCTAACCCCACCTCCCAGCCAACTGGCACTCAAACACTCAACACAGCGATTTCACACGAAGATTCCCTGTCTTCACCAATGACATTTAATGAAAAAGTCAAACAGCTTGCCCTACAGCAGTTTGGCTGTACCTGCGCCAACTGTCAAGCAACAGCACGGCAGATGCTGTTGCAAGGTAGTCTTCCTCATTAAGTAGTGCTGAGTGCTGAGTGCTGAGTGCTGAGTAGACGATAAATAATCGTACAGGAGTTCAAAAAGCTCGTAGTTGCGCTCTAGCGCTAAAGTGTAAATGCAAATTTTGTAAGTTTGTATTTATACAAAAAATAAGTTTAGCATCCGCAGAATCATTTAAAACTACCTTAGACACTTTACCCCACCACGCTCCTATGCGACAACGGGGGAAACTCTCCTTGCGACTTCTAGGAGTGCAACGCACTTGCTCCCCTACCTCCATCATCGGATAGAGTGACACCTAAAATGTCTCCGAAGAGAAAACTATGCAAATCGAGTTTGCTTTTTAATAAGGTAGTCAACAACCCACCACCGACACCTAAGAGGGGTACAGTGGGGGCTTGAGAAAAGCCCTAGTTGACCCGACGGTGAGGGAGAGGATCGTACTCGTTATCACCTCACAGCCGTTACTAGCAAGGTTAAAGAACCTACCAACAGATGCGTAAGCCAGTTTCTTGCTCTAGAACGAACCTGTTAAACAGCCATTTGGGAGGCAGTGCAGGCATAGAAAGTACCGACTAGTAACAGCGTCAAGGCTAACATCACCCGCAAGGAGGGACAATTGTCCAAAGTATTAGTAATTGACACCGAAAAAAGACCACTCGACCCCATTCATCCCGCTACAGCAAGACAACTCCTTAGAAATGGTAAAGCCGCAATCTTCCGCCAATATCCATTCACCATTATCTTAAAAGAAGCACGTCCGGATGCACCAGTACAACCATTAAGAATCAAGATTGACCCAGGAGCCAAAACCACAGGGATAGCAGTGGTTAACGATTCAACTGGCGAAGTTGCATTTGCTGCCGAATTACAACACAGAGGTTTTGCAATTCGAGAATCGCTCACTTCTCGTAGACAATTACGTAGAGGTAGGAGAAATCGTAAAACACGTTATCGCCAAGCTCGATTTGACAACAGAAAACGTCCAGAGGGGTGGCTACCACCAAGTTTAATGAGCCGTGTTTACAACATAGAAACATGGGTTAAAAAACTAATCAATTTTGCGCCAATTACAGCTATTTCTCAAGAGTTAGTGAGGTTTGACACCCAAAGACTGCAAAACCCTGACATTCAAGGCGCATTGTATCAACAGGGTACATTAGCTGGTTACGAAACTCGTGAGTACTTGTTGGAGAAGTTTGGTAGAAAGTGCGCTTACTGCGACAAACAGGACGTACCTCTACAGATTGAACACATTCATCCACGAGCTAAAGGAGGCTCTAATAGAATTTCAAACCAGACTTTAAGTTGTGAGAAATGCAACATCAAAAAAGGGACTAAGGATATCAAAGATTTTCTCAAGTTTGAGCCTGAGCGTTTGAAAAAGATTGAAGCTCAAGCCCAGAAACCTCTTGCTGACACTGCGGCTGTTAACGCAACCAGATTCAAATTACTTAAAGTCTTGAGAGCAACAGGACTACCAGTTGAAACTGGGAGCGGCGGTTTAACAAAATTCAACCGTACTCAACAGGAATTAGAAAAAACTCATTGGATAGATGCAGCAGCAGTAGGGTTATCTACCCCAAAAAAACTAATCATTAAAGGTGTTAAACCATTGTTTATTCAATCTGTTGGGCATGGTTCTAGGCAGTCATGCCGAACTGACAAGTATGGTTTTCCAAATCGACATGTACCCAGACAGAAAATACATTTCGGTTTTCAAACGGGGGACATCGTTAAAGCGATTGTCAAGACTGGTAAAAAGGTAGGGACATACGTTGGTAAAGTGGCTATTCGTTCATCTGGTAGTTTCAACATTTCTACCAGGAACGGATTGGGACAAGGAATTACGCACAAGTTTTGTAAACGCATTCATGCAAAGGACGGTTACTCGTATGCAGTCTAAGAGATTAGAAATTGCTCGGTTGTCCCTTTCATTGTTTGAGCTTCTGCTCAAAAGCATTCAAGGAACACCTCACAATTTCTCCTCCATTCCTCTGATCACTGACCCCGAAACGGGGTGCAGTGCCAGTCTCAAAGGAGGTGTGAGATGAAAAATGTACTGAGAGTTCCACCAGATAAAAGCACCAAGAAAAATATCGACACCCAAGAAAAAGGCGATCGCCAGCCCTGGTAACACAGCATGGGCAATCACATCTCCTAACAAACCCATACGCTGCACAATCAAATAACTACCAACCACCGAACACAAAACCCCCAGCATAATCGCAGTAAAGAGCGCATTCCGCATAAACTCAAACTGTAGCGGTTCCAATAGCACGTTTAACATAAATCTTTAATTCAAATACATGTTACTTTTTATTACAATCTCGCCCAGCTTCAAAACAAAAATGATTATCATTATACACGGAAAAAGACACTGTCAAAACGAATCACAAATCAGGAGAGCAAAATGTCATTAAACGTTAGCGTGCATCTCATTGACCAAGCAAAAGCAGGTAAGGTTAACGAAGCAGAGTTTGTTGATAGCATCAGAGAATCATTACCTTACGCTTGGGGAATAGTCGAAAATCTTGCAGAGCGTCTCATCAGAGGAGAAGAATGGGCTAATCATAGCGTTGCACCACCAACGGAAAAACACAGAGCGCAACTATTACGAATGATGGGTGGAGATGCGATTCGCGGTACAGTCGAGCGCCATTTTGGGATAAAATTGGCATTCCAAAACTGCCATAATGTCGCCGCTTTTCACCAACAGAATTTAGACTCACGAGCATACTTAGATTTCATCTCCATCCAGAGTCAAATTCTCAACCAAACACCTGAATTAGTAGACTGTTAATCAGCAATTAGCTATTAGCCAGTATGATGTCTACTTCGGTTGATTAGTTATAGTCGGAAGCCTTTGGGAGAGAGGATTAAACCTCCTCCCGATTCAACAATAAGACATTAAAGCGGATTGCAACTGAGTGAAGTACATTTGTAGGGGCGAACGGTTGGGCTTTTACCTAGAAAAATCTGCCAGCCTCCGGAAAAATCGCCCCATGAAAAGTTGTTCTTTTTGTATACCAGTTGACAATTGGGGCGATTTTTCCGCTTCAACGTTGGCTCTAAACCCCTTACTTGTAATGAGGCTGGCAGATTTTTCAGTCTTTTGGTGAGACGGTTGTTCGCCCTTACAATTTGGTGTACCTCATCCAAATGCAATCCGCTATATCTCCATAGGCACGTTGCAAATTCTCAGATGTCACCACTTCTTTCAGTGAACCCTGAGCAATTAACTGTTTATTCAATAATAATAAAGAATCACACTTCGTTAATGTCATTCCCAAATCGTGAGTGATGACCAAGAGAATTTTACCTTGAGATTTTAATTCAGAAAACACATCAAACATGATTGATTCTGTCTTTTTGTCAACCCCGACAAACGGCTCATCAAAAAAGAATAATTCTGCTTGATGTGCTAATGCTCTTGCTAAAAAAACTCGCTGTTGCTGTCCTCCTGACAATTCACCAATTTGACGAGAACGCAAATCTGCATCCCTACCCGATGTAGAGCAGCTTTCACAATTTCTCTCCTATTGGGAACTGGGTTGACGAAACCGGGCTGTATGTGCTGTACGTGCCATCATCACCACACTCCACACCGTGATGGGATAGTCCCAGTCAATAGAAGATCGCTGCGGTACGTAAGCCACTCACTGATCGCAACTGCTGTTTCATATCATGTCCGGTAGCACAACCATACGTCCTTTGAACCCCACCCCGCTTGTGGCTGACGCCAAAGCTCCCCTCCCCGCTTGCGTTCTCGGGGTTGGGGGTGGGGTGCAGTGTTTACGGAAATTATGGGTAAGTACCCGGACATGATATCAAAGCGCGATCGCGAAACTTCACAACTCCATTTTCGGTGGGAACTAAACCCAGCATCGCCTTGACTAGAGTGCTTTTACCCGCTCCATTTGGACTGATTACACCAACGATTTGTCCTGAATGAGAGCGAAAACTAATATCATTAACAGCCTTTAACCCTCGGTAATTCACATTTAAATGCTCAACTTCTAAAACCATCTTTGGGTATAATAATGATAATCAATATAATGACACGAATCCGAATTGTCAACGGCAATCATGTTGCAATTCCACGTGAATAGCGTATAATCTCTCACCCTGATGGGACTTATTGGCTGTAGTTCTTCCTCACCAGAATCAAATTTCACCACTGCTACACCGCAGACAAATACAGTTACCAACCAAAATAGCGCACCATCAATACCCTATACTTGCACTGTACAGACATCTGCCGTCGCTCTCCTTGGATGTCTGAGAATGAGTTCATTGCGGTATAACCCCCAGCCAGTGCTTTGTGTTTACATAATGTAACAATAACCGACTCTCATGTAGAAACTTATTGTTCTGAAGTCAGAATTCCTCTCAACACGAGCGTGCTACCCCTGATTCGCATATCTATATCTTTGGAAAAGTGGGGGGTGTGGGTCTGGTTGAGAGCATAAATTAGATAGGATTGCAATAGTATAGCGTGGGTACTTTCTATTGAAATTCCCATGGGGAATTTAGAAAGTTAGAAGAAAGAACTTAAAAGCTAAAGCAATCCTATTTAATTTGTAAAAAACTCCTTGTGGCTGTAACAGTTAACACTCAACAGTCAACTGCTATATTGCGCCTCTTCTCAACTAAAATCGCGCAACATTTTTTTAATTTCGATATTGTGCAATTCTTCTTGACCAATCATGGTGCGAGCGAATTCTTCTAGATAAATGCTGGCATCTTCCACTGTTGAGAGCAAATCTTTGTAAAGATTCAAAGCTTTTCTCTCATGGTTGAGACTTTCCGCTAAAATATCCTGTACGCTGTGTTTGTAAGTTTCCTCGATAGGCGCAATCCGCAAGGTAGGATGCCCCTCTAAACCAGTGAGAATTTCTCCTACCTGTTGGGCATGAAGTAAGGATTCATTCGCCTGCGCTTTGAAAAAATCTACAATTGGAATCCGGTTGGGTCCAGTCACCATTAAGGAATAGTGGGTATAACGTACTACTCCAGCGAGTTCAAATTCCATGATAGAATTCAGTAAGTCGTTTGTTTTTTTCTGGTCAAGGTCTTTCATCAATTGTTCCTTTGTGAGTAGTTGTTAGCGATCGCAGTTTACCGTTATTGAGTCTGCAGAGCGTCATTTACTTCCGTGGGTTGGCAGTAAGGTAAGAGCGGTTTCAGCAAAGACTCTAAAGCTCTGATAGACTTGTCTTGATCGGAATTTAAGATTAGACTAAATTGAAAAAAACTGAGCAAGCTTCACCTACTCGTTGGAAGTTGAGAGTTATTCTTTAGCGGGGGCTTTAATTGCCTCGCCGATTCTTGTCCGACTTTACCTTGTTGTGTTTGAAGAATTGACTGTTGTTGCCCAGTGTTTTTCAAGGATAGCGTAACAACCTTATTAATTCTGTTGTCACAATAACCCTATCACACGACAACATGAAGTTTGATGCGTTTTTCGCTATATATTTCATGGAAAAATTAATTTTTATAACCCCTTTTATTTGAAGAGAATCTGGGTTCAATCTCTATCAGGTACAAACATATTCTGCACACCTAATACACGGGGTGCAGAAATAAATCTACCATTTACTTATATCTTGCACCTACCGAATAAACTCGGAAAAAGTGAATCAAGGGTTC
>CALMVQ010000367.1 GCA_937873135.1 uncultured Scytonema sp. | reverse complement strand
AAGGTTCTTTCTTTTTACTTTTTACTTTTTACTTTTGCCTTGTTGTACTAGGGTTCGCAATCGTAGGAGAGATTTCTTCACGTTGGTTGCCCATCAGTCATAACCATATGGGTTTCCAGAGAGATTGGTTGGTATTCGCCTTACATTAATTTTGATTTTAAATCATCTACCCTAAGATAGGTTATAAATTTTGTATGAGAAAATTGTATAAAAACAGTGTATTATTATAGTCTGTCGTATGTATGACAGTAAATGGGGGAAGGTTTTCGACAGTTATCGGGGTGAGCTTGTTGCTTTTGTAGCTAAAAGTTATGTTTTTAGATACACATCAGAAATAACATCAAATTGCTCTGCCATTTCCTGATAAAGGTTGGCAAATATGAATATACGGTAAATATTCGGTCAAGGCAGCGCCGATATCAGAATTTGCATTAAGTATGGGAGTTAGGGAGGATACGCTTGGTTGGGTACTCCCGCTATATTAACAACAATCATGCCAGTAATGGCAATACCCCGAAATACATCGAGTGAAGTTAGACGCTTTGGAGGTGTTTGTGGCTCGTGGGACATTTATTAGACTCAGATTTTGTACCTAAATGATGTAGCTTAACAACATATCAAGTTCATGGAGCAAATAACCTCAACAGAATTTAAGTCAGAACTTTTAACAGAAGCACGAGCTAGCCTGGGATTGGCCGTTCCCTTAGCAGTTGCTCAAGTAGCTCAAAGTTCCATCCCTGTCGTGAATTCGGTAATGATGGGCTTACTTGGCACTCAAAATTTAGCAGCAGGTGCTTTGGGTGCAATTACCTTTATTACTCTGTTAGCTGCTGGCGTTGGTATTCTTTCAGCAGGAGGAGGAGCGTTGGCTGCCGAGGCTTTCGGAGCCAAGGACATAGATCGAGTCTGCCGTATTACTGCTCAGGGGCTGTGGCTGGCAGCTGCTATGTCTTTACCCTCAATGCTTGTGTTATGGAACTGTGACTCTATTTTGCCCTTATTAGGTCAAGAAGAAAGCAATGTGGTCTTGACAGGAAGCTATTTACATGCGCTAGTTTGGGGATTACCTGCCGCGATCGGCTTTTTATATTTAAAAGAAGTTGCCGCTGCCATCAATTTCCCCCAATTTGGCACGGTAATTATAGTTGTCTCTTTACTCTTAAATGGGCCTGCCAATTACGTGCTGATGTTTGGCTTCCTAGGTTTTCCTGCCTTGGGGTTAGCTGGGATAGGCTGGGGAACTACCCTCATTTATTGGGTGAGTTTCTTAGCATCAGTTAGTATGATTTATCTCCATCCCAAGAGTAGGGATTACAAGCTTTTTCGCTATGTGCATCAGTTTGATAAAGAGATATTCGTCAAAATTATCCAGATCGGATGGCCGATGGGAATCGAGTCGGGAATGGTCATGGGGCAGTTCACCATCATGGCTTGGCTGATGGGAAAGTTGGGGACAGCCACTTTAGCAGGCCATGAAATTGCTAGCCAGATATCAGATATTTTTTTGACAATTCCCACAGGAATTTCTTATGCAACTATGACCAGAGTAGGGCAGATGATGGGAGAGAAGAATCATCAGGGGGCAATAAAAGCAGTCTTTGTCAATTTTGCCTTTAGCCTACTGTTTGCGTTGTTTGTAGCGCTTGGTTTTGAGTTGTTCTCCTCAAGCCTTGCGGCCCTTTATTTGGATATTAATAATCCTGACAATGCCGTGGCAATTATTCGGGCAACTTCTTTCCTTAAATTAGCAGGAGTAAGCATAATTTTTTACAGCATTCGATTCATTGGGTTAGGGGCTTTGCTGGGATTGCAGGATACCCGTGTGCCTATGCTGATTAACATATTGATTTTCTGGGGTGTTGGGATGGGCGGCGGTTATCTCATGGCAATAACTTTAGGATGGGGAGGAATTGGTTTATGGTATGGTATAATTCTGGCTCCGGCAATTTCGGGCATAATTTTAATGGTGCGGTTTTATCTGGTGAATTTAGGCAAGATTGCCGATAGTGAAAAGGCAACAGAACACTCACTCTCTGTGATCTTTGCTAAAGAGGAAAAATTATGAATGTAGATACACCCGGAAACAGCCAGAGCAGTCGTAATCAACAGAAAGATAAGTGTATTCACCAGCTATTTGAAGCACATGTGGATCTGAATGATCATGCTGTTGCAGTGGTGTATGAACATGAGAGCCTCACCTATCACCAGTTGAACAGTCGCGCTAACTTCCTAGCACACTACTTACAGGCATTGGGCGTTGGTCCAGAGGTATTGGTAGGCATCTGTATGGAACGCTCCCTAGAAATGGTGGTGGGACTGTTGGCTATTCTCAAGGCGGGAGGAGCCTATGTGCCACTTGACCCAGCTTACCCAACTGAGCGATTGGCGTTGATGCTAGAAGACACTCAAATATCAGTGCTGCTAACCCAAGCGCGGTTAGTCGAGTCTCTTCCTCCCCACCAAGCGCAGGTTGTCTGCCTGGACACGCAATGGGAGGAGATTGCTCTCCACAGTGCGGAAAACCTAATTAGTGCGGTAACGCCTGATAACCTAGCCTACGTAATCTACACTTCCGGCTCTACAGGCAGACCTAAGGGGGTGGCAATGAGTCACCGTCCCTTATCTAATCTAATTATATGGCAACTGGAAAGCTCAACACTGCCTAAAGGAGCAAAAACTCTGCAATTTGCTCCTTTGAGTTTCGATGTTTCCTTTCAAGAAATTTTCTCCACTTGGTGTTCAGGCGGAACACTTGTCTTGATCACAGAGCAAGTGCGCATTGATGCTTTCGAGTTGTTGCGTTTTCTCACAGAGCAAGAAATCAACAGACTCTTCCTTCCCTTTGTAGCCCTTCAACAGTTGGCGTCAGTAGCTGATGCTCAGGGAGTCGTTGTCTCGACACTGCGTGAGGTAATCACTGCGGGTGAACAGTTGAAAATAACCCGACAAATTGCCAATTGGTTTACCAAGCTGAAAAACTGCACTTTACACAACCACTATGGACCGTCAGAAAGCCACGTTGTTACAGCTTTCACCCTTACTGGTTCACCCTCAGATTGGCCTGCACTTCCTCCGATTGGTCGCCCCATTTCTAACACACAGATATATCTGCTGGATTCCCAGATGCAGCAAGTTCCCGAAGGTGTTCCTGGGGATATGTACATTGGTGGCATTGCTCTGGCACGGGGCTACCTTAAAAGACCCGATTTAACTAGCGACCGGTTTATTCCTAACCCCAATAGCGACGCATCAGAAGCACGTTTGTATAAAACTGGTGACTTAGCTTGCTACCTACCAGATGGGCAGATTGAGTTTCTCGGTCGGAGTGACGACCAGGTAAAAATACGTGGCTTCCGCATTGAGTTGGGAGAAATTGAGGTGGCGATCGCGGCATATCCAGCAGTTCGACAAGCTGTCGTCTTGGCGAGGGAGGATGTAATCGGTGACAAACGCCTGGTAGCCTACATCGTACCGACCTCTCAAGAAAGCCCTCAAAAGGAGCAGAGCAAACAGGCCCAATTGCAAACTGAACTGAGCAGTCAACTGGTGCCGCAGCTGCGGAGTTATCTGAAAGCACGTCTGCCTGATTACATGGTTCCCAGTGCCTTTGTGGTACTGGAGGCTTTCCCCGTAACCAAGAGCGGGAAGGTAGATCGCCGTGCCCTGCCAGCGCCAGAAAGGTCTAGACGTGAGTTAGAAACTGTTCTCGTTATGCCCCAATCCGATGCCGAGCAACTGATTGCTTCTGTTTGGCTTGAAGTGCTGCAATTAGAGGAAGTGGGAATTCATGACAACTTTTTTGACTTAGGTGGTAATTCTCTACTCCTGAATCAGAGCGCTAATAAATTAGCGGAAATTTTTGGCGTAAAGCTATCAATTGTTGATCTGTTTCAATACTCTACTATATCTGCGTTGGCTCAACGCTTAAGTCAGACTAACAGAAAATCATCAGCTGCCACTACCCACAAGCCTAGCAGCCGAGTTAGCCGTCAGTTTGACAAGAGCAGAGAATCAAATATCGCCATTATCGGTATGTCAGGCCGTTTCCCAGGAGCCAAGGATATAGAGTCATTTTGGCACAATCTGCTCCAGGGTGTCGAATCTATTTCCTTTTTTTCTGATCGGGAATTGTCGCAAAGCAACCAAATGTTGCTCTCTAATCCTAACTACGTGAAAGCCGGTGCGGTTTTGCCAAATATCGAAGAGTTTGACGCTTCCTTCTTCGGCTACAGCACTAAAGAAGCCGAAATCATGGACCCGCAACAGCGGATTTTCTTGGAATGTGCCTGGGAAGCCCTTGAGAGTGCTGGTTACACTTCAGAAACTTATGAGGGGTTGATCGGGGTTTACGCAGGTTCAGGTATGAACACTTACCTGATTAATAACGTTCATCCCAACCAAGGCTTTTCTTCTAATCGCACCTTCTTAGGATCAGCCAACGATTTACAGGTAAGACTTAGCAATGGAAATGATTATCTGCCCACACGGGTTTCTTACAAACTGAATTTAACAGGACCAAGTGTTAATATTCAAACGGCTTGTTCAACTGCACTGGTAGCCGTCCACATGGCTTGCCAGAGTTTGCTTAACGGTGAATGCGATATGGCTCTAGCAGGAGGCATTGCCGTCAGCGTTCCCCAAAAGGTGGGGTATCTGTACCAAGAGGATATGATTTGGTCGAACGACGGACACTGTCGAGCCTTTGATGCAAAAGCTACGGGAACTGTGTTCGGCAACGGAGGTGGTATTGTTGTCTTGAAGTTGCTAGAGGCGGCGATCGCCGATGGAGATTGCATTCACGCTGTCATCAAATCTTCAGCCGTCAACAACGATGGTGCAGCGAAGGTGGGTTATACAGCTCCAAGTGTAGAAGGTCAAGCCGCCGTAATCTCGGAGGCTCTGGCGATGGCACAAATTGACCCCAGCACAGTCACCTATGTCGAAACCCACGGCACGGCTACGAGTCTGGGAGATCCCATTGAAATTACAGCACTAACCCAAGCCTTTCGCCAGAGTACCGAGAAAACAGGTTTTTGTGCAATTGGCTCGGTCAAAACCAATATCGGACATATCGCTGAAGCAGCTGGGATCGCAGGTTTGATTAAGACTGTGCTGGCACTACAACATAAGATAATACCACCCAGTCTGCACTTTAGTCAACCCAATCCCAATATTGATTTTGATAACAGCCCTTTTTACGTTAATACGACCCTTTCTGAATGGAAAGCGAATGGGACTCCAAGACGTGCTGGAGTGAGTGCTTTTGGTATGGGGGGGACGAATTGTCATGTGGTTCTGGAAGAAGCCCCAGAACAAGTCAAAAGTCAAAAGTCAAAAGTCAAAAATGAGCGGACGCTACATATTTTGACCCTCTCGGCAAAAACACCAGAAGCTCTCTCAGAGTTGGTACAGCGTTATGAAGTTTATTTGCAGTCCCATCCAGATGCCGAGTTGGCAGATATTTGTTTCACAGCTAACACAGGGCGCAAGCACTTTAACCATCGTTTGGCAATCACGGCTTTCTCTGTTGAGCAGCTTGGCGAGCAACTAAGAACTTTTGGGCAACAGACGACTCCTGTATCGAATAGTCCAACGAAAAGCCTGCCGCCAACAGTATCAAGGGTAACCTCGTCAGTTGGTGCGATACGCGCAGCGTCAAGCCTCCGGCTTATCGCTTTCCTCTTCACCGGTCAGGGGTCGCAGTATGCAGACATGGGACGCCTACTCTACGAACAAGCGCCCACATTCCGAGACACTCTTAACCGCTGCGATGAAATTCTGCGGCCATTACTAGAAAAGCCCCTGCTTGAGGTTCTATATCCCTCTGAGGGAGAGAATCTCTCAAACATGATCGACGAAACTGCCTATACCCAACCCGCTTTATTTGCCTTGGAATATGCTTTGTTCCAGTTGTGGAAATCCTGGGGCATAGAACCTGGTATAGTCATGGGTCATAGTGTTGGGGAATACGTAGCTGCTTGTGTCGCCGGAGTTTTTAGTTTGTCAGATGGCTTGAAACTCATTGCCGAGCGGGGACGTTTAATGCAAACGCTGGCTACTGATGGGGAGATGGTAGCCCTACAAATCTCGGAAGCACAGGCAAAGGAAGCAATTCAACTCTATGAAGAAGTATCAATTGCTGCTATTAATGGCCAAGAGAGTATTGTCATTTCCGGTGAGCGCGAAGCGATTAATGCCATCTGTAACAAGCTGGAAGCATCAGGAGTCAGAACGAAAAAATTAAATGTCTCTCATGCTTTTCACTCACCTTTAATGCAGCCAATTTTGGCAGAATTTGAGCAGGTTGTCCGACAAGTGAGCTTTTCTGAGCCACAGATTAAGTTGATTTCCAACGTCACGGGCGAACTGGCAACAAAGGAAATAGCGACTCCGGAATATTGGTGCAGTCACATCCAAAAGCCCGTCAGATTTGCCACAAGTATAGAAACTCTTGATCGCTTAGGTGTAGAAACGTTAGTGGAAATTGGTCCGAAACCAATTTTATTAGGAATGGGTCGCTCTTGCCTGCCTGATAGTCAAAAACTTTGGCTCCCCAGTTTGCGTCCGGAGCGAAACGATTGGGATATGATGTTAACCAGTTTAGCAGAACTTTACTTGCAAGGAGTCTCCGTAAACTGGTTTGGCTTTGACCAAAACTATTCGCGGCGTCGCCTGCCATTGCCAACGTATCCCTTCGGGCGACAGCGCTATTGGATAGAAGCAGCTAAGGGATATGCGACTAGAGCATTCCCAAAAAATGGTGTCGGCAACCAAAAGCTTCATCCTCTATTAGGGGAACAGTTGTATTTAGCTGGAACACAAGAAATTCGTTTCCAGTCCCAAATCAGCTCGGACTCCCCATTCTGGTTGAGAGATCATTGTCTTTTTGGGACAACGATTTTGCCAGGAACAGCTTACTTGGAAATGGCGTTAGCAGCAGGAGCTGTGATTGCAAAATCTGACAATCTTTCGCTGGAGGATGTTGTCTTACAGCAGGCTCTGATTTTGCCAGATAATGAAGTTAAAACCGTTCAAGTAATTTTGACGCCACACTCAGCTGATGTCTATTCCTTTCAAATTTATAGCCTCGTACCTTCATTGGAGGAAAATAATGAAAAGCCATCCTGGATGCTGCATACCTCAGGCAAGCTGCTGACTAAACAAAAAGAGTCGGTAGAAAAACGGGTAGATTTGGCGGCAATCAAAGCTCAATCTACTCAAGAAATGCCAATCGTTGAGTTGTACCAACGCTTTCAAGAGCAGGACCTCAATTATGGTTCAAGTTTCCGGGGGATGGAACAACTCTGTTACCATGAAAAAGTAGCTTTGGGCAAAATAAAACTGGCGGAGGAATTGGTTTGGGAAATAGCAGACTATCAGCTACACCCAGTCTTGTTGGACATTGCCTTACAGGTAATGGAAGCGATATCCCCTAGCGAAGGAAAACAAATCAGCTATGTGCCAGTGGGTTTAGAGCGATTGGTTGTTTGTAATGCGCGTCTGCAAGCGGTTTATCAGCCTAACATTTCTATGTGGAGTTATGCCCAATTGCGGAAAGTAGAGGGCTTGCAACAACAAAAGCTCCTGATCGCTGATATAAAGCTGTTCACTGATTCTCTTGAGCTAATTGCTGTTTTAGAAGGCGTGCAACTTAAGGCTGTTCGTCGTGAAGGTATGTTGGGCATCCCACAAGAATCCTGGAAGAGTTGGCTTTATGAGGTGGAATGGCTACCGCAGGTGCGTAAGAACCTACTAGCACCTGGGGGTGTACAAACTAAGACAGAGCTAGGCACAACAAAAAACTGGCTAATTTTGGCTGATAGTCAAGGAGTCGGTCAGCAATTAGGTGTACACCTGCGAGATCTTGGAGACAATTGTACTATTATATTCCCAGCTTCCGAGTACGAACAGATAGCTGAGCAAGAATTCAGGATAGACCCAGCTAACTCCGAACACTTTCAGCAGCTATGTAAAGCAGTTCATCACGTGCATTGTGTGGTAAACTGCTGGAGTTTAGATGCACCATCAACCCAAACAGCAGCAGACTTGGAGGTGGCAGCAAAAATCAGCTGCGGCAGTACATTGTACTTAGTGCAAGCGATGATTGAGAATTATTGCGAGCCTCCTTCTTTATGGTTAGTAACTCAAGGAGCGCAAGCGGTAGGGGTAGCATCTGGCGTGCCCGGTTTAGCTCAATCTCCCTTATGGGGTATGGGGCAAGTCATTGCCCTGGAACACCCCGAATTTAACTGTGTGCTCGTGGATTTAGATCCCAATGCGACAGACGCTCCTCAGGTTATTCTGGAAGAAATAAGTTCACAAACTTCAGAAGGTCAAGTCGTTTTTCGTGACGGTACACGTTATGTGGCGCGGCTAATACGTAGCAAACCTGTAGATAGGTGGCGGCAAACAGAGTCGTTCCGTCTAGAGATAGCCGAACGAGGAATACTGGATAATTTGCAACTGGTGCCGACGAACCGCAGTCAACCGGGTGTTGGTGAGGTAGAAATTCGGGTATTTGCCACAGGGTTAAATTTTATAGATGTCTTGGACGCTCTAGGGGCGTTGCCGTTTGAGCGAGATAGTGAGTTTGGTGTTGAGTGTGCTGGTGAAATAGTCGCCATTGGGGAAGGGGTAGAAGATTATCGGGTAGGAGATGCTGTGATGGCGATCGCCTTTGGCAGCTTCAGTAAGCACGTCACTGTAAAGTCTCACCTAGTGGCACCTATACCCGATGGTCTAAATTTTGAGGAAGCTGCTGCCATTCCCGTCAATTTTGTCACCGCCTACTATGCTTTACACCAAATAGCCAACATCACGGCCAAAGACAAAGTGTTAATCCATGCAGCAGCAGGAGGAACTGGAATGGCAGCGGTGAAGCTAGCTTTAGCTGCCGGAGCCGAAGTTTTTGCCACAGCCAGCCCCAGCAAATGGGATGCCCTTAAGTCTATGGGCGTGGAACACATTTACAATTCCCGGACGCTGGATTTTGCCGAGCAGGTGATGGCTGACACATCGGGAAGAGGGGTGGATATCGTCCTCAACTCTTTGACCGGTGTTGGGTTTATTGAAAAAAGCTTGTCTGTGCTTGCGCCCAAAGGTCGCTTTTTGGAAATAGCTAAGCGGGATGTGTGGGAAACTAAGCAAGTCCAAGACTTCAAAGCCGATATATTATACCATTTTGTTGATTTACGGCAGATATGTCTGCAACAGCCAGAGTTGGTACAGCCAATACTGCACCACCTGAGTCAGCAGTTTGCACTAAAGCAGCTCACGCTTCCTCCTCATCAGATTTTCCCCATCCAAGAGGTAGTGAATGCTTTTCGTTACATGCAGCGAGCCGAACACATTGGCAAGATTATCGTCAGCCAGCCAAAAGAAATAGGTGACGCCGCTTCCCAGAGCATGAGCTTCCGTTCCGATAGCAGCTATCTGATTACTGGCGGCTTCGGCGATCTGGGTTTAGCAGTGGCTCGTTGGATGGTGGAACGCGGTGCAAGGCATTTGGTGCTGTTAGGGCGTAGTGCAGTTAAGCCTGCTGTGCAAAGTCAATTGGAGCAGCTAGAACTGTTTGGCGCTCAGATCGTCGTCGCTCAAGCAGATGTGTCTGACTACGAGCAAGTGGCTGAGTTGCTGGCATCGCTTGTGCAATCCTCACCACCACTGCGAGGAATTATCCACACGGCTGGTGTTTTGGATGACGGCGTACTCAAACAGCTTGACTGGAACCGATTTGCGCGAGTGATGGCTCCGAAAATGCAAGGAGCATGGAATTTACATATATTAACCCAAAATCTGCCAATAGATTTCTTTGTATTGTTTTCTTCTTGTGGATCTCTACTGGGTTCGGCTGGTCAAGCCAACTATGTAGCTGCTAATGCTTTTCTAGATGCCTTGGCATTTTATCGTCGCTCACTCGGTGCCCCTTGTACGAGCATCAACTGGGGAGCTTGGAGCGAGGTAGGAATGGCAGCGAGAAACCAACAGGTCATTGAGCGGCTAAATCATATAGGAATGGGAGCTATAGCCCCAGAGCAAGGATTACAGGTACTCGAGCAATTGTTTTTAGAACAACCCGTCCGAGTTGGTGTCGTACCTCTGAACTGGTTGCAGTTCGGGGAGGAACAATGGACAGCCTCGCCATTCTTCACGAATTTCACTAAGGCATCAAACCAACAAGCTGCTGTTGAATTTCACAAGCAATTAGAGGCAGCACCAGTCCAGGAACGTAAAGCACTTTTGGTCGCTCATGTTAGTTCGCAGGTTGCCCAAGTTTTGGGTGGGAATCCCTCGAATCCCTTAGACGTGAGGAGTGGCTTTTTTGAGATGGGAATGGATTCGCTGACATCCATAGAGTTGCGAAACCGCCTGCAAAGTAGCTTGGGTTCATCTGTTGCTTCAACCTTAGTCTTTGACTATCCAACCGTGGAAACGCTTGTTGATTATCTGGCTCAAGAAGTGCTTTCAGGTGTGATTGTACCGAACTTAGAGCTTTCTGCAAAATCTTCGGTTGAGGCACAACAAAAGGAGGCAGAGATGATCAGCGTTACTCAGGACTTAAATAACGAGGATAAATCTATAGAGGAAATTGCCAAACAGCTTGCTGCACAACTTGGATTTAGCTAAACTCACAAAAATGCCTCCACCCATTGCGTCATGCAGATGCTTACCACTTATTAGGGTATTTGGGAATTTTTTTTTAATTTGTAACATTTTGAATCATAATTTAAGCAATGTATAATGAGCGATAATTCAAACAACTACTATGCTTCTTTAATGGAAAAAGCATCAAGTTCTGATTGCTGAACTGCAATCAGAACTTGAGGCTTTGAAGTACGCGCATAGCGAAGCGATCGCCATCATTGGTATGGGCTGCCGATTTCCTGGCGCTAATAACCCTATTGAATTTTGGCAATTGCTACGCGATGGGGTGGATGCCATCTCAGAAGTCCCAAAAAACCGTTGGGATATTGATGCTTACTACGACCCGAATCCAGATGCACCAGGGAAAATGTACACTCGCTCTGGGGGGTTTGTCGAGCAGTTTGATGAGTTTGACCCCCAATTTTTCGGACTCTCCACCCGAGAAACCAACAACCTAGACCCCCAGCAACGCCTGCTGTTGGAAGTAAGCTGGGAAGCCTTGGAAAACTCAGGTTTGATGCCTGAAAGCTTAACACCGAAAACAGGTGTTTTCATAGGTATAGATACTACTGACTATTTGCAATTATTGTTTGAGCGAGGTACTGCAGCAATTGATGCCTATACAGACTCAGGTGCTTCTCATGCTACGGCAAGCGGTCGATTGTCTTACCTTTTGGGTATAACCGGACCGTGTTTCTCAGTTAATACTGCCTGCTCTTCCTCATTAGTATCAGTTTATACAGCTTGTCAAAGTCTACGTCAGGGAGAGTGCGATTTAGCTCTGACTGGAGGGGTGAATCGAATTCTATCACCCAATATGAGTATTGCTTTATCAAAAGCTCAAATGTTGTCAAAAGACGGTCGTTGCAAAACCTTTGACGCAAGTGCTAATGGTTATGGTCGTGGAGAAGGATGTGGTATAGTCATACTGAAGCGTCTCAAGGATGCCCAAGCTGACGGAGATCATATTTTAGCTGTGATTCGTGGGTGTGCAATCAATCAAGATGGTCGCAGCAGTGCTTTGACAGTACCCAATGGAAGATCTCAGCAAGCTGTAATTCGCCAAGCACTAAAAGATGCAGGAGTGAAACCAGAAGAGGTAAGCTATGTAGAGGCTCATGGGACTGGGACATCTTTAGGAGATCCCATCGAACTAGGGGCGCTGGGAGCAGTGTTCGGTCACCGGGAACATCCTTTAGTTATTGGTTCGGTGAAAAGCAACATCGGTCACCTAGAAGCAGCAGCTGGGATATCGAGTCTGATAAAAGTCGTACTTTCCCTGCAACATGGAGAAATTCCGCCCTCTTTGCACTTCCAAGTGCCTAATCCTAACGTCAACTGGGAGCAACTGCCAGTCAAGGTGGCAACAGAGCGGATGCCTTGGTCGAGTCAGAGTCGGCTGGCAGGGGTGAGTTCCTTTGGCTTTAGCGGCACCAATGCCCATCTATTACTAGAAGCAGCACCTGGCTTGGATATCAAGCCACCGACAGTGGAACGTCCTGTGTACCTCCTCTGTTTGTCGGCGAAGACACCGTCCGCTTTAAACGAGTTAGCCACGCGGTACGAGCAGTACTTGGTAGACAAACCGACTTTAGAACTAGGAGATATCTGCTTTACTGCCAATACCGGGCGATCGCACTTCAATTACAGACTAAGTGTGGTGGCTTCGCAACCAGAAGAGGCACGAGAAAAGTTAGCTGCCTTTAGTGCAGGACTTGAAACAATAGGAGTTTTTGAAGGGCGTGTAAACACAAATAATAAAATCGCTTTCCTCTTCACCGGTCAAGGTTCGCAGTATGTAGGGATGGGACGCCAACTTTACCAACAAGCGCCGACTTTCCGCGCATCCCTTGACAGCTGTGATGAAATTCTGCGACCATTACTCGAAACACCCCTGCTTGAGGTTCTTTATCCCCAAGAAAAAGAAAATCTCTCATCCAAAATCGACGAGACAGCCTATACCCAACCCGCCTTATTTGCCCTAGAATATGCCCTGTTCCAGTTATGGAAATCTTGGGGCTTAGAACCAGATTTCGTCATGGGGCATAGTGTGGGGGAATATGTGGCTGCCTGTGTCGCTGGGGTTTTCAGCCTGGAAGATGGACTGAAACTAATTGCCCACAGGGGGCGGATGATGCAGGCTTTGCCGAATGGTGGAGAGATGGTTTCGGTAATGACGAGTATAGAGCAAATTGCTACTCTAATTCAACCGTATGCTCAAGAAATCTCAATCGCTGCTATTAACGGTCCAGAAAGCGTGGTGATTTCTGGTCGGTACGAGGCAATTAATGCCGTCTGTGCCACGTTGTCAGCATTAGGAGTCAAAACCAAGAAATTAAATGTCTCCCATGCTTTCCATTCACAGTTGATGGAGCCGATGCTGGCAGAATTTGAGCAGATTGCTCGACAAGTGAGATTTTCTTCACCACAGATTCAACTTCTGAGCAATACCACGGGCGAACTGGCAACAGACGAAATTACCAAACCGGAGTATTGGTGCCGTCAGCTCCGGCAACCTGTGAAATTTGCGGCGAATATGAAAACCCTTGAAGAGCGGGGGGTAGAAATATTAATAGAGATTGGTCCAAAACCCGTTTTGTTGGGAATCGGTCGTCAGTGCTTGCCCGAACATCAAGGACTATGGCTTGGCAGTTTGCACCCAGATCGAGACGATTGGCAGCAGCTAATAACTAGTTTAGCACAGTTATATGTGCGTGGAGTCCCATTAAATTGGGTTGGCTTTGACAAAGACTATTCTCGTCGCCGCCTGCAACTGCCAACTTATCCCTTCCAACGACAACACTACTGGATCGAGGCGGCTGATCATGGGAATCTTTTGCCAAACAACAGTGTCCGTAGCAAGCCGCTTCATCCACTGCTGGGTCAAAAGTTATACTTAGCAGGAAGTCAGGAGATTCGTTTCGAGTCCCAAATTAGTCAGAATTCCCCAGCTTGGGTGAAAGACCATGTAATCTTTGAAACCGTGATTTTCCCAGGAATGGGTTACTTAGAGATAGCCTTGGCCGCTGGAGCTGCTGTTGCCCAGTCCGATAATCTTTGGCTGGAGGATGTGGTCATCCAACAGGCGATGATTATACCGGAGAATGAAATTAAGACGGTTCAAGTAATTTTGACTCCACAGGAATCTCGTTTCTATTCCTTTAAGATTTATAGTCTTGATTCGAGTGCAGAAGAAACCAACTCAAAGCCATCCTGGACGCTGCATACCTCAGGCAAGTTGCTTGTTAAAGAAAAAGAACCCATAGAGCAGGTGGATTTGGCGGCAATGAGGGCGCAATGTACTCAAGAGATTTCCCGTGAAGAGTTGTACCAACAGTTCAAAGAGCAGGGAATTTTTTATGGTATCACATTTCAAGGGTTTGAACAAGTCTGGCGGCACTCTCAAGGAGGTCTAGGCAAGATACGTCTGCCGGAACAATTGGTGCCAGAACTAGGGAACTACCAACTGCACCCAGTTTTGTTAGACATCTGCTTACAGGTTTTAGATGTAATTTTCTTTGAAGAAAGCCAACGAAATACTTATGTACCAGTAGGCTTAGAGTGCTTGCGAGTTTGGGGTCGTCCGCAAAAGAGTATGTGGTGCCATGCTCAGTTGCGGAAAATAGAAGGCTTGCAGCAACAGAGCCTGACCGCCGATTTTCGCCTGTTCACTCCAGAAGGGGAGCTAATTGCAGCCCTGGATGGTCTACAACAGATCCACGCTCGTAGGGATGCAATGTTAAGCATTCCGACAGAATCTTGGAAAAATTGGCTTTATGAAGTAGAATGGCGACCGAAAGTGGGTTATGGTCTTCCACCAAATTATTTGCCCTCTCCAAAAGAAGTTCGCGATCACCTCTCGCCCCGGTTAGTTGAGTTGATGACTGAGCCAAGGAAGGCAGTTTATGGGTTCGCATTAGCTCAGCTCGAAGTTTTGAGCGTTGCTTACATTGTTACCGCCTGTAGGCATTTGGGATGGGAGTTTCAGCGTCAAGAGCACTTTTCCACAGCCCAAATAGTCGAGAAGTTGGGTGTGATCACTCAACATCAGCAACTGTTTAGGCGTTTGCTGGAGATACTGGTTGAAGTTGGGATACTCCAACGCATTGACGAGCATTGGGAAGTCGTCTCACTTCCAGAAATTCAAAATCCAGAGGCGATCGCTTCCCTGTACTACCCAGAGGCAGAAGCCGAGATCACCCTGCTGGGACGTTGCGGACTAAGACTTGCTGAGGTACTTCGAGGAGAGTGCAACCCCCTGCAACTACTATTCCCTGAAGGAGACACAACTACATTAACTAAGCTGTATCAAGACTCCCTAAATTCGCGGGTGACGAATACCCTAGTCCAAGAAACCGTATTATCAGCAAGAGATCGTTTGCCTCAAGGACGGGGCTTGCGGATTTTAGAGATTGGGGGTGGCACCGGGGCAACAACCTCCTATCTTCTGCCGCATCTAAAAGCGGATCGGACAGAATATGTCTTTACCGACATCGGAGCCTTTTTCACGGCAAAAGCGCAGGAGCGGTTTAAAGATTACCCGTTTGTGCGTTATCAAGTTTTGGATATCGAAAAAGCGCCGATTGAGCAAGGATTTGAACCCCATCAGTACGATTTAATTGTGGCGGCGAACGTGTTGGACGCCACCAGCGATTTGCGTACCTCCTTGCACCACGTAAAGCAGTTGTTGGCTCCTGGCGGAATACTGGTGCTGGTGGAATATACGGCTCCTGCACGTTGGCTGGATCTGACATTTGGGTTAACCGAAGGGTGGTGGAAATTTAGCGATCGCCAATTGCGGCCCGACTACCCCTTGATAAGTGCAAAGCAGTGGCAGAAACTGTTACAGGAGGTTGGGTTTAAACAAGCTGCGAACGTTTTCCTTAATGATGTAGCTCTAAGTGATAAAATAGGAGACTTGCTACAGACGGCAGTGATTGTAGCGCAAGCTGAAGCTAAGCCCCAGTCAGCCATACCGAAGAACTGGCTACTGATGGCTGATAGTCAAGGCGTCGGTCAGCAATTGGATGAACTCCTTCGTTCCCAAGGAGAGGTTTGTATCCTAGTTTTCCCAGGCAAGGAGTACGAACAGATAGCAGAGCAAGAATTTAGGATAAACCCAGCTAGTCCAGAACACTTTTCGCAGCTGCTTGCTGCTGTACCTGACTTGCACTTTGTGGTAAACTGCTGGAGTTTAGATGCCGCCTCTGCCCCAACGGCAGCCGACTTAGAAGTAACCTCTTTGAAAGGCTGTGGCAGTACGTTACACTTAGTGCAAGCGCTACTTGAGAATTTATCTCCACCTCCGCGCCTGTGGTTAGTGACCAAAGGCGCGCAAGCCGTGAACAGTCACCATCTTCCAGGAGTTGCTCAATCTCCCTTGTGGGGGATGCACAAAGCAATCCGCCAGGAACATCCCGAACTCAACTGCGGAATAATAGATTTAGACCCAGAAGCGACGAGGGATGAAGCATTAACACTGTTTGAGGAAATTTGGTCAGACGATGCAGAAGACCAAGTTGCTTTTCGGAATCAAACTCGTTATGTAGCCAGACTGGTTCGCCATCGCCCAACCCAAAACAGTGTCGGTCAAACCCAGTTAGGTGATTTGGCTTCCTCTAGTATTAACGTCCGTGGGGATAGCAGCTATCTGATTACTGGCGGCTTGGGGGATCTGGGTTTAGCAGTAGCTCGCTTTTTGGTGGAACGTGGTGCGCGACATTTAGTGCTGTTAGGCCGCTCACAGCCGAGCGACGAGGTCAACAGTCAGTTAAAAGAGTTAGAACTTTTTGGTGTTACAGTAGTCGTAGCCAAGGCTGATGTATCCGACTACGAGCAATTAGCCCGAGTGCTGGCCTGTGTTGAGCAATCGGCAAAGCCGCTGCGGGGGATTATCCACACCGCAGGCGTTCTGGATGATGGCATCCTACAGCAGCTTTCTTGGCAGCGCTTTGAGCGAGTGATGGCTCCGAAAGTACTTGGGGCGTGGAATCTACACGCATTAACCCAAAAACTGCCAATAGACTTCTTTGTGCTATTTTCTTCCACAGCCGCTCTGTTAGGTTCTGCTGGCCAAGCCAACTACTGTGCAGCCAATACTTTTCTGAATGCCTTTGCCTTTTATCGTCGGGCGCAGGGATTACCAGGTATGAGCATCAACTGGGGAACTTGGGGTGAGATAGGAATGGCAGCTCGAGGCCAATTACTTGATCGTCTCAAGCTCAAAGGAGAGGAAAGCATGACTCCTCAAAAAGCATTGCAGGCACTAGAGCAGTTGTTGTGGGATTCCCCTGTACAAGTTGGGGTTTCGTCCATCAACTGGTCGCGTTATTTGTCAGGACAATCGGCGAACTGGCAGTTCTTCACGGATTTCCGGGTAGAAATTCAGGGAGTGCGCCCTTTGTCAGTGGAAGGGACAAAAGAGGAGAGCAAAGGAAATTCGCTCCGAGACACCCTCGTGTCTGCTCCTCTAGCAGAGCGTCAACAGTTGTTGGAATCTCGCATTTGCTCCCAAGTCGCCAAGGTACTGGGATTTTCTGCCACACAGCTTGACATCGCAGAATCGTTGACTCGTCTAGGACTTGACTCGCTAATGGCGATCGAACTGAGGAGTTGGCTCAATCAGGAGACTGGAGTGAACTTGCCTGTAATGAAAATAATGCAGGGTCCTTCGATTTCCCAACTAGCAGAGCTAATACTTGAGGAATTAGCATTGGCGAAGATGATGCTGTCAGCACCGCCATCCACTGAACTTGGTGAGGATATGGAGAAAATCGTTCTATGAACCTGAAGCAATTTGTAGCTGAACTTGCCGATCGCGGTGTGAAGTTGTGGGTTGAGAGTGACCAGTTGCACATTCACGCGCCAAAGGGGGTATTGACACCAGAGCTACGTGATGATCTGGCATTGTATAAGGCAGAGCTTCTCTTGTTGCTGCAGCATAGCAATACGTTAGCGAAGCTTACCGGAGGTATCGCAAGTGATCATGAGCTACCTCTTGTAAGAGTGGAGCGAACTCGGGACTTACCTCTGTCTTCTGCTCAAGAACGAATGTGGTTTTTGAGTCAGTTGGACCCAACTAACCCGTTCTACAATGAACCACACACTCTGCGACTTCATGGTTCGGTAAACGTCTTCGCGCTAGAGTACAGCCTCAACAAAATTATCCAACGCCACGAAGTTTTACGTACCAACTTCGCCACTGTTAACGGGCAGCAAGTTCAGGTAATTGCGGAAAGCTTGACATTGAGTGTACCGGTAGTAGACTTGCAATATCTACCTGAGAGTGACAGAGAAATATACTGCCAGCAATTAGCAACCAAAGAAGTCCAGCAACCCTTAAAGTTGGCTAGCTCTGCTTTAATTCGAGCTACTTTGTTTAAGCTCACGGAAGTAGAATATGTATTACTATTAACAATACACCATATTGTTTTCGATGGTTGGTCATGGGGCATATTTTTAAGGGAATTAGCAACTTTTTACTCAGCCTTCTGCAATAACTTGTCCCCAGAGCTACCCGAATTATCGATTCAGTACGCCGACTTTGCTGTTTGGGAGCGGCAGTGGTTACAAAAAGAGGTACTTAAGTCACAACTCGCTTATTGGAAGCAACAATTACAGGGTGCACCAGCTTTATTGGAACTGCCAACTGACCGAGCGCGACCAAAAACTCAAACCTTCCGGGGGGCGACTCATAGAGTTGCACTCTCATTAGAGCTAACAAGAGCGCTCTTGAGCTTAAGTCAGCGACAAGGAGTCACCCTTTTTGTGCTCCTTTTGGCAGCGTTTCAAACACTGCTGTACCGTTATACAGGGCAGACTGATATCTGTGTAGGCACGGTGCACGCTAACCGCGATCACCCCGAAATTGACTCATTGATTGGATTCTTCGTCAATACGCTAGTGCTACGCACTTGTTTGTCGGGCAACCCGAGTTTTGAAGATGTACTCTCCAGAGCCCAGGAAATTATGCTCTTAGCCCATGCCCATCAAAACCTACCGTTTGAGAAGTTAGTAGAGGAATTAAAGCTAGAGCGTGACTTAAGCTACACACCACTGGTGCAGGTGATGTTGGTGCTTAATGAGCCGATGCCCCAGATACAGATGGCAGGCTTAACGGTGAGTTGGTTAGCGGTAGAAACCGCTACGGCGAAGTTTGATCTGAGTTTAGGTTTCGAGAACACCGCCTCTGGACTAATCGGGGAATGGGAATACAATACCGATTTGTTTGTTGCCACTACGATCGCTCGTATGGCTGGACATTTCCAGACATTACTGGAAGTAATCGTAACTAATCCAAAACAGCGAGTTTCTGAATTGCCCCTGCTAACAGAGCGAGAGCGGCATCAGCTATTAGTAGAGTGGAACAACACCACAAAAGAGTATACCATAGATAAGTGTATCCACCAGTTGTTTGAAGAACAGGTGGAGCGATCGCCCGATGCCATTGCTGTAGTCAATGAAGGTGAACAACTGACCTACCGAGAGCTTAACCAAAGGGCAAATAAAATAGCACATCACTTGAAAAATCTGGGCGTAGGGCCAGAAGTTTTGGTGGGAATTTGTGTCTTGCGATCGCCCTTAATGGTAATAGGATTGTTGGGAATTCTCAAAGCCGGTGGTGCTTACGTGCCCCTAGATCCCGCCTATCCTTCTTCTCGCTTGGTTTATATGCTCAGTGATGCACAAGTAGGGGTGCTGCTGACTCAGCAAAAATTGGTGGACTCATTGCCAAGTCATCGGGGAAGAACAATCTGCTTGGATAGTGACTGGCACGTGATTGAGGTCAATAGCGAAGAAAATCTCGTCAGTGAGGTAATACCGACTAACCTAGCCTATATTATTTATACATCAGGGTCTACCGGCGAGCCGAAAGGAGTGGCGATCGCCCATCAGTCGGTGGTGAATTTAATAGCGGCAATGAAAGTTGTCTATGGCACGAACAGTAGCGATAGCATCCTACAATTTTCATCCATAAGTTTTGATTCAGCCGTAGACGAAATCTATATTTGCCTGAGTTGCGGTGCGACACTAGTGCTGCGGAGCGATGAGATGTTGAGTTCAGTTAGAGCGTTTCTGCAAAAATGCCAGAAGTGGCAGCTAACGGTGTTACCATTGCCGACAACCTACTGGCACCAGCTCACATCGGAACTAGCAACTACAGGTGAAAGCCTACCGGAATCAGTCCGACTGGTGACTATAGGAGGAGAAGCCGTCCAGAGGGAAAAATTAAGACTGTGGCAGGAATACGTCCAGCCAAATCGGCAATCCCATCAGTGGGAAAAACCGCTACTAAAGTTAATTAACGGATACGGTCCTACGGAAGCAACAGTAGAAGCAACCGTTTGCAACTTTTCGGAGTTAGTGCTGAAAGATACACGCTCACAGCTACCGATTGGGCGACCGATTGGTAACGTGCAAGCCTACATCCTAGATCGCTACCTGCAACCCGTCCCCATCGGCATACCGGGGGAATTGTATCTTGGCGGGGTCGGTTTAGCCAGAGGTTATCTCAACCGCCCAGATTTAACAGCACAAAAATTTATTCCTCACCCCTTTAACGAATCGGGACGGCTTTACAAAACTGGAGATCAGGCTTGTTACTTAAGAGATGGCAACATTACCTTCCTGGGTCGAATTGATAATCAGGTTAAAGTGCGGGGTTTTCGCATCGAGTTAGGGGAAATCGAAACCTTACTTGCCACACACCCTCAAGTATCAGAAGCAGTAGTTATCGTCCGAGAAGATATTGAGGGCAACAAGCGCCTAGTCGCTTATGTAGTTGCTCACGCACAGTCATCAATCAAAAACCAATTGCGCGACTTCCTCAAACAGAAGCTACCCGACTACATGGTGCCATCTGTTTTTGTGATTTTAGATGCCCTGCCGCTTACCCCCAATGATAAAGTAGACCACCGCGCCCTACCAGAACCAAATACGCAGCTAAGTGACTCAACCAGCTTTGTCCCCCCCCGTGACACAGTTGAACAGCAACTACAGCTTATCTGGTCAGAGGTTTTGCAGCTGACCAGTGTTGGAGTGCAGGATAATTTCTTTACCTTGGGAGGTCATTCTCTTTTAGCTGTGCGCCTAATGGCTCTTATCGAGCGGCACTTTGGCCTCAATCTGCCCCTAGCGACACTTTTCTTATGCCCAACCATCGAACAGCTAGCAAGTCATCTTCGCCAACTTCCAGATTCTTTGCCCTGGTCGAGTTTGGTAGCGATTCAGTCGAGCGGCGACAAGCGGCCTTTTTTCTGCGTGCCTGGAGTTGGCGGAAATGTCATTTACTTATATGAGCTAGCACGTCATCTGGGAGCTGACCAACCGTTCTACGGGTTGCAAGCAAAAGGTCTTGATGGGGAATCGGAGCCTTTCACAAAGGTAGAAGATATAGCGAACCACTATATTGAAGCAATACAAACTGTTCAGCCTACTGGTCCCTACTTGCTGGGTGGACATTCGTTTGGAGGTGTAGTTGCCTTTGAGATGGCACAGCAGTTGCGAAAAATGGGGCATGAAGTCGCTCTACTTGCGATTATCGATGCTGTTGCGCCAATTCTCTCTCAGAAGCCGAATTGTATTGATGAAGATGATACGGCCTATCTGACTGATTTTGCTAGCTACATTGGGTATATGTTGTCCCGTGACTTGGAGGTCTCTTTAGAGACTCTCGCTTCCCTGACTTTTGAGGAGCAATTGCATTACCTGAAAGAACGGTTGAGCCGGGTCAACTTGTTACCAGAAGATGCGGGAATAAGGTCAGTTCGGGGAGGCGTACAGGTTTACAAAGCTAACTGGCAAGCTCATGGGGGTTATTTGCCTTTAATAGTAAAACTTCCGGCAATTGCCCTTTTCGGTGCCCAGGAGGTTAATGCAGTTGAGGATGCTCCCCTGGAACTGACACAGATGCTAAAAGAGCCAACTTTGGGCTGGAACGAGTTTTCTACAACTATAGACATTCATGTTGTGACCGGGAACCATATGACCATGATGGCTCCTCCCCACGTACAGGAGTTAGCCGCACAACTGCGAGCCAGTTTAGAGCAAGCACAGGCGCATTCGGCGGGTGCCTGTACCCGGTAAAAGCGAGGGCGTCTCAGTCCCCAGTTCACGCACTGCATAGGTTGTAGCAATTTGTCAAAGGGGAACTGCCGCTTGAAAATAGCTCAAAAATGTAGGAATATATGTTGTCTTGATTATTCCCTACAAAATTCATTTGTGATTATTTAGATGGCAAATCAGATCTCCTCCGCCAAAGAAGAGCTAAATACTCCCCAACATCAAGTCACTAAAGTTTCATCTTTTGCTGAAATCAGGGAGTGTGCTTTAACAAGTGAAAAATCGCTTCATGCAACTGTGACCTTCAAGCCGGGTGACATTATTTCCACTTTTGGAGCTAAAGAAATATTGACAGAACCAAGCTATTTGACATTGCAATTGAATGAGCAGGAACATATTCTGCTGACTCCAGAATTTTTACAATACATAAATCACAGTTGCGACCCCAATGTTTTTTTAGACACTACAAATATGGTAGTCACCTGTCTGAGTCAGATTGAGGTGGGCGAAGAAATGACCTTCTTCTACCCATCTACAGAATGGTCTATGGATCAAGAGTTTGATTGTCACTGCGGAACTCAGGGATGCCTAGGACAGATTCAGGGAGCAGGACATTTACACCCAGATGTATTGCAGACCTATCAGCTCAGTGATTATAATTGGCAATTTACAACTGCTGATGCGAGAATCAAACTCAAGCGTCTTTACCCATCAATTCAGTCTTGACAGCCTACTAGGGTGGTGACTCCCATACTAGTTAGTAGAAGAGTTAAGAGCCAACTTGAATTTGCAGTGTTGCGATGAGAAATGCGATGATTAGGAGCCTCTGTTTGGGGAAGTTCTTCCGATTTCGGGCTCTGTAAAGGAGAGACGGAGAATCGATTCGTCCAACGACGCCTATCTCTTGCCAATGTAGTGCGGAGTTTTTGTAAAAGTCCAGTAATCACAAAGATATGGCATTAACCGAATGGTAGATGTTATGGGAATTGTCCCAAGTCTTATTCACTTTAGCAATTTCGTCACCGAATCAACTGGATAATAAAGTCCTCTTACCTTGTTTTTTCAATGATTCCATGACGCTCCTCTATTTGGGCAAGATACTCCAATTCTGTTGGTGTAAAAGCGATTGGTCGTTGTAGTAAAAGAAGTATTTCGATCTCAAACGGATCGAGGTGATATTGTCTTAGTTTTTCAATGCGATCGCATACCTCAACCAACTGCGGTTCTCTATCCATCGGTACTGTCTCAACAAAGTGGTGCTTTAAAGTATGTTTCTGCATAGTCATTGTGTTCACATCCCGCACCCAAACTGAGACTGTACTTTCATGTACAGCTTCAATGCGTCCCAGACGACCGTTAATCTTATTGTTAGTCGGAACGTGAATCTCTATCAATCCACCTGGAAGAAGCTTGAGATGATGTGCTATCTGGATATAACTATTCTCTTCTTCATGCACATCCAAATATTTAAGTTGAATCTTCTCACGAGTACCGTCAGTTAATTCCACAATTGCAGCATCCGGATGAAGTAACCTTGCGATTTTACCAGACTGACCCGCAAACAGGGGATGATCGTCTTTAACTGTCACATGACTTGCCTGCAGTGGTGTAGAAGCTTTTCTACCAATGTTGGTTGTGTTGATAATATAGGTCTTCCCTCCTCGTTGAGCTTTTCTCTCAATGTTAAGTTTTGTATCTGCGGAATTCCGCAGATGGGTTTTTTCCCCAATGTTAAGTTTTGTATCTGCGGAATTCCGCAGATGGGTTTTTTCCCCAATGTTAAGTTTTGTATCTGCGGAATTCCGCAGATGGGTTTTTTCCTCAGTGTTAAGTTTTGTATCTGCGGAATTCCGCAGATGAGTTTTTTCCCCAATGTTAAGTTTTGTATCTGCGGAATTCCGCAGATGAGCGACTGTCTTATCACTGACTCTACATCGGCGAGCAATTTCGCGATCGCTCCAAGTACTCCACTCCGGATCGTTGAGCAATGTCAGCACAGCCCGTCGCTTGTCTTGTTGTGAGCGAGGTAAAGCAGGTATGTTGTCAGAATTAGCGCCGACTGAGTAGAGAACAGCGTCACGCTGAGAGCCTTGATGAATAACGCAGGCGATCGCCTCCTCTTCTCGGTTACGATGAGCGTGCCACCGATGAAAGCCATCTGCCAACCAGTACTGAGTACCGTCGTAGAAGACTGTAATGGGTTCTAATTGTTGCCCATCTTCCATCTGTTCTTCCAGAAGCTTGACATGCTGCAAGTTGATCGCAGCTCTTGGTTGAGTACCACCATCACGGCGAATTTCATCAAGGGAATAGTACTCTACGTTTCTAGTAAAGTAACCATAGCTGTTCTCCCTGACTAAGCTTTTGACATTTGGTGTCGGCGGATAGAACTTTCCTTCTATTTGATATGTCATGATAGTTATGAAGAATTATGATTTTCGCCCCGTACCCTTCACAGGTCGGGGTTTTTGTATTCGTAACTGATTTACTTACTGTGTCAATTCAACAAATATGATTAATTTTCCTTTATTTTCGTGTCTTTTTTTGACCATGACAACTGCTCTGGTTTCTATTCTACATCATAGTCTATGTAGTTGAAAAAAAAATTCTTTTTGGTAGACTATAAATGTAAGGAGAAATTTGGGAAGTATATGGCGCATCCGAACTCTTTAGCAAATCTCCAGCATGAAGGTCGTCCACTAAAACGTGGTTCGACTAAAAAACATCGGCGTCTAACTGTAACTGAAGAAGGTTGGCAGGGATGCGTTGAGATTTCTGAGGAGTTAGGTATTTCTGTCTCAGAAATACTAGAATCATTGGGACGTGGAGAATTGATTTTAAGCAGACCTTTAAAGAAAATCAATATATAGGTGGTTATATAGATATTCGCTCTTATCTTTTTAGTTGTTTTAACGTTCTTAGGAGCGCAAGTCATCTATCCATGTTAAGTAAGTCGGTACAAATAAAGCTAACGAGTTAAGGCAGTACGAGTGTCCGTTGTCATTGGTCATGCGGTAATGGTTTCAACCTTATTTACTTTTCTTAACATAGTTATATTTATTTTCGCTCACCGACTTATTTCCATGACGATAAAACTAAAAACCCCTGCCTTCAGGCATGGGGAGTGTCAATCAGTCTGATTGTTTTGCTGAAAGATATACGTGGCAGAACTTCTAAAAAACTTCATGATCTACTGAATGTATAACTTGCTCACAAAGCCGAACAGTTATTATTTAATTTGTCTGGCGGAGTCTGACCTAATTTAAGCTCGATGAAGCACAGGATTGACACAATCCACATACGGTTACTTCGTAACTTTCTACCTTAAACCGATCATTTAACTGCTGTATCTGCGGAGCGTTGAACATTTTCCAAGCTAAATCATGTATGACTCCACAAGCACGACAGCGAAAATGATGGTGCTGGTCTATATTAGCATCATACCGAGTCACGCCTTCACAGAGCAGTACCTCACGCACTAACCCTACTTCTCTAAGCGCAGTTAAGGCAGTGTAAATCGTTTACCGATCGCTGGTAAAACTCAACAGCAAAAAATTCAGAAAACTCTCAACTTTGAGCAAGCAGGAGAACTCTATCGCTCCTTCCTTCAGCAAATGCAGCAGGACTTGATTGCTAATCTGAAGAACGATTTAGGAGCGGTGACAATACGGTTCGGTTAAGGAATTTATCTGTTGAGGCAGGCAGTTCTTGGGCAGGGGAAGTAGAGAGGCAGGGGGGGAAAGAGTTGATCGACAAATGGTTTTTTCCTCCCCTGCTCAAGAAAGCTCCCCCTGCTTCCCCTGCTTATCCGAACCGTATTGGGAGCGGTGAAAGATGTAAACATCCGTACTCAAATCACTGCTTTCTTCTACAATGCTAATCCAGAATACGGAACCCGTGTGGCTCCAGCTGTTAATGTTAGTTTAGATTCAGTTAAACAACGTGCTGCTGAACTGAAGTAACGACGAGACAAGAAGACAAGATCCCCCACTTCGTAAAAGTTGTCGGGGATCTGTGCTTTACAGTTAAGGCATAAACTCCAAAACAAAGCCCACGCGACTATCTTTATTTAATCTGGCATTTTGTTTCTCAATATCAGTAGATATGCGGAGATTATGAGTAAGAGCGTAGCTAAATGACAGTGTTGTTAAACCAACTTCTTGAGCGGTGCCAGGAGCAACCCAACTTTGATTTAAAGAAATATCTGCTGCACCACCACGAGACAATACCAGCATTAACCTCGCACCCAAGTTTACTCCATCTGTGGAGTAGAGGTTTGTTTCCAAGTGCCTATAGCCAACCACAGGAGCAACATTAATGTAGCTACCTAAAGGACGCAAGTAGTAATGCAAGTCTGCACCATAAGCTTCTCGCTTCCCATTGAACGCCGCTTGATACTCACCACTCACTGTCAAACCAGTACGATTGATAAACATGTCCTCTATACCAACATTTACCCCAGCAGCTTGTCTTGTGGAAGGAAACTGAGAATAGCCAAATCGCAGCCTTGTGCGAAAACTGGGGTCATTTTTAATATCTTCCAACACATTTGGGACTTGACGCCGCCACCTTTGTAAAACTGGACTTCCCTTGATAATTTCTGGACTAAAATCTAAATCTTGAGCAGTTGAGGAAGGCGTTTGACACCAAACAGGTGCAGCCATTAAAAACAAGCAAATACCCAGTCCAATACCTAAAACTGATAATCCCCTCACCCCGTTCTATTCCTTTGCTACTGACACTTTGAAGTGCCTGAGAATTGTTAAGAAGTTCCCGAAAAGCCTGTTGTGGTAGCGCCAACACCGTGCATCTGGTGATAGCCCGGATCGTAAACTTCCAGTTGCTCTGGGACTCTACCAACATTCGGTCACCGAAATAGTCGCCATCAGCCAGCACATCCAATTGAGGTTGGTCTTCATACTTACCCACCCCAATCTTGTTCACCTTTTGGATTTTGGACAAAAAGAAGTTAGTTTGCGTATGATATTTGCGAACAAAAAACTAGGAATCATAAATTATTCCAGTTATTTTTAAAACTGAGTGAAAGTGAGTGAAAGACCTGCAAAATAAGAAAATTTACGCGGCAATTTGATTATTAGGTGTTGATTTTGACTGTTTCTTGACAACAGGATGCTTAACTCGTTGCGTTTGAGCCTGACCTTGAACTCGACCGCTTGAATTTCCTGGCTGACGCCACGCTTTTCTTGTTGTTCTAGTTGCTCATACTTTAGACCCACTAATCGCTGTGTTTCCTGGGTATTGTTTTGAATGTAACCTAATAAGTCACTCATGTCCTTGTGGTAAAAAAGCTAATTTTATACTCTTTTACCACAGAACGTTTCTATTTTGGAGATGTTTAATGGGTAGTCAAAAGCCGTCAAAATCAATACCTAAAACATCAGCTGCTACGTAAATTTATTTAACTAGTGCAGGCTGGCTGAAATAACTTACCATTAAAAAGTAAAAAGTAAAAAGTAAAAAGAGAATCCCCATAATTAAAATTAGGGGA
>CALMVQ010000366.1 GCA_937873135.1 uncultured Scytonema sp. | reverse complement strand
TTTAATTATGGGGATTCTCTTTTTACTTTTTACTTTTTACTTTTTACTTTTTAAAATATTTTTATTTCATTTAGGATTGCTATATTACCCAGATTTCTCACAAAAACAGAAAAAACCGGAGTCAAAAACTGCGTAAATTATAGAAATGGTAAACATTTCAACAGTTTAAACACATGCTCCGGTATCAAACAGATTGTAGTCACGCCCAGTCGTAGTTAATTGCAAGGTTGCAATGGTAACAAAAGATGCACGTTTAAGCTCAATTGCGGAACTTATAGAAAACAGTAATAGGCTTACACAATGTTGTAAATACTACCATTGGTAGGGGAGAGGAAAGCCGTACCTTACGGGAACGCTTGAAGGTGAACGCCCTTACATCATTTCTCTTGATGTCTAATGATCAATGCACAAAGTGCTAGGGTTCAGCTAGCCTTCATCCCCTGCCTGAAGAACGAATCAAGGGACGCTGTGCATTCTGCAACGAGCGGGGTTTTCGGCATTTTTCTTATAAATGATTGTTTCTGACTTGTGAGAAATCTGGGTATTACTCATTTCGGTTGAGGCGGAAAAAAATCTATTGTTTAAAATGGTAAATGGAACTGTAGTAAAACTGTGCAAAATTTCAATTTTGAAGAAACAGTCAGTTGATTCCAACGGTGAGACAATGAATAAAATTTTAAAACGTGCATTATTACCTGGATTATTGGCTACGAGTCTAGTCGGTGTAAACGTAGCGGCAGTGAAGCCAGTATCTGCACAGAGTTTAGGACACGATATTGGAGTAGGTGCAGGAGGTGGTGCAGCCGCAGGCTTAGTTACCAATCGCAAACACACCTGGAGAAATGCCGTAAATGGCGCGGCTGCTGGTGCTGCTGTTCATGCTGTCAATGGCTCGGGACGCCATAGGAGCCGCCACGTGGCTCGAGATGCAGCAGTAGGTGCAGCCGCAGGTGCAGCTGCAGGTTTGATTACTGATCGCAAGCACACCTGGAGAAATGCCGTAAATGGTGCTGCTGCTGGTTCTGCTGTCAATGTTCTGGGGCGCTAATCCTACAGACTAATGTATGCCTTTAGGTATACTTTTCGTGCAGCACCTACCCATGCTGAAAGTACCATACAGTACGATCGCCTCCATTCTGCCTGCCCATCAAATGAGTTAGAGGCGATCGCACTCAATCCCCCCACTTCTGCAATGCCTACACCGCCAACTTTGAGCCAACACCACGCATTTATATTTCAGATAAGCTATTTAAGCTGCTTCCTTTAGTAGCGGTTCGACATTCATATCTGTAATGTTCAGCGACAATTGTTCGGCATGAGGTGCTGCTGCCTCCTCTAAAACAGTAACTTCAATATTCACACTTACCAAGTAACTGCCTGCATTTGCACCGACTGCTTCGGCAGTCAGTTTCGCAATATCTGGGCGTTTGGCAGTTAGCGGATCGCGTAAGATACATCGATCCCATTCGTGCTTGGCAGTCGGATTGAGGCTGAGAATGTAATGTTTAATCATAAGACAAATCTTTAAATCAATCTTCCAGCTACGTTGTCACATCGCCGCCATACTTGATCCGGCTTTGCGTAGAAGCGGAGCGGCTTGTCGTTAGACATCGCTACATTTCTATTATAGTACAGAAGTACTATAATGGGAAAATAGGGTGTAGGCGCGGGTTTGATAGACACAACATCTTCTGTAACACAATGTCTAACAAAACCCGCCCGACAAGAGGCGCGAAATGTAATTCACACAAAGCGCCAATAGAGAACTCCAAGAAATAAATTCTCCAATTTTTAGACTCGACCTAAGGAATGGAAATTCCTGCTTCGTCAAAGGCTACCTTAAGACGACGGCGATAATCTCTTGCGACATCCCACTGCTTGAGAGGCAGTGTTTTAATCCAGACACGAATAATCAAACCGCGCTCGCTAAAATTATCGACTCCCAAAACTCGAGGCGTCTCCAGAATTTGTTCTTGCCAATGTGGATCTTGATCCATCTCTAAACCGACAGATTCAATCAACTTCAAAGCCTGGTCAATATTAGTCTGGTTTGCTACTGGGATATTTAAATCAGCTCGGGACCAGCGACTGGAAAGATTGGCAACAATTTTAATTTCACTGTTGGGAATTGTGATCAAGCGTCCTTCAGCATCCCGCACTTGAGTCATCCGCCAATTTAGATTTTCTACCAAGCCGCCCACTTGTCCCACACTAATCATATCCCCCAAGGCGTACTGGTCTTCTAAAATGATCAGAAAGCCGTTAATCCCATCTTTAATGAGGTTTTGGGAGGCGAGAGATACGGCAACACCAACCAAACTGACACCAGCTAACAAGGGAAGAATATTTATACCCAACCATACCAGGGCTACTAGAAAACTCACTGCCACCCAGGTAATAGTCACAATGCCTTTGGTAACGACAGAAATTGTAGAAACTCGCAGTTTTAGACGTTCAGTACTTTCTCGAGTTAATAAAGCACCACCAATAACTATAGCTGCAGTGAAGCGTTCAATGAGAGCATAGCTAAAGCGGACTGCAACATAAGTTCCTATTGCCACAATACCTATTTTGAGCGGAATTTGTAAACTGAGGAAAATTCCTAACTGGAGCGCTCGCGTGTAAGGAAACAGACCCAGAATTGTGAATGTTCCTCCTCCCCAAATTGCTGTTTGACCAAGTTGAAACAGTCGTCTCTTGGCTTCTTGGAGATGATCTGCTTGTTGTTTTCGCAATTTAGTTGTTAACGGTTGGTCTGTCGCTGAATCTCGTTGCATTAGCTGTAGTGAATCCCATTGCGATCGCTGCTGCAACTTATAGAATCCCCAACTCAAAACAATCATGAAGAGCAATGTTCCGCCTGCAATCTTACCATGATATATTAAACTAGAAGTCTGTCGCTCCTGCCTAGTCCGTTTTAAGTCTTCTTGTAATACTTCAGTAATTTGTTTTGCTGCTACAGACGGATCTACGTGTCGCAGTTTCGCATCATCAGCGTTGACTGTCATCAAGTATTGGTTGTTGACATAAATGACTGGTAATTCATTTGATGTCCGCATCTGCACCTTGACTTCTTTTGCATTTGAATCTAAGTAATCTTGGCTAATTTGATCCAGAGTCACTTGAACGTGTTCCAAGCGCTCTGTAAGATTCGCTTTTGTTCCGGTTATTTGAAATACACGACGACCATCCAGATAAACCCATGCAGCAGAAATAGTCCTATTGTCTGAGTCATTACTCGAACTAGTGGTAGGAAGTTGCAGGTTAGGGAAAAAAGGAATTTGGGGAGTTTGAGCACCAGCTTTTGGCACAATACATACAGAGATAGCTATCGATCCGGCAATTGCCAAAAATTGAGAGCGCACTAAAATACCTCCTTCCGCAGAATACGTTTATGCCTTTAGACATCCTCCACATCAACTCTTGTCTCCGTACCTATCTAAGGTTAAGTTTTTATTAAACTTAATATTTAGCTCTTTTACATATTTATTTCTTTAGACAGATGATATGATTTTATGTAAAATATTTAGCTGAAGCATTTAAGTTTGGATTATGCAAATAGAAACGTCTAATTCCAGCATTAAGCTCGCTGAGAGTTCAGGAATTGTCCAGGCAAAACATGTAATTCGTCTTCCCAATCTCCCAGAAGAGACGAGATCTCTATTAACAGAAGCTGATACAGATCCTAAATTAATCTCTAAGATCAACTTCACAGATCATGGGGGAACTGTTTTGACGAACGTTCAAGTACAGTTGATTTTCTGGGGAAGAGAATGGGATTCAAATCCTCCGCCATCGCCCACAGTTAGTGAGATTACTAAGGCGATCGCTACTATTTTGTCTAGCTCTTACATGTCAGAATTGTCACAATATCGTAGTATCTCATCAGGAAGTTTGTTGGAATCAAAAGTTGTGACAACATCCGAACCACCCAACTCATTTAAAAATCATGACGTTGCTCATATGGTTCAAGGCTTGATTGATACCGGAACAGTTGTCAGTCCTCTTTCCAACAATCAAATTTTATATTTTGTGATCATGCCAATAAACGCTAAATCTGATAAAAGCTTTGTTGGAGAACATACATTTTTCAAATACAAAAATAAAAAGAACTCTCAGTCAGCTAATGTTCATTTTGCATGGGTAACTAATAATGGGCAACTCGATTTTATCACCACAGTTTTTTCCCATGAGTTAGTCGAGTCTTGCACCGATCCAGAAGGTACAGCATTTTTAGGTACAGCAGGTACTTGTTCTCAAAGTGGTTGGTGCGAAATTGCCGATGTTTGCACGAATACTGGTAAAGTGAATGGTGTCACAGTACAGTCTTACTGGTCACAACGCTCAAGTACTTGTGTAATTCCATCTACGGATATTCCTAGTTAGACTTAACAGGAAAAGCAGAAGTTGCGCGATGACTAAACTCGTTTGCTTGTGTGCTAGCTACCAAAGTCCAACCTGCTTTCAACAATTTTTGGTAAGTTGCCCAACCTTTAGAACCACCATCTATTTTATAGTCTGATACCGCATATTGCGGAAAAACTGTGTAGGGACGCCACGGTTCGTTGGGTGCAAGCTGCAAATACAAAATCTTTTCTCCATCGTAGCCAGACACAGATAACCAGCACATTTGTCGATGCATGATAAACTCCTTGCTGTTTTGCTTTGATAATGGCAATATTGTGAAGAACATTCACTCATGAAAGTATTATGAGCGCTTGTTCTGCTTTTTCTTATAGAAATAATAGATGTCATTGAAATCAACTGATGCAATTAACCGTAATTGCAAAATGCCTTAAGTGGCAACTTGGGTTAATAATTTCTGCATCAATCATGTGACGACGAATGTCTATTGAAGACTTAATCCGTGCAGCGTGCAGTGCGAACCCCGGAAATGCCAAATTGCAAGCGATTGCCCAAACACCTAAGTCGGCTCCACAGTCCTTGTGGAATATACCGTACCCGCGCAACCCGTTTTTTACAGGGCGTGAAACCGTTTTGTCAGAAATGCGCGATGCCCTAGTAACAAATTTTAATGCAGCACTTAGCGGATTGGGTGGGATCGGCAAAACACAGACAGTAATCGAGTATGCCTATCGCTATCGCCCAGAGTATCAGTCAATACTCTGGGTGAGAGCAGAGTTCCGGACAGAATTAGTGTCAGGTTTTGTGCAGCTAGCAGAGTTACTCCATTTACCCATCAGCCTTGAATTGGATGAAAACTTAGTCATTGCCGCAGTGAAGCAGTGGTTAGCAACACATAAAGGCTGGCTGTTGATTTTGGATAATGCTGATGACATACCGATGCTGCGTCCGTTTCTGCCAGAGGCGCATCAAGGTCATATTTTGTTAACTACCCGCGCTCAAGCTACGGGGATATATCAGCGAATTGAAATCAAAAAGTTGCTCCCGGAAGACGGGGCGCTGTTATTGCTGCGGCGTGCCAAACTGATTGCTTTGCAGGCGGGGTTAGATGCGGTGATGCCGTCGAATTGAACGAACGCGGCCAGTACAGCGAAGCGGAACCACTGTTGAAAAAAGCGTTGGAAATTGCTGAACTTAGCTTAGGGTTAGATCATCCCAACACAGTCACTATCCGTAAAAATCTGAAATCCTTGCGCGATACTCACCTTTAATATCAATTTAGTTAGAAACTATAAACAGTGCTGGTGAGCCAGTTAACGTATGAGATTGACTACATGGCTTAAAGTATTAATTTCTCGTGGGGGTAAATGACCGGAACGTGGCAGCAACTCTTATTTCTGCGTTCAAACGTCACAGAAGCTACGCCCGCGCAAAAAAAACATGCGACAAAATAGCTCATTTTGTCTACTGTGCAATAATCGCGGGCAAGACATACCCCCTCTTTTCGCCTTGCAAACTGTATACACGCGCCCTTGAGTAGTAATGGACACTGTTGGCGAAAGTGTTACAGTCGCCCGTTGTTTTACTGTAGGATTGATCATAATTAAATACAGTTTGCTCTATATCTACTGGTTATCTGAATGGCTAGCAAAGAAATTTTTGGAGCCGTGGTCATCACTGGCGCATCAAGTGGAATAGGTGAAGCCTGTGCTATTTACTTAGACAAACTGGGTTATCACGTATTTGCTGGTGTACGTAATGATGGTGATGGTGAAAAGCTAAAGGGAAAAACTTCAGCTAGACTAACACCACTTCTGTTAGATGTCACAGATGAAGCGTCTATTATGGCATCTGTAAATATTGTGAGGGAAGCCTTAAACACTATTGGTCTGGCAGGTGTAGTGAATAACGCTGGTATAGTTGTTGCAAGTCCCCTGGAATTTCTTCCCCTTGCTGAATTCAGAAAACAACTTGAAGTCAACTTAACTGGACAGCTAGCTGTTACGCAAGCATTTCTACCACTTTTGAGAAAGGCTAAAGGTCGTATTGTCAACATTACTTCTGATAATGGCAAGGTTGCTGTACCTTTTTTAGGTCCCTATTGTGCCTCAAAATTTGCATTGGAAGCGCTTTCAGATGTGCTGCGTATGGAGCTGCAACCTTGGGATATTAAGGTTTCTATGATCGAACCTGGATGTGTAACAACACCGATTTGGGAAAAATCTTTAGATTTAGCTGACAAAATTTGGAACAACTCGCCTTCTCAATCGCACCAATTATACTCAGATGCTGTAAACGCTACCCGTAATACAGCCTCTAAGCTTAGTAAAAATGGTTTTCCTGCTGAATTAGTTGCTAAAGCTGTTGCTCATGCACTCACTGCCAAAAAACCAAAAACTCGTTATGTGGTGGGATTAGATGCTTTAATAAATATCTGGCTTGCCAAACTTCTACCGACTCAATTACTGGATAAAGTCATTATTCAGTACATGGGTTTGAGTAAAAAATAGAGTGGTGTTCTAGATTTGTTGCTATTTGTCTAAAGAGTTTATTTAATGGGCGTTTCAGGAGTCTTAACCACAAAGCTAGAACACTACCCAAGAGCTTTTGCGTCAAGGGGATTTCTCTGTTAAGTAGTTAGACTAGTACAACAAGGCAAAAGTAAAAAGTAAAAAGTAAAAAGAAAGAACCTTTTTTTGTAAGGGTTTTAACTATTTCAGATGGGTGGTTTATTTCCGCCGATCTGTACTAGCCCGATAGTTGCGATCAAAAATGCCAACCAGGTGCCGTTGCCTGAGTGACTAAACATTCGCGGTAGATTTATAGCTGTTCTCGTTTAAGTCACATCCCATACGCCCTCACCCCGCCCTGACTGGCACCCCTCTCCCAAGCGCGTGTGTGAGGGGCAGGGGAGAGGGCGAGAGTGTATGGGATTCGACTGAGAAAGGCTATAATGTTGAGGTTGTCGCGGGAGCAATATTGGCGATACGGATGTGCGCCGTTGCCAAGGGCATCGCAAGTGACAATATCGCCTTGAAGCCGAGACATTCAGATTTTAGACCTGCCAAGCAGCCTTAACTTGATTCAAAATGAGGGTGTTTTGCGCCTTGTTTACACCCCTTGAAAGGTTATGAAGGACTTGCACACGCAATCAAAGTGCGCATATTTTTAGTTAATAATAGAATAATATGCAATCGCTCATATATATAGAGTTTTAACCATGTCTTGCGATGAAATTACCCAGACTAAACCATTGACAGAAGCCGATGCTAAACAAAGCCGACATCAAATTCTGTCCAGACAACAAATCAATTTTTTCAACAAACGTTCTAACTATTTGGGCATGATCCAACTAGGGGTGCATTTGGCGATTGCTGGATGTAGCGGCTACTTGTACGCCTCGCATTTTGGTGATTGGTTGGTGGCAATACCAGCGCTTGTCGTTTACGGATTTAGTATTGCTTCAATGTTTGCAGCAATGCACGAAGCAGTTCATAGAACTGCTTTTAGCAACAATCAGTTAAATGATGTGATTGCTTGGTTTGCAGGGTTACTCTCATATTATAATAGCACTTTTTTTCGTTATTACCATAAGTGGCATCATCTTTATTCGCGTATTCCAGATAAAGATCCAGAACTAACCGATATAACACCCAAAAATTGGGCTGAATACCTACTGGTGATCAGTGGTTTGCCTTGGTGGTTCGCTCATGTTAAGGGGCATTTTCGAGTTGCATTAGGTTTACTTGACGAATGCCCATTTATTCCTTTATCTGCGCGTGCTCAAGTCATTCGTTCAACTCGACTTCAATTAGCTGTTTACGCAGCTGCGATCGCCGTTTCACTTTTATTTGGTCAACCTTGGTTTTTTCTTTATTGGCTACTACCGCTAATGGTTGGTCAACCAATTCTGCGCTTCATTTTACTGGCAGAACATACGGGTTGTACTTTAGACCATAATCTTTTAACAAATACGCGCACAACGCTGACACTTTTACCCGTACGCTTATTAATGTGGAATATGTCATTTCATACTGAACACCATTTATACCCATCAATTCCTTTCCATGCATTACCAGAAGCGCATCAACACTTAAATTCTCATTTGACTTACCTTGATCAAGGTTATATAAAAGTTAACCGATATATTACTAGTCAATTAGGACAACTGCCCGGTTAATCTTTCCCAAATTGTTGCCACTAAGCACTTAGTATTCTTTCTGCCATCCGTATTACCCGATGCACTCGCCACAGAACAGATTTAGTCTGAGGAGTATAGCCCCTATGCCCTCTGATCCTTAGCGGAGAAATTGGCTCAAATGCCACAACAGCAGATCTCACAATGCTGTTGCTACTAGGTGCGGCGCGGCAGGCTCACGTAGGCGAGACGCTAATTCGGGAAGGAAAATGGATTGATCCCCATAAATATGTGACTTTTCTTAGTGCGCATAGGTAGGTTAAATTGAGAAACATGAACCCTGTTTTATCAAAATAGCTGCATGAACCTAAACTTAGTACGTCCATTAGCATTTATCGATTTAGAGACGACAGGGACGGATGTAGTCAATGACCGAATTGTTCAAATCGCAGTCTTAAAAGTACTGCCTGATGGTACAGAAATCCCAACAGGAAGGAAAATTAATCCGACTATTCCTATTCCCATTGAAGTATCTAGGATACATGGTATTTATAACGAAGATGTAAAAAATGAACTAACCTTTCCTCAAATTGCTCAAAAACTAGCTGATTTTATTGGTGATAGCGACTTTGCTGGATACAACTCTAATAGATTCGATATTCCTCTACTGGTATCAGAATTTTCCCGTGCAGGCATAGATTTTCAATTAGAAGGAAGAAACTTTATTGACGTACAAACTATCTTCCATAAAATGGAACCACGTAATTTACAGGCTGCTTACAAATTTTACTGCGGTAAAAAACTAGTAGGCGCTCATGATGCAATAAATGACACTCGTGCTACCTATGAAGTTTTTAAAGCTCAGCTTCAACGTTATGAAAATATAGCTTACGAAGATAAAGACGGAAATTTATCTTATCCAATAAAAAATGATCTAGAAACTTTAGCTGCCTTTACACCTATTAACATGCTTGATCCTAGTGGGAAAGTAGTTTATGACGAACAAGGTAGAGAGATATTTAACTTTGGTAAGTATAGAGGTAAAACGCTAATAGAGGCTTTTCAAGAAGAGCCAAGTTATTATGAATGGATGATGAAGAAAAACTTCTCTGTGTTTACTAAAAAAGTAATTCAACGAGTTTGGAAATCAATTAATAAAGACAATAAGTGAAGCAGCGTCTTTATTGCTTGGGTGCAACAGGAGGCGCTTCGGCCCTTGGCAACGGCGCACATCCGTATCGCCATCCTCTTTCACTTTAACTGAAGTCCCCAAACAGTAATTACATAAATGGGAAAAATAGTATTTTTAGCTTATGCTCTTACCCATTTCCCATTACCGTTTTAAACTGGGACAAGTCATCTCATCACTCCAATGTCAAGAGGTTTGAGCATGCATGTGATAAATCCATCTTGAGGACAGGCTTGAAAGAGGTGAGTATTATTAGAGTAGCGTTAAGGTAATATTTGGTACTAAGTCAATCAAGGTGCGATCGCCTATCAAGACGAAAAACCCTTATTAAACTTAACGATTGACAAAATATCCGACTTCTTAAAGAAGTCAGGGATCTGAATAAAAGCTGATACTATCATAATTGTGATTCTAGTTTCTGACAAAGTTACATTAGCCCTATTTATGATGCGAAAATATCCATGTACTAGTTACAAATACTGGTTATTTAAGCATTTTTTAGAACAAGACCGTAAACATAACTACTCAGATAATTCTGAAAACATTCTAAAAATAGAGTATATTTAATTTTCCAATAGTATTTTCTCCGAAATCAACATTTTCAGACTTGTAACTATATATCAGATTAGATAAAAGTCTGCGATGAGCGCACCAAGCTACGCTCTTTTACAAGAGGGTAGAGATAAAAGCTGAAAAGTCTCTCAATAGGAGTCGAATAGTATGCTTTCCCACGCGCAAGTCAAGAGTGGGACGAGCTTTGCGCTGTGTACAAGAGCGCTGCGCGTTCTGTACTGTTGATCTCTTATTTGATGAGAAATAAAGTAATTTTAATCACTATGATTGCTACCTCAAGATACTGGACAATACAGGTAATCGATTCTCCTTTATTAGTAAACAATAAGCTAAAAGGGGGCTACAAAGCTAAGCTAATTCTTTCGGCAAAAGAGTTTTTTATGATACATTTTCCTCAGTTAGCAAGCCTTACCACGTTATCGCTAGAACAAAGCAAGTATATTCAAGTCAGTTTGTGGAAACTTTTTCACTCAGTTTCTGATATTCGCGAGCGTGCCCTTGCTGGACTTTGTTTAAGATGCTATGTATCTCAGATAATTCTCACTACCTGTAAAAAAATTGCTCACATTTGTCAACCTAAAGCTGAGATGGCTTTCAGCTATATCGATCTGCTTCCATTCGTTTTAAATGACGATGGTAGAGAACTGATGATTTTGGATAGTGAAGGTCAGACTCAACTTATATTAAATCACGATGACACAACTCGCTCCATAGTTAAAGGAGGAGAACTTTTTAGCGTTGAAATTTTACAAAAATTTAATCCAAACTTAGATTCTTCTGAAAGCTTAGATAATTGGATTTGGAGATTAGCGCAACAAAATCAAAATTTAAAGTCATTTTTATGGGAATTTGGAGTACGAACTTCCAGTAACTGGGCGCTACTATGTAAAAACATTCCCCATTCCCTGGAACAGCATCTTCAAAAAGGCGATCGCAAAATTATAGAGGTTTTTCATGCAGTCTATCGTCGAGATAGACGGAACTCAGATAAAAAAGGACGTTGTTCTGAACCAACACCGAACCAGTTGCAAGAAATGCGCGATTTATTGCAGCAAAGAAATATTATTTTGAGTTCTCTCGGAGAACTGATGTTTCATTTCAAAAGAATTGCAGAAGTCTTACAACAGGATACGCTATCTAAGAAGATAGGTGGTCCGAAAACAATACCTTTAGAAGTGTATAATGAATATACTAAAAAATATATATGCACTATACGATTAGACTATCATGAACCAGATATAGAAGAAATTGAATTAGAGCAAATAAAAAATAACTTTCATGCCTTATTTGAACAAATTTTATATGAATCAGTAGCAAAAGTCATTAAAGAACACATTGAATATTTGTCAAAAAGTAAAGGCTATAAAAGTTTTGCTCAACGATTTCCTGAAGGTTTACAACTTTACTACCAAGAAAATAAGACTTTAGGAGAGATTGCTCAACTGTGGGAGATATCTTGGTATAAAGTCAGACGCATCTTTGTATTAGAAGACTTTATGAATAAGGTTCAAGCTCAAACAGAAGAAAATTTTCTGGAAACAATTGTCAAAACATCTACAGTATTTATGTCAACAACAATTAATCAAAGTCCATATTTTCTCAAAAATGTAGCTGAATCAATTAGAGATTATGCTTTGAAAAAAACATTTAATGATGCATATGCAGAACTATTAAACGGAAAAAGATACAGAAAAAATAGCTTGTTTGCTCAAATGATAGGCCGTTATCTTAATAATTATTTTAATTACTTAGCGGGACTTAAACATTGTACCAAAGAAGAACTTTTACAATTGAAAAAGTGAAAAGTGAAAAGTGAAAAGTGAAAAGTGAATTCCCATAATTAAAATTAGGCGATTTGAAGTGGACGCCTTTTTTTCGAGACACCTAGTGCGAGAAAAAAACTATTTTTTTGTTTTCCATAAATAAATTTAGGGGCTTAAAACCGATTTTCTTTTTCTTTATGAGTGCCTTTTAACTTTTAACTTTTGCCTTGTTCGGTGACGCAGTTAGAATTTAGTAACTACCCAGGCAAAAAATTTCAGGTTGAAGTTAGCTTTAAAAATGCTGCAATTATTGAGGAACTCTTGTTGTAAATTTGTAAGGATTCAGAATCCAGAATTCAGAATTCAGCTTGGGACAAAGCTTATAGCTCAACTTCGGTAATGATGTCCACAAAATATCCATAGTTTAAATTCTTGAAGCGACAAGCATTCTGACTCCTGACTCCTGACTCCTGAATTCTTACGTAAATTTCATCACAGGTGTTTCTTTGTAAAGTCGGTGTTCAAGATATTCGTGCGATCGCACTCAACCATCAACGCAGGCAAATGCTTTTAACGGTTCTTTACTGTCTTTAGAAGTAGGCTTTGCAAAGTCATTCAGAGAGATTTATTCCGCATTATGGAGTGCATCAATTGAATAAATTCAGTAGGGTAGATTTAGAGCAAGTGCTGTGGGACTGATGTGATCATAACCCACAGTGGCAGCACTGATGATTAAGGAGGTTCAAATTATGAGTACGACGAAGCAGCAAAAAGTAGAGCTGATTGAACCGATAGAACACGAGCTTGCTGATACCGACGTCAACGCCGAGCAGGCGTTGCATAAACCCCAGGTGATCATAGGAACTTCTGAAGGCTTGGTTTTTCTCGACTCCAAACACCATTTAGAACTTGAAGGTTATTCTATCAATGCTTTTGCCTCTAGCCTGGATGGACTGTGGGCGATCGCCAATCGTAATTCAGTATGGCATCGTGATTCTAATGGCGAGTGGCATCAAGTCGCTTCAATGGATGATTTGCGGTTGAACTGCATCCTGCCGATCAAGGGTGCGGTTCTAGTCGGAACATCGGAAGCTCATCTGTTACGTATTGCAGATGGAAGCACACAACGTATTAATTGCTTTGAGTCGGCTGAAGGACGCTCAGAGTGGTATACGCCCTGGGGAGGGCCTCCAGATGTTCGCTCTATCGCAGTAGGGGAGTCGGGCGAATTTTATGTGAATGTGCATGTGGGAGGCATTCTGCGTTCTGATGATCACGGCAAGTCATGGCAACCTACCATTGACGTTGATGCCGATGTCCACGAGGTACGAACCGTCCCGACTCGTCCTGATCTAGTGTTGGCGGCTACAGCTGGAGGGCTGGCCATTAGTCAAGATAAAGGCAACTCTTGGAGCTTTGATGTCACAAATTTACCAGATCACTACTCACGAGCTTTAGCAGTGTGTGATCAGACAATCTTGATGAGTGCTTCTATGGGTCCAAGTGGTAAAAAGTCAGCTATATACCGCCGTCCACTCGATGAGCCAGGAACGTTTGAGAAGTGTGAGCAAGGGCTACCGGAGTGGTTCTCAGATAACATTAACACGGGAACTCTTGCCACTTTCAAGAATATAGCTGTTTTCGGAACCCGTGAAGGTCAAGTTTTTCTCTCGTCAGATGCTGGCTTGACGTGGAAGCAGATCGCAGCCGATTTGGCTCCAGTTTTTTGTGTGAATCTGATTTGAGTAGCGCTAAATCGGAGTAATCCGGTGTCAATTGGATATAAACGACCTGTAATAAGGCTTTAATTGACTACTATGCCAGAAAAAGTCTTGAAACAGAGACTACGTTTGAAGGGTCAACACCTCAATAGGATTCGCTAGTCCTAAGCGGTTAGAGGAGGAACATTGCCAATTAGCTAGGTGAAACACCGACCTCAGTGCCAAGCCCTTTGAACATTTATCCAGCGTAGTGATGGGTATGCGTATCGGTTTACACCAATTAATACCGATTTACTCCATGATTTAGTTATTTAGTGATACGACGATTGAACGGCTTCGAGCAGTGGGCAGAAGGGAGTATGTTTGTTAAAATCCTTGGTAGGGCGAATAGCTGTTCGCCTCTACGTCATTTGTCTTTATATGTAGGGTAAGAGCAATTTCTCTCGAATGAGAATTGCCCTGTGTTTTGGAAGGAGCAGGCGATAAGCCTGCGGCATGGCTTCGCTTACCGCCACCAGGACAAATAAATGATTTTTAATTGCCTATCTTCCTTTCCTCTAAGACGCTGTCCATCCGCCATCAACCTCAATAATTTGCCCTGTCACATAGCCACACGTGGCAAGAAAAAATGCTGCATCTGCTACCTCATTACTGTTACCTGCACGCTTGAGCGGAATTCTGGCTCTTGTTGACTCAGCAAAATTTTCCGCCTGTTCCTTTGACAAATTAGATTGGATGTCTGTGCCTTCGATTAATCCCGGTGAGATAGCATTCACGCGGATGCCTTTAGGAGCTAGCTCAACTGCAAGGGCACGTGCCATCGAGTTAACGGCACCACAAAGGGCAGAACCTGCACTATAATAGGGCAGTCCGATGGAGGCGGCAATTCCAGAGCAGAAAATAATAACACTCCCTTGTGGCATTTTGGGTACTGCATAGTGCGCTGCCGCCAGTTGACCGAAGAACCGCCCTTCAAAAAAGGATTTAGCTTGTGCCACTGGTAACGTATCAATTGCTCCAAAGACTGCTGCACCAGCACAAGTCACAAGAATATCCACCCGCTCCAATCCCTCAAAAAGCCGCTGCACCTGTTCGCAATCAGAGACATCAGTGGGAATTGCAATAGCAGAGTCTCCGATGCTCTTAGCTGCTGTTGCCAAGCGTTGCGGCTGTCTACTTGCCAGAATGACTTTTGCCCCACTAGATGCAAAACGTCTTCCTATTGCGTAACCAATTCCCGCAGAGCCGCCTGTTACAACAGCAATTTTTCCTGTAAGTATTTCTTCCATGCGGTTTCCTTTTTTGGACTTTGGATAAAAATGAATGAGTTTACGGAGATTTTACGACGTATAGCAATCCTATTTGAGACCCAAATAGAAGTAATCTGGAAGCCTTGTAAATAAAAGCTCAGGCGAATGTGCCGTTTGTAATTCATTTAGGATTGCTATAGTCGAAACCTCAACAGAGTCTGCCCTTCGGATTGAAAGCATTAATTCTGTACAAAAATCCTATAAAAGATCTATTAGTCATGATCCTAGTTGACCTTAGCAACCCCCACGCTTTAGAAGAATAAGAAATTACAAACTCAAGATTTCAACAAATATTTTCTGACACAAACTCAATGACCTCTGCAAGACCTTGCTGAGTTTTCAAGTTGGTGAAAATAAAAGGTTTATGACCGCGCATTTTCTCGGCATCTCGTTCCATGACTTCTAAAGATGCTCCGACAAAAGGCGCAAGGTCAATTTTGTTAATCACTAATAAATCGGATTTAGTGATTCCTGGACCACCTTTGCGGGGAATTTTATCACCCGCAGCAACATCAATAACGTAAATCGTTAAATCTACTAACTCCGGACTAAAGGTGGCAGCTAAATTATCACCACCACTTTCTAAAAAGACTAAATCCAAATCTGGAAACCGCAATTCAAGCTGTTCAATGGCGGCTAAATTCATCGAAGCATCTTCACGGATCGCTGTGTGGGGACAACCGCCAGTTTCTACACCCACGATGCGATCGCTTGCTAATGCTTGAGAACGCACCAAAAACTGAGCATCCTCTTTTGTATAAATATCGTTCGTTACCACCGCAATGTTACATTTCTGACGCATTGCCTTACACAAACCATCCACTAAAGCAGTCTTCCCCGACCCCACAGGTCCTGCAACTCCTACTCGAAAAGCGTTCATCATGCTTCCTTAACTGCGAAACAACCTTGTATATTGCGTTTCATGCGCCATACTGAAGAGTGACAAACCCCAACTACAACAACTTAACTCATCATCCTCTAAAGTGAGAACTTCTGCTGCTGCAATATTTATAAATGGTTGTAGCTTGAGTAATAACTCTTGTCCGGCTGTTTGTCCTAAGGGGATGAGCTTTATTCCAGCAGTCATCATATGAGTTGCCCAGGTATGCAGATATCCCAGCAATGCTGCTTTTATATTGATATCCCAATATGCAACGGCAATACCAAATGCGATCGCATAATTGCAAGGACTACCAACAGCCTCAGCTATCGACTGAATTTGTGGTTGTAATGAACTCAGCAGTTGAATGAGCGATCGCCCCATTTGCCAACTAGAGGCGCGTAATTCTTCTGTCTCCCGAATAGCAGATAACCAGCGATTCCAATATAATAACGTTTTAAAATCACCTTCCCGTGGGGACTGATATGCACGTAGCATCACAGCTGCTTCTAACCGAATTGCCCCATAACGCAGTTCGGCTTCCAACCAATGCTTCAAACTTATCTGGTTATGAATTATACCATTTTCAATCAACGTTTCCAATCCTTCCGAATAGCTATATGCTCCAACAGGTAAAGCTGGACTAGCTAACTGCAAAAGACACAAAAGATTGCTATCAGTGAGCGGGATAGTGTCCATAAGCACCTATGAGCTTGGCGTATCTATACTTTTCCATAAACTATCCTAGTGCAACAAGGCAAAAGTAAAAAGTCAAAAGGCACTCATAATGAAATCCTTATATATCAAGCTTTTGGTTGGAAATTTACTGGTAAGTTATTTCAGCCAGCCTGCACTAGTAGTTTACATGATAGCCAGTGAGTACTAATACTATAAATATAGATATCGGAGGCAATCGCACCAACTGCAAGAATTTATTGCTCAACGTCTGTGAAGCCCGTGAGGTAAGGAAAGCAGTGTATTGAGCGATCTGCGCTCTCGATTTCGATTTGCGAAGCGCGAAGCGCCGATGGAACTTGCACTCAGAATAATTTCATTGCCAGCCAGATCTTTCCCAGTTCTTGACTTTTGACCCTTCGGAGCCACATAAGAGAGATTTTCTGACCAAACCAGTCAAAGATGGCGGTCTATCACTGCCACGGGGCTATGCTTCGGTGATTTTTAAAATGAGAATTGCTGATATATTCAGGGGAAACTTGCACGTATGCTGACACACGTGCTAATATAATAATAAACACGAATAGTTAGAATTTCTCTCTTGTTGTTGTTTGATGTCCTGGTTCGTACTGCTAATACCGACCGGGATGTTGTTTTTAATACTTTAGTATATTTTCGTTGAATAGTCTTACACTTAAGTTTCAGTCATAAAACTCTCTTTAGATTAGACTGGTTAACCTGTCAACCAGTCTAGTACCGCAAGGAGTTCGTCAAAAGTCACTCATTCAAAAGTCAAAAGGCTGATTATGTAGGCTTTTCGTTGATTTAGAATGGTCGGTTTATTTCCGCCGCGTTGTACTAGTCTAGGTTAGTGTATATAATATTTGACAAAATAATAATAGTTTGACAATAATGTTATTAATTATCTTTTAAACTGCTCCTTTGCGGTTTGAATGTGTATATGGAATGTTACATACCCCTTTGGTGTTGCACTGAAGGGCTTTTTGATTTACGTGTTTACATGCCAGACGAAGATTAAATAACAAAACTTAATATGAAGTACTAAAAAGATAGAACAGGCTCAGAGTAAGCATCATAGAAGTTGAGTAACAGATATTATGCTGTGTCTAGGTGCCGGATAGTGGACAATATAAAAACATTCAATTATGATGGTTTTAACCATCGCTTAAGCTGTTCTTTGGTGGTTTGAATGTATATGGATGTTTCATAGACCCTTTGGTGTTGCAAGCACTAAAGGGCTTTTAATTTGCTGTCTATTTATAAGACGGTTAGGTGAAAACCTTTGAAGATGTGTCTCGAAGCCATATGTATATTACGTTCGCTTAATTACTTATAAATAAAAGATAGCGGTCGCAGTTGCGCTGTCTTCGCTCAAGGACTGTTGAGAGCGTACCCCTTCGGGGATGCCGCAGGCTAGACAGCACAGACCCAAATAATATTATAATTGATCAACCGGAAAGAGCGCTAATTTCATATCTAGTCAGGACAGTACCTCCTTTGTGTTTCCATCAGAAAGAATCTGTCCATCGCAAAGAACACATTCAATTGCCTTTGGCAACAACGCACATCCGTATCGCACTTCTGGAAAAACTTTTTGAGCTACTGAATTTACAACTATTAGAGCATTAACTGAAGCGTATTGTCATATAATAACTTATTATTAATAATTACAAACTACACATAATCTCTTAAGTATGAATCAATCCAATAATAGTGGAATACTTGAACAGTTTGTCAATACAGTGATGGGGGTAAAGACTGGGAATCAACAACAGTCTCCAGATACATCAATAGCTACTACACAAGAACTAGATATCAGAGCAGTTTTAGTTTATAAACTAGGAACTATCCTACAAATAGTAGTCATGATTTTTGTATTGCTGGGAATGGAAAAATTAGTGATGTTGCTTGATAAAAATTCTTCTTTTCCCAGTTGGTTTAGCACTTTATTGACTGGATTATTTTTTGCTCTATTAAGTATCCGTTCACGAATTTTTTCTCTTCTAGATAATACCCGTTCTCGTCAGACCTATGACCAGATAATCAGACCAAGATGGGCTCCTCCACCTTTAGTATTTCCCATAGTTTGGATGATAATTGCCGTTTTGCGGGTAATTTCTTCTGTATTGGTTTGGCAGCAAATGAATCACCAATTTTTAGTGCTACCTTTAATTTTGTTTGTCGTACATCTAGCTTTAGGAGATACTTGGAATACGATTTTTACTGTAGAACGCAGATTAGGTGCTGCTGTTCCTGTAGTAATTTTAGGTCCTTGGTTATCTGCTGTAGTGGTGACAGCAATTTATTGGAAAACTAATCCTGTAGCAGGAATGACTTTATCATTTTCTTGTGTATGGCTAACTGTAGCTACTGTATTGGTCTTTAGAATTTGGCAATTAAATGGATCTGAGCCATTATATCCTTTAAGACTAACACCTGTGGAGAAATAAATACTCAAAATGTACCTTGACATGAAAGTAAGGAAAAATATCACTTGACTTTTGAGTACCGCATTCAACATACATAACAAACGAAGGATGTACATCAATTCTGCACTAAAGCTATTCAGCTCCCATCCTATGAGCAGCTTGCTCAAAGTCAGTAGTCGCTTGATTTGTCGCTGCTACCTCGAAAAAGGCTGCGGCGACGAGGGGCGAAAACGTAAACGTATCCAATCCCTGAGCTGCAAGCAACGCAATATCATCTACACTACGGATGCTGGCAACTAAAATTCGAGTGGTGCTGCCAACACCCGCGCGAGCTCGCTGCATTGCTACCAAATCCTCACGCCCATTGCGCCCCAAATCGTTAATTCTGCCTAAATAAGGAGCAACGTAATCCGCGCCCAAAGCGGCTGCAATTAGAACTTGGTGAATAGCGTAGACACCAGTTAGGGTAATTCTAATCCCCTCTGCAATCAGTAAGGACGCAGCCTCGGTTCCAATTTTAGTAATCGGCACCTTGACGACAATCCGTTCATCAATCGCTGCCAAGAGCTTGCCTGTTTTCACCAATGAATCAACTGTAGTTCCCCAAGTCTGAAGCTGGATTTCTTTAGCTTTTAGAGCGAATGCTTGGTTGGCTAGAGCCTTTAACTGCGAGACATTACAGGCGACTTGAGCCTGCTCTAACAATACCGGATTTGTCGTCACCCCGTAAAATAACCCTGTTGGCAGCCAGTGTTGCCACTGTTGTATATCGGCAGTGTCGAGAAATAAACAGATGCCCTGATGTTTTGGTTTTAGTAATCCAACGCGCTGACTCTGAATCATAGTAGCTTTAGGTATGCGTAGAAGCTTGATTTTATTGTATCGCGCCCTTTTTGAGTGTCAGCAATTGTAAGAGTGGAGCATAATTGTTGTAGGCGATCGCCTCTTCTAGCTCTACTCGTTGCTCAATACTTAGGTATGCATTCTTGAAGTCAAAAAAGATACTGTGTCCGTCAAGTCACCCGTACTAAAAGAACCCCTCCCCGCTTGCGGGGAGGGGAGACAAAGCACAGCTTTGGCGGGGTGGGGTTCTTCCGAAATTAAGGTTAATTTACCGGACATGAGATCAGACAGCGCCGTGAAAGTTGGCATATCTTGTGATAGTCACCGGGAGTAAAATACGGTACATCCTAGATTTGTTTTTACCTCATACGAATCCATAGAACCAAGAACGGGACGGACGGTAATTATCCTTACTGCTTCTCCTACATCAGCGCTGGTTGCTGGTTTTTAAATGAAAATCAAGCTTCGCCCAGATGCACGCTCTTGTGAAGTATTGTCCCTCCCATGTGACAATTTGGTGTACCTTAGCGTTATCTATTCGTAGAATGTTGACAATTAGCCTGTATGTGCTTTAATATAAAGTCAATATATAAGTTTTTCAATCTAGCAATAATGTCGATTCAACTATCTTTCACGACTACAGCCACTACACGAACTACGAGCCAAGGAGGGTTGTGAGGAGATAGCTTGCGTATACATATAAGCCATCAATTCACCCCTTTAGGCGATCCTTGAGGGTTTTTTATTGTCATAAATTCCGCCCTTGCTTGTGACAAGGTTGTTTCATTCCCTGTGTTCATCCACCACCGAACTCAAAGCACCAGACTAATAGCACTTATTCCTCTTTTAGATGACTAGACGAGTCTTCGGTTCACAATGTGTTGACTGCGGCTATGAGCCAATCACCCAATTCCCCATTTTCTACTGCATGAAAAATCTCGCACTTCTCACTACAACTACCACAACTACAGTCGAGCCTGGAGGGACGTGATGTCGTTGAGTGTGTGCAGATGACGAAAACCCTCCAGGCAAATCTTGGAGGGTTTTTTATTGCTGACATATTCCATCAAAAATCAATCTATAGGAATCATATTTGATTTCTGAAAAAAACTACGAGATAATACGTAGTGA
>CALMVQ010000365.1 GCA_937873135.1 uncultured Scytonema sp. | reverse complement strand
TAGCACTTAGTCAAGGAATTGACATCGAAATTTCCAGGTGCAAGATATGAGGTTCCGGTTGATAATCCTGCAAAGCTTTGCCAAATGGTTCGTAATCATCAAGCGCCTTGCTAAAAAAGTCTGCCCGCAAGGTAAGCACGAGAGTAAAAAACGGTGCATTGTTCACCGCTTGCAGCAATCCATCTAAGAAAATTTTGCGTTCAGATGCATCGGAGCAAAGGGTATAAATTTCTTCAAATTGATCGGCAACAAGTAGGAGTCGGCGCTGGGAGTTGGGAGATGAAGTTTGGATGCGTGAGATAGTTGTTTGCAGAGTGGATGTGTCTTTTCGCAGTTGAAGTTCTAGTTTACCTTCGAGTAAGTGGCGATCGTCATCCTCTAAGTTAAACGCCGATACCAACGCCTTAGCTAACGACTCAAAAGGATTTTTCAAAGGACGAAACGAGAGAATCAGCCAACTATTAATAGTATCCCGACGCAAGTGGGGAATTAAACCGGCAAACACTAAAGATGACTTTCCGCTTCCAGAAGCACCAATCACAGCAACTAAAGGTTTGCGGTTGACGGAGGATACAAGCAGTAAAGTCGCCTGCTCTCTGCCAAAAAAATACTCAGCGTTCGCTTCCCCAAATGCCGCTAACCCTTGGTAGGGACAAAAAGAAATTACCCCCAAACTTTGCCAAGTTGGTGGTGTTTCTGTCTGATTTTGGACAATAACAGGCAACCAACTCGCGCAAGGATGTGTCTGCTCAAGTGAGCGTAATTGTTCTCGCGCATTCCTCACAGAAATATACAGAGACTTGCCACCTGTAAACTCAAGGAGAAAATATTTCAAAAACTCCTGCGCTACCTTATCTGGTACGGGGAGGCGCATCACAATCACTTGGGGAATATTCAGTTGTTCTAATTCATAGGCAATACCCAAACCATCGCCAGAATTGAAAAATGCTACTTGCAATCGTCTTTGAATGGCTATTTGCAAAGCATCTCTCAATTCCGCCATTGTCAAACTATCATGACTGTTCAGACGGATTTGTCCGAAGATTCTTTACTTGCATGGCTATCTGCATCATTATTAATACTATTTAATTCATCTAGAGAGAACATTCGCGGTCGATTTCTGATTTGTCTTAAAAGATCTAGAAAACGCCATTCTAATATTTTATTTACCCAAGCCATTACTTTATGCTCAGGATCGTATTTGTAAATATTTTTGCAAATTTCCGTAAAGGTTTTTCCTTGTGCTTCGTGATAAATATCTTCAAAATCAGGAAGATTCTGCCATTCCACAAAACTCTTTAATTTCCCTGATTCCTGAATTTTTTTAATTAACCTATTCAACACCTTCCGTCGTTGAGTACTGTTTGGCGGATGTTGTTGTGCTTCGCTGACTAGCTAGCTGACGCAGTTGATCATCTAAGACATCATCACCCATCGAAATCTCCTGCTTAATCCCAGATTTTTGGTAATTTGTTGTAATCATAGATACATAAAGTACAGTACGCAGAGCAACATCGATACTTATCTATAAAATGTCTTGACGGAGCTTTTCAATACATCATGCTTTCTCCCCTACCTCTTTAAACCCTTATACGAACGAGGTGGGGAGTTTTTACGCAAGTTTTCTGAAGATTCTGACGATTAGTTCTGTATTATGAGGTTATATCATGTTCGATAAATGACTTATAAATAAAAGATAGGTTTGTAGTTGCGCTTCAGCGCTCTGTTGAGTGTTAAGAGCGCTGAAGCGCACGGACAGATTCTTTCGGAGGGAAACACTTGGACGTACTGTCCTCAACTACGAGCCTTATTATAAGTGTTCAACAGAACATGATATTACATAGTTACGAGCGTTCACGAAGTGTGCCGTAGGTATCGCCTCCAGCATGGATGAGTCCCTCGTAATTTTTTTCTGACATCAAAATTCAGCTTATTTTGAGAGATTTTTGTAGGCGATCGCACTTTTTATTTGGAATTAATTAATTGTCATCAGGAGACTGTTGTTGTAGTTCAGAAGCGACATCTTCAGAGTTAACGAGGTAACTTTCAATAGAGATTCGACTGTCGTCAAACAGTTCTAATAGACCAATTGTGCCCACAAAAAAAGTATAAACACCATATTTTATTGGTATCTTTTTTTTTGAATGTGCATAAAAAGATGCTATCACTCCCTCTATTAAATGAGTTATGACGGCAAAACGCTCGAGCCAAAAAATTGGCTGAAGGCTTCTTGGTACTAGAATCTCATTTATAGCTGCATAAATATTCCAAAGTTCTAATCCCAGCGCACCTGTTATGAGAAATGTAGACAGCATTTTGACCGGAGGGAAAAGTTTTTTCTTTATATAGTTTAAATTCATGCGATCTCCCAAAAATTTTGTGTCAAAATATTCCTAAACATCAGGTTCAATAGTAGGTTATCTAAAAGCGTATTCTCAGTATCTTGTTTGCTAAGTCAACAATTCTTATTCATAAGTTTTGTGACCAAAAAAACGGTAAATAAGTCTTTTTCCGACAAAGCTTTACTTACTCCCTATTAGTAAATATTAAGTAATAGTCAGAGGATGCTGTGTTAATAAATCAGAAGCTGATTTGGAAAACTTTATTAAGGTCGATACTTTACCTTCTCATAGGAAAAGACAAACTGCGATTCTATGAAACTATCGATTGGCAGCACCAGAGTGATCGCTTCCGACGAGCAGATCTAATTTATCCACACTATTATAGCAGTCAGAATTTTCACTCTATTAAAGGTGGCTATCTGAATTCTGTAGCGGCTATAACTTATGATATAGTGGCGGCCTATGCTTCACCACCCAATGAAGCTTGGATTCGTAAGCAATTAATTGCAGCAATTAATTGTCAGCCCAAAAAAATTCTCGATCTTGGCTGCGGTACAGGTTCTACAACGTTGCTCTTAAAGCAAGCTTTTGAACAGTCGGTAGTCATTGGATTGGATTTATCTCCTTATATGCTCGTCGTCGCAGACTACAAAGCACAACTTGCAGATTTTAACATACAGTGGGTGCATGGGTTAGCTGAGGCTACTGATTTAGAAGAAGCTGATTTTGATTTAGTGACAATTTCCTTTTTATTTCACGAAACACCAGTCGAAATTTCCCAGTTAATTTTGCAAGAGTGTTTGCGCTTAATTAAACCAGGAGGACAATTGATTATTCTAGATGGGAATCAAAAAAGGCTCCGTCATGCTCAATGGCTAATAAAAATCTTCAATGAACCATATTCAAAAGCCTATGCAGCAGAGAGCGTCGATGTTTGGATGAGAAAAGCTGGATTTGACTCCGTGAAAACAGAATATGTAGGCTGGATTAACCAAGTAACATACGGTATAAAGCCTCCTGTGTAGGAGAAAATCCGAGTCAAACGGAAACTCGACATTCTTGACGTTTTTGCTTCACCTCTGTACAAGTAGTTACAGCATTGTTCTACTAAAGAACCACTCAGATAATGTCCGTTTAATTAGTCATAATTCCCGTCGATACTGAACCCCACCCCGCAAGCGGGGAGGGGACGTAAAGCTACCCTTTACAGGGGTGGGGTTCTTTAATTATGGGTGATTTGACGGACATGATATCATCTATTAACGTGATCTCGACAAAACTACAAAATAGCAGGAGGTAGTGCAGGCAAATCTTTTGGGTAAATATCAATCGAAGGTTTTTTAGGCAAATAGGTATAATTCTTAATCAATCGTAGTGATCGCTTGCGCCTGACCAGTTAAGCAAATTCATATCTAGCAAGCTTTTTGGGCTTTTCTATCAGTCGAACTCACGTTAATATAGGTTGGATGTATCATAGATATGTTTTGCGATCGCAGCTACAGAACAAGTGAAATCGGTAGAGTTATTTACAGGTGCTGGTGGTTTGGCTTCGGGGCTGTGCTATGGCTGGCTTTCATCATCTGGCTCTTGTAGAGCAGGATAAGCACAAGGTAACACTATCACAGTGGTATGGGGGCATTGTTTACGGTGTAGTAGAAAGTTGCCAGTTGGAAGATAAATTTGATTTTGATTGGCAGACTTGGTGGCAAAAAAAACAATCAATACTAGATCCAGTCACGTGTTTGAGATTGTTTATCGAAGAAGTGTTACTAGAAAAAATTCAGCAATCAATAGTCATCTTTGTTGATGAAATTGACGTAGTTCAATCTGTGTAGTTTGCAGTAGCATTTAGCACATTACCTGCTTGTTGATTGGCAGCAAAAATTGTTCTTTTTCTGCTGATGTAATGTACCTTCCTATCACAGCTTTCTCAATAACTTCATTTAAAAAATTTCTGAAGACTCTTAATACTTGAGTTTTATCCAACTCAAAGTGCTTTTGTTTTAGGTGACTGCCAAACTTGGTTAAAGTGCAGCAAATTTTATCTCCATCAGGTATAAATTCGATATACATATAACTTTCAGCGAAGTCTATCTCAATTTTTTTGCCTTCTAATAATTATGAAATTTGTTTTGGGCGACTTTCGAGAATCAGTATTATATCTGGATCTAAAAACACATATCTTATGTCATCTCCGAACGCTATTAATACTTTATGGTTACTTACATTCAAAGCAAAAATTTCGCAATCCCATTTTAAAATCAGAAAGTTCTCCTAATGGATCATCTGGTGGTGTAAGACCTTCCCAAGTCCAAGGTTGTTCTATTTGGAGAGTAAATTTTTGAGTATGATTCACAGATTTTCTGGATCTATTCCTCTTTCTTGCAGTCGGGCTAACAAATCTTGATAACGCTGTCGTTCTTGCTCAAGTTGGAGAAGCGCTGCATCCTTCTCTTGACGCTCTTGTTCTCGTAATTGATCCAATTCCACGAAAGTGAGAAATCGCTGTCCATCAGGACGATAAATTTCTAACTTATCCGGTGTGAGTTCAAAGCGCACTCCTAAACGGGGACTTACCCAACCATTCATTTCTTCTATGACTTCTAAATCCTCCCCTGAGCGCTGCAACCCAGTCAAATCTACTGTTTCTGGATCGTAGATGTAATATTCCTCCACTCCATAGCGTTGATAAAACAGTAGTTTATTTGCCATTTCTTTAGTCGTGTTGCTGGAGGATAAGATTTCAAATACCACCTGTGGCGCAATGTTATTTTCCTCCCACTGTTTATAGGATCGTCTGTCTCCTTTTGGGATGCCAAAAACAACCATTGCATTAGGCGCAAGACATTTTTTATTTTTCTCCACTGGATACCAAAGTAGATCTCCTGCCACAAATACATCGGCAATGGCAGCAAACAAGATTTCTAAATTTTCTTTTAAAGTGACAATCCAGCGAAATTGTATGGTGTTATCTGCCATTGGTTTGCCGTCGCTTTCAGGGTAGATAATATCATACTCCGTGTCAGATGTTACAGGCGTAAGTTGTTGTACCATTTGTGACGACTGTATTGGGATAATGAACCGCTAACAACTAAATTCAGTTATACTTCCAGTTTAGACGCCTTAAACCGTTTTCATGTAAAGCTCGCTCTTAGGAAGCTTCCCCCGGCAGACTTTACCCCTGTCATAAAAAACAAGGTTTTCAACGAGCATTCTTATCAATTTTTACATTCCATTGCCAATTAAAATAAACGGTGCCTAATAGTAAGGATGAGAGACGTTAGCGCGAGTCGCTGCATATTTCTGAAATGCCCCTAATGTTTTGTGACCAGAAATTTTTTGAATAACAGTTGTTAATCAAAACTCGGTAATTTGAGGTGAATTTAATCGTCCTATGCTACTGTTCAAAAACTAACACAGAACAGTAGAAACATCAACAAATCCTCCATAGCGACGCACCACCTTTGAAACTTCCTGGTACATACCTCCCACTTTGCCAGATTGTTGTGTAAACAAATCGTGACACCCGACAACAACAAGTAATTCCTGGGCGCGAGAAAATGCCACATTTACCCGTTCTGGTTCCTTAGCAAACCCAATATCTCCCCTGTTATTATTACAAACCGTACTAACAATAATTACAGGGCGTTCCATGCCTTGAAATATATCAACAGTACCAGTACGAATATTTAAAGAAGGAAATTTGTCACACTCAATTCTCTCCTTAATTGATCTTAATTGAGCACCGTAAAACGTGATAATTCCTATTTCTTTCTTAGGTTGCCCCTTAGCTACCTGAGAAAGCCACACAGCTTCTATTTGTTCGCACAAACGTTCGATCGCATCAACTTCTCGCGGATTACAACGTGACGTTCCCTCTTTTTCCTCAGCAAAACCCTGTGCAACAGGTGTTGTCAGCCAAAGGAGATGCTGATTTTCTTGGATAATCTTACCTGCTAGATTGTGAGCGCGTTTTATATCAGGCTCGAGAATACCACAATTAAGCCTATGTTCATAAAATTGATTGATTGCACCCATAATTTGCGGGTGCATTCTATACTGAATTGTGAGCATTCGCTTGATTTTGTCATCAGCGGCTTCAAACTGAATTTTGAACAAAGAATTCTTGATAAAGCTTAAATCATCTTTTGAACTACCCAACTGCTCGGCAATATCTTCTATAGTCTCTTCCCGCAGCATGGGTGGTAACTGTCGATGATCGCCTACTAAGACTAATTTCCTACCTTTCAAAGCGGGAATCAATAACTCTGGCGGTGTGCATTTACTTACCTCATCCACAATTACAACATCAAAGCTGGGAAATTCTTTGGAGAAATCGCCTTTTGCTGCTTGTACGCAGGTAATACCAATAACATTAGCATTATCTATATAGATTTGCTTTAACTCATTTTGGTCTTGTGCTGATGGGTTGCGGAGTTTTTCAATCCAGTCTTGCACAAAGTTTTGGTAGCGGTTAAGGTAAGTTTGTTCTTCCTCTAATTCCTTTTGCCAGGAGTCGAACTGAATCTTAAATGTGCGTAAAAATTCTAAATTGAATAATTCTGTGGAGGGAACATCTGGCTTGAATCTATCGGGTATTGTTTCCCATGCTTTCTGCCACCAATTTCGTTGCTTGATTAAATTTTCTGGTATCCGCGTTTGTACTATATGATCTATTTCAGCTAGCTTTGTTTGAGATTCTTGAAGTTTCCTTTTGGCTTTTTCATTTTCTGCTTTTATTGTAGAGATCTGTTCATCTAAACAGTTCTTTATGATTTGGAGTATCGAGAAAGGTTCTAATGAAGAAATTAAAGGTGCTAGCTGACTGACACAAGTTTGCCATAAATCTACTTGCGCTAAAAATTGTTGAGAATTTTCCCAAATAGATGATGGATTGGCAAGATATTGTTCAGCCACAATGCGTAATTGTTGCGGTAGGTTTGGCTGTTGGAGAAGTTTTCGTAAAAGCTCGATAACTCGGTTGAGTTTCAAATCAATCTGTTGTTGCGTGGTTTCTACCTGATATTGTGCAGCAGATATTTGCTGTTGGAAATTCGTTGCCTTTTTCTGAACCTCGTTTAACTGTTCTTGCAAATGCTGAAGCTGTTTGTTAGTTTCGCCATTGACTGGTAGCACACATTTACGCGCATTTGTCAATATTTCTTCTAGCAATTCTTGAACAATACAGTTGACAGTGGAGTCGAGGTTATTCGCTTCCCATGACGCGCCATAAACCTGTTCCATTTTACTCAGAAATTGCTGTGTCTTTTCAACCAGAGGTCGCCGTTGAGGTGGCTTGAGGTGGGGATAGTTGAGAAATTGTTGGGTTATTTCTCGCCACTGAGTGCGATCGCTTGCTGACAGCACCATCAGAGGCTGACTCAAAGTCTGGTGTAAAAACTCACTAAAACTGAACTGTTTACCTCTTCGATCAACAAACCCCCCGTCTACCTCATAAGACAATGCATTTTTCAATTGCCCCCAATTCGGTATCTGATCAATTTTATTAACTTTATAGTTGTTTGGTACAAGCGGTAAGTTTAACGAACGAGCAAGCATCCACAACCCAGCAGGTAATCCAATCAAATCATCTTTCAAAAGTTGACCACTTTGCCGACAATCTGACAAAATTTTGCAGAGTCGGGAATTAGCTGTTGACTTCCATTCTTTAACTGCATTGATGATAAAATCCAGTTCGCTTCGGCGATTTTCTAAATGTTTGATTTGTGATTGTATGCTTTGTTGATTGGCAAGGATGTGCTGATAATTCTTTTTGGCTTCATTTAAATATCCAGTATTCTGACGAAACACTTCTACCATTTCTGCCACTTCTGACGTGGCTGTCGCTGCGTCCTTAACGTCATTTAATACTGTCCGCAACTGAGATATTTCAGTAGCCACAGTCTCTTGCAGCCAAACTGCCAGCCCAAAGGCACCATATGCAGGGCGAACGAAACCAAGTTCGGTGGTTTGACTAATGGCTGTACGCACATTTGCCACAAAGTCTTCTACTAAAGCGTTGCCTTTTGTGTATGCTTGAAGACGCGGTAAAAAATTTGTCACTTCGGGATCTTCCCAATTGACTCTCTTATCAGAATTGAGAAGATTTTCCAACCCGGCGATCAAAGATTCAATCTCGCTACTCTTTGCGTCTGTTTCTTGGTAGATTGTTTCAAGCTTCCTACAGTTTTCTTCTAAGTTGAGTTTATCCTCTCGAAGCTGCTTTTGTTGCTGTTGAAACTCTTCCTCAGTTTCTAAGTAAGCAGTAAATTGCTGTGATGGCGTCAGTAACTTTTGGAAAACCGATACATTTTCTTGATGCTTTGATAAACTCTTTTCACAGTCACCAGCAGTATTTTGCAGCCACGTACTAATGACGTTATCTTCTAAAAAAGCCTGTCCTTCTTCTTGAACTTTATCAGCTTTTCCCTTTCGCAGAGCACGGATAACGGGACTGTGAACTAAGCGACTGAGGGCATTATCTACGGCTAAATTTGCTTGTGAAGCGATCAGTGTCTTACCACCTCGAAGGGCGACTTGATAGCAAATTTCTGCAATCACTGTAGTTTTACCTGTACCGGGTGGTCCTTGAATGAGAACCATATCGGGGGCTGAAAGTACTGCTGCTACAGCGGCAATTTGGTCGGGATTCGCATCGCGTTTCAGTAAATCCTGCGGTTGCAGTTGAATAATTTTTCGCGGGACTCTTGCTTGAGAAGCATCGAATAAGAATTTACTCAAATAAGTATTCTGAGTACGACCCAATCGCAAGTTTTCCAAAGCTTTTTTCTTTTGATTGATTTGGTAGATATCACCAGCTGCCTCAAAATACAAAAATCCTTTATTGGGTAGTTGATAACGTCCTTGTGTGATTCGCTCAACCAAATCAACATCTAGCCTCAGACGAATTTTACTCCCTTTCGGGTCAACCTCTGTGATAGTCCCTAATCTGCATCCCCCGACCTTCGGCAATCCTCTTTTTAAAGGGGTGGGAGGCATATCGGAATCAAATAAGCTGATATCTTCATTCCGTGCCTGTTTAGCGCGTTGCCAAAAATCATTTTCATCGAGATAATTTTCAGCAGATCCATCCAAGCTTGCTGATTCTACATCAATCTCAAAAGTTAATTGTTTGGTATTTGCACCGCCATTATGGCTGAGGAAGGAAACGCAAAATTGACGTGCTTTGGCAATGCGTTCTTCTATTTCTAAAAAGGTGTTCCAAACTTGTAGTTGATGTTCTGTAGGAATATGGCGATCGCTCCAAAATGGGAGTTTTTTCATCCGTTTGATCGCTAACGCCGAAACTCCCAATCGAGGATTTGGTAAAAGTCTTAAATAGCTGGGGAGGCAAAATCCATCTTCTCTGCCTCTAGGAAGTTCTACTAACCCTGCATCACATATTTTTAAGCCGCCCTCTCCGTCTTCTGAACGTACTATAGCTAACAAACGTAAAGTTTTATCCCACTGCTTTAGCTTTGTTGGTAATTCAAAATCATCACGATCTGTGGCAATTATGAGTTCCCACATTTCTTCTTCGGAAGATCTTTGATTGACTTCCTTCCGGTGTACATAAAAAAGTACTGGTGAGTCGCCAATCAGATAAGACATCAAAGCTTGTATACCGTCTCTTTGCCCCCAATCAGAATCTTTTTGACTTATATTTTCTACATCACGAATTAACTTATCTATCGCCCGTTCGCTAACAAATCTGTACCCCCAATCTTCTATATGTTTCTTATTTGAAATAGTATAAATTGCCTTGACATCTGTGGACTGATGTGCCTTAACTACACCGATGATCTTAATATTTCTTTTCCCGTCTTCCGCTTCTAAAAATAGAGAACCAGATAGAATTGTTCCGGATGGAATGTCTTTGGAATTGATAATAACGTGTAAATTCTGGATTCCAGGATAGAGATGTGTATCGGCACAAAGCAGCCAATCGACATCCGATGAAATTTTACCAGGTGCGCCTACTTGCAGTTCCCAGGAACGTTCTACCTGACGATTTATTGGTATTTCTCCAAAGTCCAACACTGAAGGAATATCCCAACTTGCACTTTCCCATTGGACATTTGGTGCAACTCCAGTTAACTTCACAGATTTACAAACAGGGGAGGTATCCGTTGTTGCAGACAAAACAATTTCACCAGTGTCTCCTCCTACAGTTCGAGCGATCGCCAGATTTTCCAGTCTGACTCCAGGGACTTTCACAACCAAAGCCGGTTCATCAACTGCAAAAATGACTGTATCCGCACCGGTACCGCAAATTGTAATCGAGCGATCAATAGTAAATGGTCCCTTATATTCTCCTGACTTCAAGCTGCAAACCGAACCATCTCGAACAATTTGTAGCAATTCAACAAAATTCTCAGGTTCAGCTTGAAAGGATGGCATATTTGCTTTTAATCTTCGTTTACAGTTCTCAGGGATACTACTTAATACCCCATATATTTTAACCTATTACCGCTTTTAACTCTATCCGTCCGGACATCGTTTCTTTTCTTTAACCTCAGCCATTGAGGTTTCATTAAGTTTGTTACTACTGAAAGTATTAACAAACACATTAAATATTTTTATGTTCAACAGGGGTGATTGTAGATAAGCTGAGGAAAGTTCACATCCATTTAGAGAAATCCGAATACCTTTTGACGTTACTAGTTCACTCTAGGCGTTTGCCTATTATTTGCACTCTTCGATTTAATTTGCGGAAAGTGAATTCTTGTTCTGAAACAACTGAGGAGATATTTTTTGGTAACTATTAAGTGTAGAAATGTCAGCTTTTCTAATATTCAAGCGATTTTGTTTGACAAAAACGGCACCTTGGAAGATTCAGAAGGTTATTTACGATCGCTTGCCCAAAAAAGCGCACGAATAGTAGACGCTCAAATTCCGGGAACTGGGGAACCACTGTTAATGGCGTTTGGGGTTAATGGCAAGACTCTCGATCCTGCCGGATTAATCGCAGTCGCGAGTCGTCGTGAAACAGAAGTCGCAATAGCAGCATATGTTGCGGAAAGTGGACGGGGGTGGTTTGAGTCGTTAGCGATCGCCCGTCAAGCTTTGGCAGATGCGGAAAAATACATTGGTACAACTCCTGCACCTTTGTATGTTGGTAGTGTTGAAGTCCTCAGAAATCTTTCGCAAGCCGGATTGAAAATTGGTATTCTTTCTGCTGCTACAACATCAGAAGTGCGTACTTTTGTCAACCATCATAAGTTAAATGATTACTTTCAATTACTTATGGGTGTCGATGAAGGACCGAGTAAACCAGATCCAGTTTTGTTTTTGCAAGCTTGCGAGTCATTGGGCGTAGAACCTGAGGCCACACTGATGGTAGGAGATTCTGTGGGTGATATGCAAATGGCACGTAACGCCAAAGCCGCAGGTTGCATTGGTATTACCTGGATAAACAAGTCAGAAAATGTTCGAGGTGCGGATGTGGCGATCGCTCAACTTGATGAAATTCAAATTGTTGATTAATGAGTATGAACTCAATTTTGCACAGGTACTTACCTGTTATCTTCAAACTCTAAAATAGACATAGCTAGAGTTAAAAACCGATGAATATCAACATTGTTTTACCCGATGAGGTACGCGTTTATGTTGAGGTCCAGGTGACGGCAGGTGCTTACAGTAGCATCGGCGAATATTTCTTGGATTTGGTGCAGCAAGACCAAAAACGCAAGGCACAAGACAAGTTAGAGGCGTTATTACGCGAAGGAATTGATTCCGCTTCTCAGGAAGTGACACCAGACTATTGGCAAAATTTGCGGAAATCGGTCTTGAGTCAGAATAATTCAGGGACAACGAACGACGCATGAATTATTGGTTGATTGTCAAAGATCGGGCGACACAAGATTTGCGACAACAGGCAAATTATATTTTAGTCAATGGCAATGCAGATGCGGCAGTAAAGTCCTGGATGCGGCGGAAGCAACGTTTACCCAGTTGGCAAAGACTCCCAGCATGGGAAAGGTGATCCAGTTGGTGGTATCGAAATTAGGCGAAGTCCGACAATGGCGCATTAAGAATTTTCAGGATTATCTGATTTTCTATCGCATTCAGGATGCCACCGTTGAGATTCTCCCTTGTTCTTCATGGAGCCAGAGATTTGGCAGATGTACGAGAGTGAATTGGATGAAGAGTTGTAACTCTAATTGTCTCTAGTTCGTAGTTGCGCTTTAGCGCTAAAGCGCAACTACGAACCAAAAGGCTGAAACGTTGTACTAAGGACAAATGATAGACAAGAACAAAATTTGCCGATTATAACTGAGGAACATATTGTTGCTTTTCTGGCACATCAGTGTACTCAGCAACAATCTGACGGAATTCGTTACCATCAATGCTTTCTTTTTCAACAAGCAGATCTACCAAACGATCCATTACGGAACGATTTTCACGCATAATCCGCTTTGCTGTTTCGTAGCATTCTTCCACAATAGTGCGGACTTGGGAATCAATCCGAGCGGCGATCGACTCTGAATATTCAGAGCGCGTCATCCAGTCACGACCTAAGAACACTTCTCCTGTCTGACTTTCTAAGGACAAGGGACCTAAATTAGACATCCCAAACCGGGTTACCATTTGGCGTGCCATGTTAGTCACCTGTTGCAAGTCGTTACCAGCACCTGTAGTGACTTCCGCATTTCCAAAGATGATATCTTCCGCAGCACGACCGCCCAAAGCACCTGTGATTCTTGCTTTCAACTGAGAACGAGAAATTAACCCTTGATCTTCATCTGGCATAAACCAAGTCAAACCCTGAGCTTGTCCTCGTGGAATCAAGGTCACTTTCTGTACAGGATCGTGTTCTTTGACAAGTGTACCTATCAAAGCGTGTCCAACTTCGTGATAGGCAATCAAGCGCTTGCTTTTGCTATCGACTAGGGGAGTTCCTTCCATACCAGCGACTACCCGATCTACAGCGTCATCAATTTCTGTGAGGGTGACAGCTTCTTTCCGCCGACGCGCTGTCAAAATCGCAGCTTCGTTCAGCAGGTTGGCTAAGTCGGCTCCTGTAAAACCAGGAGTGCGGCGGGCGATCGCGTCCAAGGAAACGCTCTTATCTAATTTCTTGTTGCGGGCGTGAACTTTGAGAATTTCCAGACGTCCTTTGATGTCTGGTGCATCTACCATGATTTGTCTGTCGAAACGTCCGGGACGCAGTAATGCTGCGTCTAATACATCGGGACGGTTGGTAGCGGCAATAATAATGATGCCAGTGTTGCCCTCAAAACCGTCCATTTCGGTGAGCAGTTGGTTGAGGGTTTGTTCCCTTTCATCATTACCGCCGCCAATGCCAGCACCTCTTTGTCTACCAACAGCATCAATTTCATCAATGAAGATGATGCATGGGGCGTTGTCTTTAGCTTTCTTAAAGAGGTCGCGCACGCGGGATGCGCCGACACCGACAAACATTTCCACAAATTCCGAACCTGAGATGCTGAAGAAGGGTACACCAGCTTCGCCGGCGATCGCTTTTGCTAGCAAAGTTTTCCCGGTTCCTGGAGGTCCAATTAGTAGCACTCCTTTAGGAATGCGTGCGCCAACTGCGGTAAACTTTTCTGGTTGTTTCAGGAAGGTGACAACTTCTTGTAGCTCTTCTTTCGCTTCTTCGATACCTGCTACGTCGTCAAATTTCACTCCAGTTTTTGCCTCCATTTGGAAGCGTGCTTTGGATTTGCCAAAGTTCATCGCTTGACCAGGACCACCTGGAAGATTACTAGAACGACGGAACAAAAAGAACAGTCCGGTAATCAGTAATATCGGGAAAATCAGGTTGCCTAACAGTCCCCAGATTGCTCCATCGTTCCGCATGGGATGGGCATCAAAACTCACTCCTTTTTCTTTAAGCTTGCTAATCAGCTCGGGAGCGTTAATAGGCAAATCCACCCGTACTCGTTGTACGCGGTTGTCGAGGTCGCGATCAACGGCTTGCACAATAGCTGTCCTACCGCCTTCATAAAGATCCACACTGGTGACTCGGTCGGCATCTAAGTATTCTAGAAAGCGACCGTAGGTCATCCGAGTATTGGCAGCATTCTTACTCATGTCTGATGGGACATTAGCAAATGCTCCTTGCCAAAAGAAAAAGCCAATTACCAAAGCTGGCAATGTCCAAAGTAGTAGGACTTTCCAGGAGAATTTCATTTTATTTCGCCTCTAGATGCATATACGATAAATCCATTCAGTTGCAGTGGCCGCCTCGTACAGAGCTTTTAAATCGATGTCTATAACTGCATTTTTTATCTAAACGTGTGACCAATAGAGTCTGACTAGCTATTTCTAGCGTCGGCAAACCAAAACAGCATTAAGAATCTTAATTAAATTTAACTTAATTTTGCTCCCTTGGACTATACCTAATGATTGGACTTCTGGCAAAAATCAATTTTTCTTAACCTTTGGTAGAGGGGGGAAGGCTCTTTGAACAATCCTTGTACATACATAACGAGTCTCGTGTTTTACACTTATTAATATCAGTATCTTGGATATTACAAACAAAGGTAGTTATGCTGCTATGTAAGAGGTATCAATAAAAAATGAGCATACTTCGGGGAAAATTTGTGTTGAGATGCGCTATATCCTACATTCCGCACCCTAAATTGTTACATTACGAATTTTGGACGTTTGAAGATTTGGGATTGGCCGTCGCCATGCGGAATTTGTTAGTGTTGGTATAAATTGCAGCCTTTATCGTGAATCAAAATACGAAAAAAACCGATTGTGAGAGTGAGGGGTGCGCGTGGGTGGGCTATATCTCTCTTCTACAAGACGTCCAAGTTTCAATCCCACGTTTTTAAGCGTCGGAGCATAGCAGCATAGGTCAAATTACCACTTTGCTTTCGTAATTTCTAGGCTGTATGGGAAATACCGCTCTTTTTTATATGAACCGACCCAAATTTTGTAAGTCCCAGGAAGCCATTCACCAACAATTCCTGGATTTTTCCCTTGAAAATCGTCATTGCACCAAGTACCGCCAGGACCAATTACAATTAGAGTCGTGTCATCTGGACTTTTCACTACCAAACTCAAGTAACCAAATTTACTAGTTAGTACCAAGGTGTGGTCTGGTTTCTCATCAAAAAATCCGACACATGGTCCTGTAGGAGTTTCAGATCTACCAGCAATTTGCTTTCCAGTTATATTACCGCCACTCATACCGCGAACTGTCAGGGGGTCTGGAGAAAACCCACTTCCAATGGAAACATCTCCAAAAAGCATAAGTGAGGGTATCTTCTGAGCCTGTGCTGTGTGATTAGTTACTGATGCGATCGCTAGCGTTACTATCAATAATGATAATCTTATCCCCGAGTTTACCACTTTTGTCGGCATTCTGACTACATTATTTTCTCAGTGCTTTCAATGACACTAATTTTACATAATAAGTTCCCAAGCTGAGGGTATTTAACTATGTGTAGTAGTCTGAGCCCAATACTCTAAGGGTTTTGAGTTGATGGAAGAAAATTTATTTGTGAGAGACGCGCGCGTTCTAACTGTATGCTTTGTACTATATATGTCGCGTCTCTACAATAGTTATCAATCGTGCGACAACAAGGAATGAGAATTTTACACAACTGTGCTTGCTTGAAGCAAGCGTGGTTTGTCCAAACTAATTTTATTGAGCAATAACCACGTTTGAATCAAATCAGGACCATGCATATCTCCAGTCAACGCTGCACGTAGCGATCGCATCACCAAGCCTTTTTTGACATTTTGCTCTTTGATCACTTGTTTAATCATGTCTTGAGTCGTCGTTTCGCTCAGTTGCTGATGATTTTCCAGCACCGTGAGAATTGCTTTGAGAGTCTCGGCAGAACCTTGTTGCTGCAATTGTGTATTTGCCTCATCGCTAAATCCAACTGCTTCGGTAAAAAATAATTGACTCTGGTCTACGGCATCTTTCAAACGAGTTAGACTGGGCTGAATTAAAACCACGAGTTGCTCCAACCAAGCGCGATCGCGTCCTCCGGTAAATTGATACCCGGCTTCTTCGCAGTAAGGAATAATTAAATCCGTCAGCTTTTGTACGTCCATTCCGTGGAGGTACTGACTGTTTAACCAATCCAACTTAGCCCAGTCAAACTTTGCACCTGCTTTGTTAACGCGCTCAAAGCTAAACTTTTGAGATGCTTCTTCCAAAGTAAAAATTTCTTGAGTTGAGTCTGGAGGCGACCAACCCAACAATGTCATATAATTTACCAAAGCTTCGGAAACAAAGCCCATATGCTGAAAGTCGGAAATAGAAGTTACCCCATCCCGCTTAGAAAGCTTACGTCCCTCCTGATTTAATATCAAAGGCGTATGAGCAAACTCTGGCACCTTTGACTCCAGTGCTTCATACAGCAGAATTTGTTTAGCGGTGTTAGCTATGTGATCTTCTCCCCGGATCACGTGAGTTATCTGCATATCTATGTCATCAACCACCACTGCAAAATTGTACAGAGGTTGACCAATACTATCTACTGCTGCGCGGGCGATTACCATATCACCACCTAAATCTCTCCCTCGCCAAATCATTTTATCCCGCACTAAGTCATTCCAGACGATTTCTCGGTCATCATCAATTTTGAAGCGAATCACAAAGCTGCGTCCTTCAGATTGAAACACGGCTTCTTGATCTGGTGTTAAATCGCGGTGACGATTGTCATAGCGCGGAGCTTCACCTTTTGCGCTTTGTGCTTCTCGCAGCGCTTCTAGTTCTTCTGTGGTGGTATAGCAGCGATAGGCAAGTTTTTTGTCTACGAGCGTTTGTACTGCTGCTTGATAAAGTTCTAAACGTTTGCTTTGGAACAATGGCCCTTCATCCCAATGCAATCCCAGCCAACGGAGTCCCTGTAAGATATTTTCCGTATATTCGGGACGCGATCGCTCCAAGTCTGTGTCTTCGATTCTCAATATAAATTTGCCACCTTGGTGATGAGCAAATAGCCAATTAAATACAGCTGTCCTAGCTGTACCAATGTGTAAATTTCCTGTTGGACTAGGAGCAATACGGACTTTAACAGTCATTCTACTTTGAATTTTGGATTTTAGATTTTGGATTAACCCCACAGAAGTTGCGGAGTACTTGAGAGTTGTGGATTTTCGTTTTTAGATTTCTTCCACTGTTGACACTCCCATACCTAGAAGGTACGGAATTCTTAAGAGTTTTCTGTCTATTGACTTCTTATATCCCGGATTCAGGCACTGCCTTAAATATCGGGTTCCCAGGCACACCCCGTTCGCCGTATCGGCAGAGTGTTATCTCCTAAAATCTCGTCAATTCGAGTATTGGGCGTCAACTTTCCTCCAGTCCGGGGGTAGGTTTTAACGTCTTGTCTGACTCAATTAATGTACCATAATTTTCATCATTCACGCCCTTAGAAAAGCCGTCCTTGTAGGACGGGGTTTTAAACCCATTTCTCTGATAAATCTGGAAGCTTTTACTATTAAGAAATCTATCACAGTAGATTCTCCCCTTCATAAAGCATCCAGCATCTTGCTTATATTTTTAGGCAGTGATGGACAGCTAACGCCTTACAACTAAAAACCTTAGAACTTCATTACGGGATCGACGGGGCTCGAACCCGCAACTTCCGCCGTGACAGGGCGGTGCTCTAACCAATTGAACTACGATCCCTCAACTGGCAACTTTCTTAGTATGACTAGTCTAGTGAATATTGTCAAGGGGTTCTTCAGATTTTTTTGATTGTTGTTGGAGAACCTTGTACCGACGTTGCATAATTTATGAATTAGCCTCACGCACAAAGTAGCAAAGGCGAGGCAGCACGTTGCGGATCTGTTCGGGCATGAGGCGGGTTTCCCGTCTTCAGCACTGGCTCCGGTTGTAGTGCCTGCCGTCGCCAAGAATGGTTAGTTTAGTCATCAGGTAAAATGTAAATTTATACATCCATTCAGCAACGCCCCTGCACCGCTACGCGGAATGAAAAATGAAAAAAGCTTGAGTCGCAAGCAATCAGCAATTGCGAAGTGTAGGTTTATGACTAGGCTGCGTTCACTAGTGTTCGCCCAACCCAAAATTGTCGGCTTAGGCACCTAGCATCCGTAAATATCCAGCCGTATATCTGAAGATTAGGGGAGATATTTATTTTTTTTATAGCATTTCACGAAATGGTTCATACATGATAATCCTCTGCAAATTTACTTAAATTTGTGTAATTTTATACTTATTTTATTTAGCTATAAGTTTAAAAAACAATTTAGCTAACCAAGTTTTTAGACTTGGTTTTTGGTTTGTTTGATTTGCAGTTAGCTTGTGAAGTATTTCTGGTTTGAACTTTTCATATTGTGCTTGCAGAATTTTTTTACTTTCTTCAAAAGAAATATTACTATGTGATTCTTGGCTTAATTTTAACCAGTTCGCAAGTGAGGAGCGTTGTTCAGCAGAAAGAGTTAAAGTCATTACGCGAGTGCAATGCGTAGGTTCTTCTAAAGCAAATAAAAGTAGGTGATAGTAGCCAATATCTGCTAGATATTTGACTATGTTTTGCCCTCTCTCTTCTTTTACATCTAAAAAATAAGATAGCCAACGTGTCATATCAAGCTTCTCATCACATAACACTGTTATCCATAACAGCATGGGGTAGACATCCTCTGCGTAGATAAATTCAGTAGTATCTGTCTTACCAAAAAATTTTGCTATTTCTTTGTGAGGTAACATTGCCCAGAAAGTTGGTATAGTTCCTTGAGGAGTGTATAGTAAATTGGGAAAGCAAATTGGTGCAATTGGTTTATTCTGAGGCCATATTTGCTGCAAACAAGCTTTTTCAGATAATGAAGTGAAAGGGACTAATTGCAATTGAGAAGGATCGTGAAAGTTGCTTATATCAGTAGCAGTGCTATCCAGTTTCTGCTGAACATTTTCCAAAACTGCTAATATTTGATTCAAATTCTGAGGACGAGCGTTTACATCTTTTGCTAAACAACTCATCACTAGTTTTTTTATTTCCTGCGGAATTTGTACATGGGGAACAATTTCTTCAAATAAAGATGGAGTTTCAAAGCGATGAGCTTGATACCAGTGACTAAAAGAGTTACTTTGTGTTTGAAAGGGATGTTTCCCAGTGAGCATCTCAAACATTAGCACTCCTAAACTATAAATATCAGAGCGCATATCTAGTAGTTTGCGTCCTTCCAGATGTTCTGGAGAATAATAAGGCAAACTACTAACAAAAGAGTTTATTAGACTCATTCCAGAAAACTCTGTTAAAAACTTGGCTATACCAAAATCGAGAATCTTGACAATCTCCCGGTTTTTATTATCCTCTGTAATAAAAATATTTTCTGGTTTAATATCACGATGAACAATCGGATAATTTTCCCCTTTAATACTAATACCTTGATGAGCGCACTGTAGACCTAAGCAAATTTGCTTACATAAATCTAAAAAAATTGATATTTCTAAAGGATGATTTTTGATAATCTCTTTGAGACTTTTTCCATGAAGATATTCCATGACATAAAAAGGATTTTTTTCGTCAGTGACACCATAACTTAATACGCGGACAATATGCTGATTTTTCCAACCTAGTTGAGCACCAATAAAAATTTCTTTGACAAAGCGTTGACACATTGACCGATCTAGCAGATTCAGCGACAGAATTTTCATAGCAACCGGCATTCCACCTTTGGCAGCATCTTCTGCTAAATAAACTCTGCTGATACTGCCTTTACCGATTAAATCTCTTATTAAGTAGCGGTTATTTAAAAATTTACCAATATAAATATCTAATTCTACTTTTTGCGTTATCATCTTTTCAAATAATTCACAATATAAGATTTAACAGTAAAAAAGATTTGAGCATTCTACATAAATTTAACTTATAAAAGCTTCTAAATATTTGTAACATGTTGGGTAAACTATTTGTATTAGAATTTACACTGAACCGGAAAACAAAATTGATTAGCTTCCGCAAATTACTCAGTAATTACACTGACTAAATAGCTCTTTGTTTATCAGCTAATGCCGTGTCCCAGTACGGTTAAATTACTCCCATCCCGCTCAAACAATACCGATTCGGCTCAAGGGTAAGGGTAGATTTTTCTGATCCTTAACCTATTGCTCATAGGTAATCATAAGAGCGAGAAAGGACTTTCTTTGCATGGTATTAGCCAGTCCGTTTGGCAATACACATAATTGATTGTGCTGCTGAGGTTTCGTTAGGGTTAATACCAGATAATCGTTGAGCTAATCTTAATCTCCATGGTGATTGACCATGTTTGCCTTCAAGCACTTCACTACCAAGATCGTGATTGTGTGGATACAGTTTTACTTTAAAACCAAGAGGCTCTAAAACTTGATAGTATAGCTCTGGCGTGATACCATCTCCGGGTCTTTGGTTATGAATTTCGGTTTTCCATCGGGCATTTCGCTCATCAAAAGGGATATAATACTTACTGCGGAGAAGTCGGTAAAAGAGGAACCGTATATCCCGCAAAAAAAGACCAAATCCTTTAAAGTTCCAGGCACTGAGTTGAGGATCTTGATCAGTAACTAACAAACCACCAGGACGCACTATACGAGCTGCTTCTGCCAAAATCCTCGCCATATCATCACAGTGATGTACAGTTGCATTAGCGACAACAACGTCTGCAAACTTATCTTTAAATGGTAAGTGATGAGCATCAACTAAAATCGGTGTGTAGCCAATATTACGAGCCATCTCTAAAGCGCCATGAGAAATATCAACTCCAATAATGATTTTTGGTGATCCACCTAACGAAGCATATATGTTACCAGGACCGCAACCAATATCAACTACGATTTTGTTGTCCCAATTCCCGATCGCTGCCCGCCAACGTGCCTTAAAAGTCTCACTGCGATGACTGTTTTCAAAGTATTCTTTGCCCCATTTCTGATGTCCAAAAAAGTAACTGTTCGCTTGCATACCCTTAGTGAACATGGGTATTGAGCACATAGGAATGTCTCCTCTACCCCATTCAATACAAATATCCTTAGCTAAGTATTGTTCGATCTCTGATTTCAGGGAATTTTGCATATTTTGTTTCATTCATCTAGAGTTACATTGAATCTGGTTGAAGACTCGTCATTAAAAATGGCAAGCACAAGACAGCGCTACACAAAAGTTTCCTTTTGTATGCGACTACGATCTTCGACTCATAGAGCGTCGGCACGAGCTTCAGAGTGACACTAGTGCAGGCTGGCTGAAATAACTTACCAGTAAATTTCAAACCAAAAGCTTGATATATAAGGATTTCATTATGAGTGCCTTTTGACTTTTTACTTTTGCCTTGTTGCACTAGGACGTGGAGAGGTTTTTATTAGGAGTCATTAATTGCAACAAACCCTAATTTTTTTGTTCTCTCTCAACAATATATTTAGTGATTCTTGACACTTATGGTTTTATTTAGTAAAAGAAGTTACACCTTAAAAATACTGAGAAAAATGAAGTGTGAGAACGGTCGAAACACTTAAATATATGTAAAGAATGTATGAAGAAGAGTTAATAAACAGATCTCACTGACAAACCTGAAGGCAGAGGCTTGATTGTAAAAAAAATATTTTTTTAGACTTTTTACTCCCCTCGATGATTGTCAGATTATTGATCCTATTTCTTCTCAATAGCTCCCTACCTCAATGTCTCAGATCCCTAAACGGTAATCTTCGAGCGGGAAAGAAGATTATTATCCTCACTATTCCCTAATAATTATTAGTATATTTAGTCGCATTGAATACCTTGATAATATTGATCCTGAAAAAAGTTAACAAGCCAGTCTTTGACACTACGAGTAGCGCGGCAGTCATCTTCGTTGTAGCGTTGGATAACTTCTAGTAAGGTGCGATCGCCTGTTTTTAACCACAGGTCATACCAGTAAATACACTTAGCTCCACTAGCTTCGGAATCGCGCCACTCAAACCCCAACCAACGGGCGATCGCTTTCAAGGCATAGCTTTCTACAGGCAAAGCAACGTTTTGAGTTAATTGTTCATACACATCAACAAATCGATTTAAGATTGGTATTACACAACTATACGGAGTGCGATAAAGCCTTGCCAGTCGTTTAACTGTATCTAATTCGTAAACACAAAAATGATAAATAGGCGCTTCCGGATATTGCCAAACGATATCTAAAAATTGCTGCCAAATTATTTTTTCATCTTCTTGTTTTTCTGCAAGTAAAGAATAAAATTTTTCGGTGTTTGCTTGCCTGTCAACAACTAAAACGCCTAACAAATAATCTAAATGCAAATCTGGTTGTGCTTCGATATCAAAGTAAATTTCTATCGGGGCTGTGAATGTGAGATTGGCAAAGGACTCTTGGTACAACTCATGAGTGTTTGGCTCTTTCTGACTTTGTACACTTGCCCGATTGGTTTTGGGCACAATCAGATGAGTGTCTTCCAGAGGGAGGCTGACGAGGGATTCCAACATTTGTCGCTGATAGCGATCGCTATTTGTCGTCTCTGCACCAAAGTTCTCTAGAAGTGGAGGGTAAAGTAAACTCACAGGACGATTGTTCACGACAGATTGAGCTTGTAATACCAGCCTCGGGGCATTTTCGTGATTGAAACCTGGTAGGTTCTCTAGTTTGGTGGGGCTGGTTGTCGCCAAAGACTCTAATGTTGTTATATTCAGTATTTGTAATTGAGTGTAGCGAACTGGTGTGATTCCAGGTAACAGTGAAAGGTGTTTCTGAGATTGAGCAAGCGCATAACAATGACTGTACCAAGGGCAAAGATTACAACGCTGACGGGCAATAAAAATATCTGGCGCTTCTTCTGCTTCTAGAGTTTGAATACAATTGTGCAGAACAGTCAGCATTTGTGGCGTCCATTTGAGCAAATCTACAGGATAACTTGCCTCTTTACCACGCAATATCAGCCAAGCGGTATCTAACTCAACTTGCTGTACCATAGCCACCACGTAAGCATGAAATGCTGCTAAAACCTGGTACTCTTGTTTGGGACGCTTACCTAATTCAATACTAGCCGGAACATACATCCAATCTCCAAAGCAGGAATTTCCTCGCTGTTTCAGGAGTAAACTAGGACGACTGAGTAATGTATATTCTTCAGAATAATTGATGAGTTGCACTCCACGGTAAATGCAGTCTACTCCCTGCCGCATCAACTCTAAAGTCGCCGCCGCGCCTGTCAGCCAGTCTCCCTTGGGAAAAACTGGTTGCTGATAGGCTAGCTGTTCCAAAACATTAAGTTGAAGGGCAGCTTTATCCTGTTGGAGTTTGAGAAGCAAGTCATTGGCAGTATCTCGCTGCCTTTTGTCACTGTAAGTATCTAAAAAAGGCCGGCGCTTACAGCGTTGGTATTGCAACAGTAGTTCAGCATTAATTAACATTCTTTTAAGCTAACAAGAATTATTGCTTTCTGGCACGAATCCCATTAACTAAAATTTATGTTAATAAAATCACAGGCAATCATGGGTAGTGAAGGACTGACTGAGTTGCATCGCTTTCGAGAGCAGTTTCCAGCCTTGGCAAATAAGATTTATTTCAATTATGGGGGTCAAGGACCAATGCCGCAAACGGCATTGGATGCTATTACCCAAGCACAAACTTACATTCAGCAAATTGGTCCTTTTGGGAATGAGGTGAATCACTGGATCAATGAGGAGGTTCAAGCCACAAGAGAGGCAATCGCGTCTACAATCAATGTCCCACCGGAAACAATCACCATCACTGAGGATGTTACCGTGGGATGCAATATTGCTATGTGGGGGATAGAGTGGCACGCTGGGGATCACTTACTACTGTCGGACTGCGAACATCCAGGCATTATAGCGATCGCATCCGAAATTCAGCGCCGATTCGCTGTTGAAATTACCACTTTTCCGCTCATGGCGACTCTTAACGAAGGTGATCCGACGGAAATCATTGCTCAACACTTACAGTCTAATACCCGCCTTGTCGTTTTAAGTCATGTCCTCTGGAACACAGGTCAAGTTTTACCTCTTGAGAAAATTTCAGAATTATGCAGGAGTTATGATGTTAGACTGCTGGTAGATGCTGCCCAGTCTGTTGGCTTATTACCTCTGAACTTAACGGAAATAGGGGCTGATTTCTATGCCTTTACAGGTCACAAGTGGTTGTGTGGTCCTGGGGGTGTGGGAGGATTGTATGTGCGCCCAGAAGTTAGAGAAAGCCTGAAACCTACGTTTATTGGTTGGCGGAGCGTTGCTATAAATAGTCAAGGCAAACCTGGGGCTTGGCATCCAGATGGAAAACGCTATGAAGTGGCAACATCAAATTTTCCACTTCTTTCCGGATTAAGAAAGGCGATCGCGGTTCATCAGCAATGGGCAACACCACAAGAAAATTACCAGCACATTTGTAGCAGTAGCGCCTACCTCTGGCAACAATTAATGGAGCTACCCGAAGTCAAGTGTTTGTGCACTTCACCGCCAGAATGCGGTTTAGTCTCATTTCAACTGACAAATAAATTGCCCCAAAAGAGCCGCCAACTGGTAGAGTTTCTCGAGTCACAAAGCATATTAACTCGAACAATAGCCGATCCCGACTGTGTACGCGCCTGTATACACTACTTCACTCTCAAGTCAGAAATCGATCAGCTCATTGAAGCAATTCAAAGATTTTGCAAAATGTAGTTAGTTGATTGTTAATTGTTGATTGCTCAATTAACAATTAACAATTAACAATTAACAACCAACAACTATCGACAATGGAAAGACCAATTTTATACATAGCAATCACCAACCACGGATTTGGGCACGCGACTCGCACGGCATCTGTGGCGGCAACAATTCAAAAGTTTTGTCCGGAAGTTCTACTCATTATGGTGACTACGGCACCAAGATGGTTGCTAGAGTGTTACATTGAAGGTGATTTTATCCATCGTCCCCGTGCATTTGACTTAGGTGTGGTACAAGCAGATAGCTTGATGATGGACAAAGCAGCTACTTTAGAAAAATTGCTTGAGATTAAGAAACATCAAAATTCTATTATCGCTTCTGAAGTCAACTTTATCCGCCAAAACCGCGTCAATCTTATACTGGCAGATATTCCCTTCCTTGCTAGCAAAATTGCCTTAGCAGCGAATGTACCTTGCTGGATGGTTAGTAACTTTGGCTGGGACTTTATCTACCAAGATTGGGGTAGAGACGAAAAATACAAAGTCTCTATAACGGAAATAGTAGATTGGATTCGTGATTGTTACTCATTATGCGATCGCCTGTTTCGTCTGCCCTTTCACGAACCAATGCAGGCTTTTAAAAATATTACAGATGTTGGCTTAATCGGTGGCTCTCCCCATTATACTCCTGAAGAATTACGCTCTACTTGGGGAATAACGACTCCAAAAGAAAAGACTATCTTACTTTCTTTTGGCGGCTTGGGTTTACAACAAATTCCCTACGACAATCTACAGCAATTTCCAGATTGGCAATTTATCGCCTTTGATCAATCTGCTCCTGATTTACCTAATTTACTCAAAGTAAGCGATGCCTGCGGCGGGCTGCGCCTACGCAAATACCGCCCTGTCGATTTTATGCCTATTTGCGGGCGAGTCGTTTCTAAACCTGGTTTCGGTACCTTTGCTGAAGCTACACGACAGTCCGTACCTATTGTTTCAATTACCCGTGATGACTTTGCGGAAGCCCCTTTTCTCTTAGAAGGCATTGAGAATTACAACCAACATCAAATTCTCACCCCATCTGAGTTTTTTCAGGGCACATGGGATTTCCTCAAGCAACCAACCCAGCAACCCAAGCTATCTCAAACTATTGCCAAAGATGGTAATGAAGCGATCGCTCTCGCTGTTGTCAACTATCTTAAGAGTGAGTAATTTATGTGATAAAGCTTGCTGGTTTGCTCAAATGCTTCCTCACTCGGGTAGACAAATGAAAATGGAGACAATACACTTGTGTACTGCGTGTTATGCACAGCCAGCATATCATCGATTGGAGTGGCAGTTTCAATCAAAGGTTGGCTCCAATCACCACAAGTTGCGTTTGTTATCCGATTGTCCCTTTTGCAAAGAGCCTTTTTCTATCCCTGCCTTGTGGGAACAGGAAGAATGCAAAAAATGTCCGGCGAGCTTCACGTGAACAGTTCATTTGGGCTGTTCACTGTCAACTGTCAACTGTCAACTGTTAACAGCCTAACTCAATATTTACAAATCATTTATAACTGCTAATAATATCCTTTTGCATAGGCATTGACAGAATATATTATTGTTATTATATGGTTGATTGATGGCTACACATTTTCCGAAATTAATGAACGTCTCCCCGATTTTTTCGCCTACCTATTAATGTGCCTTGATTTTCAGCAATTACAATATAGGTATAGTGCAATAACCACACTTGAGATTGCTTTTACAGCAAGCATTTCAATGTTTTTTAGTACAAATATACGTATTTTTGTTAATGTATAAAAATACATATTATATAAATTCAATTCAGTAAATCCCCTTGAGATAGATCTATCACTATGTATAAATACTTAAGTAGATAGATATGCAATTTAGCGGTAACGCCATACTATAAAAATAAGCATTCAAACCAGTGAAAACACATAAATTAAGGTAATAAAAAATGAGACTACGCAACTTATTTCATCCCGTAACCAACGCAATTGAAGCATTCAAAGAACAGGAATTAACTGATGCTGATTTAGTAGCGATTAATGGAGGAGCTTTAGTGTCTGGACCTTTAGTGTCTGGACCTTTAGTTAGTGTAGGAAATGTTGCTTTAGCAAGTTATAATGGAAGTTATGATGGAGGTTATAATCAAACTGCTAATAACCAAAACGCTTATACTTCAGTTAACAATACAAATACGTCAGATACAAATACGATCGGGAACTAAACTACATAAATTTCGGGTATTGAGGAACTTTCTAGTACTGATGTAATTGTTCTTAATGCTGATGTTGGTGTTTTGACCACAATTTTAAGAGGAACTGGTGCTATTGTTGATGCATCACTCCTACTTCTAAGGGGAACAGTTTGGCTGTCTCAGAGTCGCAGTACCATCTCACTATACAAGCCTTAATTGTTCTAACTGTGCAAAGGTTGTCAAGAAAACATTGATTACCAGGATATATACTTGTCGCTACTGCGGACACATCCATAACAGAGATCACAACGCTGCTCGAAATATATTAGAAAAAGCGCTACGTATGACGGTGAGTCATATTGGAAATAAGGACAATGCGCTGGGCGGGTATGGGGATTTGTAGCATGTGTCCGGTAAGCGTCTGGAGAGATTTACCAATACTTGGGTAATGCAAATCTTCCAAGCAAGTCAACTCATAGAAAAGAGGAAGCCCAACAAGAAGTGATTCTTGGAATCACCCACTGTCAAGGTACTGCTATAATGGGTGCTTTTTTTTCAATCAAAATTTGCTATTGAGAAAGTTTATATTTAACTTTATACCAAACACGCTAAGTCGATTTCATTCGCTAATTCAGCCGCTACCTCTTCTGTTAGTTGACTTGATTGACTAACTGACTTGAGTTCAAGATGGCTTAGTAGTTGTGTCAGTTGCAGATAATCAATTGCTTTTTTATCAATCTTGTTGATGATATTTTTTTCGTCAACACTAAGGTTGCAATAAGGATTGTTAGACATAATTTATAAGTCAAGATAGTAGCAAGGTAATCGTAATACATTTTATATATATCAATCCGTGCAGGATTTGTAAAAACGCGCTATAGGCTTAGAGCCAGAAGAGTTTTTGGGATCGTATTTCTTCAACTTTTAGTACGCTGCAAGCGGCATAATTCCCGGCACATTTAGTAAACGAGTCAGACTCCAGCTTAAAAGCTTTGATTGTTTTTATCGTTTGAATATCAGTGAGCGCTACTTCATTAACCTGATCATATTCCTGCTTTGTCAGTTTATAATACGGTGTTTGCCCTCCAATTTATCAAAGAGTGAGGATTTCCACTCCTTCTTCTGTTACAGCTACAGTATGTTCAAACTGAGCAGAAAGTTTTTTATCTTTTGTAATCACAGTCCAACCGTCAGCCAGAAACTTAAGGTGATAGGTTCCTTCATTGAGCATCGGCTCAACTGTGAAAACCATTCCTGAACGTAATTTTAAACCACTGCCCCGTTTTCCATAATGAGGAATTTGCGGCTCTGTGTGAAACTGTCTACCAACACCATGCCCAACCATATCTCGTACAACTGAAAACCCATTTGCCTCAGCATATTCCTGAATTGCAGCGCCAATATCTCCAACTCTCGCTCCGGGTTTAATTTCCGCAATTCCCCGCATCATGGATTCTTGAGTCACTGCAACTAGTTTTCGCGCTATTGCTGACGGGTTGCCAACGAGAAACATTCTAGAAGTATCACCGTGATAACCGTTTAGAATTGGGGTCACATCGATATTGATGATGTCTCCGTCTCTCAGGATTTGTTTAGAATTGGGAATTCCGTGACAAACAACTTCATTGACGCTGGTGCAAATTGAACCCATGAAAGGGGGATAACCTGGAGGCGCATAGCCTAGAGTAGCGCTCATTGCACCGTGGGCTTGCATCCAACGCTCTGCCTCATCATTGAGTACTTTTGTACTGACTCCGGGTTTTACCATTGGTTCTAAATGCTTGAGTAGATTAGCTGCGAGTTTTCCTACTTGGCGCATCTTGTCTAGTTCCCTGGCAGAAAGTAAAACAATTCCTTGACGAGTTGATGGTTTCAGAAGCTCTCTAGTAACCGAAAGCAAATTTTGATGGTTCATGACTAAAGCTTATTGTGTCTTGCTAGCACAGCATAGCACAGCAAAACACAGATTAGTTCATTCCTTGTATCCTGTATGTAGGAAAAACAATAAAAGCAGGCATTGAAAATGGGCGGAAAGACAGACTTAGAGAGAGTAGTCGCGTATGTTCCTTCCGAGTGGAAAAAGGAACTCTCAGAATGGGCAGAGGCGGAAGAACGTTCTGTCTCCTGGTTAGTTGCTAAGTTAATTGGTAAGGCTTTGCAGGAAAGTCGCGAGCAGCAGAGTGCCTCCAAAGTAGCTAATATCAGCTAAAATTACTGTTTCAAAACACTATCTTTCCTTGGAATCATGAATATTCCCTTTGACTCTTGGCAGAAGCAGAAATCTCCGAACAATTAGATACAGAACAAAAAGATAACTACTAACTGGTAACTGTAAATGGCTCACTACCAAAGACTACTCAGAATTTCTACCACTGGTAAATCTTTGCAAAATATCACCCCAAAGATAGAAGCCTTAATCGCAGAATCAGGAATTGAATCTGGACTATGTACAATATTTTTACGCCACACTTCAGCCAGTTTATTGATTCAAGAAAATGCCGATCCAGATGTCCTTAGAGATTTAGCCAACTTCATGGCAAAACTTGTGCCAGAATCGGCCAAGTATATTCATGATACTGAAGGTCCTGATGATATGCCAGCCCATATCCGCACAGTCCTTACCCACACTTCAGAAAATATTCCCATTAATCAAGGACAGTTGGTGTTGGGAACTTGGCAAGGAATTTACATTTGGGAACACAGGCAACGAAATCATAGTCGAGAAATAGTTGTTCATATTTCAGGAAGTTAAATCTATACTGGGTAGACTTGAGTCAAAAGGATGAGGATTTCCGCTCCTTTTTCATATAACCAGATCTAATTGTTATTCAGGTTTACGTCTTCTAAGTATTATTTTCCGCTGTAAAGTAAAATCAAATATAAGCTTTTTCGGCAATTACTTAGTGTTTTGACGGTAACTTTTAGAGATGACGATTTAAGGATAAGCTTTTGAGAGGAGTCGTTTTGGAGACAGTTTTCCTGCGAGGAGTGTGATTTTAGTCACAACAGACTTCAGGGAAAATCACTGCGACACGTTGATCTATATCAATGGAAAGAAGATGGAAATCGCTAAAGATAGAGGTGTGAAATCGCCAACTATGCTGTATTCAAAATGATTCGCACACTCATTGAATCTGCTTTCCAAACTGGATGTCTTAGTGTTGAATCTGAGGGTCTCATTCATCAAATGCTGGCGACGAAAAGCTATCAGTCAGACGATTTGGCAGCATTAGCAGACCTGTATAATGCAGTGCGGGAGGGTCGCATTCAACAAGAAGCATCCACTAATCTGGTTATGGATCGCATTATACATGATACCCTAAGAAGCCAAAATCTCTAGTTTTAAGCTAGTAGTGTGTTATAGATTGGCAATGGAAGTGACAGAGCAAGTCAAAAAGCAAAGCTAAGAACTCACTGAAATTGATATATTCTTGTCGAAAACCATGAAGGTCAGCCAGAGAATGAGCTAAGATCAGGTACATGGGGGTAAATGTAAAGCCGAGTCCTCAGACTTCCTGGTAATGCAAATGACTACAAGAAGGCAACTAAAACAACCGCAAACTCAGCTGGCTTTGAAGTATCATTTATTACATAATGGTGGGAAAGACTCATTGATAACTATTGACCTCATCAGGAAAACACCCGAATTATGTGACTTCTCGTGAAGTAAACATTTTCCGAACAGCCTGATGAAGACCGAGTATACCTAATGTCGTAACAGAAAACTTTGAAACCCAAGATTTTTACAAAACAGATGACTACAAACAAGTCTTGGGCTTGGGTAAACAAAGGTGCTTCCCAAGGTTCGTTTCCAGAACCTCAAAAAAGTACCTTCTACTGGGAGACAACCCAGATGTTGACAAATTTAACTACGTTTAAAAAGGCAGAAGCAGTAGATGCTACACCGCAAGATTTATCAATTGTGTTGCGATGGGCGGGAAGTATGCGTTTTCTTGCGGGACCAGCAACGCTGGATTGAGCGAGCTCGCATCATCGATATAGAGGGTGATTTAGTCACCCTGCGTTATGAAACAGATGAAGAAGACGAAATATGTTCCTGGGAGGAAATGGTTCGCCTTGAAAGTATTGGTGCTGTAACGCAAAAACTAGCTTCAGTGCCACGTGGTAATGTAGAACCTCTGATGACCGAAGATTGTCCGGAGGCTGAACGCATTCGCGATCATCACTCTACTGACTCCAATCCAGACTAGTAAATGGTTAATGGTTAATTGTTAGTTCTTAATACCACTATTAACCATTAATTCGTTCAAATGCCGGACAATAACCTTCAAGAGTAACTTTAAAGTTATATAACGGGGACATGGGGTTCCAACACCTCTGTCCCCTTTGATGTCGGCAAGTACCGCAGCAACTTAAATCAGACAAAGTATAGCGATCGCTACTTTGGTTAAGTAATTCGCGTTGTGACAACCCCCGCAATACAATCTCTTCTCCTTGCCAACGGGCTTCGATTAAGCCTGTATCAGCAAATTGCCGCCAGCGAGGATCGGCCGCAATTACATCAGGAAGCGAAATTGTCACGACTGTTCCCAACTCCGTTAACTCACCTTCATAATTAGTTTCCGGCGCTGCAGGTTGTAAAAATATGTCTCCGATAGGTAATTCCACCAACGTACCTGCCTCTGGGGAATGTACGTGGTAGCGATTTTGCAACTCCTCCAAGCTTGTGAGATCTGCTAAGTAGGTAGGGGAACCGTGGACGAAGATAACATGTTGGGGTCGCAAATTGTGAATCAGTTGAGTAGTCCCTGGACAATCGCTGTGCTGGGCAAGAAAATAAGTTTCGATCGTCGCCAGTTTTGAGTATTGATTGTTAAGTTTGATATTAGTTTTTTCTGGCAGCAGAATCAGCCAAGGGTTGGTAGCTAGTTGACTGTATTCGCTCAGATCGACAGTAGAGTCTGTCAGGACAATGCAGGGGGAATTGCCAACAGTTGCACGCTGTTCTGGTTGTAGGCGACGGACTCGAGGACGTATTCGTTCATCCCAAAATAGTGCTTGATGACGGGCAAAGTTTTGTACGGATGGGGGAAAGTGGGGTAGCAGTTCTAAATAAGCATCGCATCCAGTCGCAACAGCACCATCAACCCAAATGTCCAAATCCCGTCCTGTGAAGTGATGATGGCTGCGTAAGAGCATGAGCAATTCTTGCCCTAACCCCAAAGCGGGAGTCGGCATAAGTACTGAAAAACGGTCAGAGATCGCCCGATTAATTCTCTCAGCTAGTTGATTTTCTTGATTGCGACGGTGGGGATGACGCGACGTGCCATACGTGCCTTCTATAATTAAGACATCCAACTCGATAGAACGTAATTCATCCAAACGCAAACCTTCTACTAGCCGCGAATTCGACAAAAAAAAGTCTCCCGTGTACAGGAGTTTGTAAGAACGTTGTTGATTTGTATAGGTTAGCAGGATTGCGGCAGCTCCTGGTAAGTGCCCTGCAGGAATTAATTCTGCTACCAAACCGTCTTTGAATTCTATAGGCGATCGCAATGGTAACGCTTGACAAAATTGCGAGATTTCCTCACTGTCTTGGTTCAACCAATTGAGAGGCAGTAATTTACTAGTGACCTCGCTAGCGTAGATTGGTAATAGGGGAAAAGCTTTGTGTAGTGCTAGTAACCCTTGAGCGTGATCAGGATGAGCGTGACTAATCAGTACTAAGTCTGCAGGTAGGGAGGTGCCGCGACGTGCTGGCTTTTTGAGATCTTTAATTAATGGCGAAATGTCTGCCAAACCGCAGTCAAATAAGATCCGATGTGGTCCCATTCTGACTAATAAACACACGCCCTCCTCGTTATGATGAACGCCATAGGGCAAACATTCTAGCTCATTAGCCGCCTCTGCTAGATCAACACTGTCTTGAGCCGATAGGCGATCGCTCATGCTCTGCTCCCCTCAAAACTCATCGTTGTGGAAATGTCCCAAAAAAGAAAGGGTGTAAGGGTTGAGAAAAAGGTGTATTACCCTGCTTGCCCCTAAACACATTCGATAAACCCATACACCCGACACTTTTATATTCCTACATCCTGAGCGAACTGATTTTAGGGAGGACAATTGTATACTCGCGCGAGACTTGAGCAAAGTCCGTCAATATCGTCTCCTCCGCCTCGTAAGGATTTGGTAAAGAAATAAAAACAATCTCTCCAGATCGGCATTGGGGCTTTATGTGAGTACTTGTTCTACATCAATGAGCAGAGCCATTGCCATGATAGTTATCTGAATCATAAAATCCGTTTTTTGTGCCAAAGAATAAGCAAGAAACAGTAAATATGACTGTTAATGCAACTAAAACCAGCTTTATGTCCATTTGTTTGTTACCCTCTAGTTAAAGACGTTCCAATGCTAATAGAGTGATTTTGCTATACAGTGAAATCAGCAGAAAATCTTTACTATGATTAATTTGGTTTGACAATGAGTAGATATACTGCTACATACCTAGATTGTAAAACTTTTTAGCTAAACTGTCTATCTACCTTAGACGTATTTAAGCATAAACAAGGAATGAAGTAGCGATGAGAGTGCACTACCTCTAACCGAAGACCTTCATTCCCAAATTCTTAATAAAATGTTGTTAAAATTTATAACTGAAAACTTGAATTTCACCCTTTTCAGGTAGACTACCAGGGCTAACAGTGATCGTGTCACTGCTACTACGACGGACATTAACTCCCTGCATTAATGAGAGAAATCCATCCATTGGGGAAATATCACAGTTAGCATTATCGGCAGCTTGTGTACGGAATTGAGTAGGAATTATAAGCTTGGGATTGATAACTTGAATTGCCTGCTTGGCTTCTTGAGCATTGTAGGCTTTAGCACCCCCACCTACAGGAACTAAAGCTACATCAGGACGCCCGATGAGGATTTTTTGCTCAATGGAAATGGGTGCTGCGGCTCCCCCAAGATGGAGGATATTAGTCTTCGCTTGCGTCCAAAGCCAAGCCGTATTTGTGCCAAACTTCTTACCACCTTTGCGATCATGGTCTATGGCAATTCCTTGGAACTTGATCCCTTTGAACTCATAAGCTCCTGGTTCATAAATTAACTTAGGATTTCCTGGCAGGTTTTCCACAACTCCTTCATCCAGCAGTTGACTGCTAATAAGCACCAAATCTGCTGAAACTTTTGGTGGACGATAACGAGCAGTACAACCAACTGGCCGAAAAGGATTGACAAGGATTTTTGTTCCACCACCAGAAAATAGAAAGCAACTATGACCCAACCACTGAATTGACAGTGAACCACTAGATTGAGCTGTAGCCTGAAATTCAGATCCTAAGTTAGTAACCAATGGTGTTACCAAACCTGCTCCAGCATAGCCAATCAACTGTCGTCGTTTCATTAATTACTACTCGAGTGTATTTGTTCCAGAAAGTTTCGTAGCAAGTTTTTTCCTGAAGATGTCAGGACACTCTCTGGATGAAATTGGACGCCCTCAATGTGAGGAAAGTTCCGGTGTCGCACTCCCATAATTGTGCCATCTTCAACCCAAGCTGTAATTTCTAACACATCTGGGCAAGTTTGACTATCAATAACTAAACTATGATACCGAGTGGCAGTTAAAGGATTCTCTAATCCTCGGAACACACCTACTCCGGTGTGAGATACTTGGGAAGTTTTGCCATGCATCAACTCTGGTGCAGAAACAATTCGAGCGCCGAACACTTGACCAATACTTTGATGCCCCAAGCAAACTCCTAAAATTGGTAAGTTTGGTCCAATTTGTTGAATCAAATCTAGGGAGATTCCAGCATCTTCCGGACGACCAGGACCTGGGGAAATCAATAGCGCATCTGGATTTAAGGCAAGAATCTCGTCTAAAGATATTTTGTCATTCCGAAAAACTCTAATATCATTTGCAACTGGGAACTCTACCGCTAGTTCTCCCAAATACTGAACCAAGTTATAGGTAAAGCTGTCGTAATTATCAATAACTATAATCAAATTCTATAACTCCTGCTATCTAGCACTTAGTCTTTGATTCTTACCAAACTGTAATATTAAGTAACACTTGATACTGAGCTAAAAGATGACGATACACCCATACTCGTGGAGATCTTAGCTCAATTTCAAACAATGGAAATAAGCAAATTTCCTGCGCTCGGGTTTCTTTCCATCCTCGAAAACATTTCTGACAAAGCTTAACATAATCAGAAAAGGGGCCGTAATTGTCAGCCCGTCCGCTTATGATGCGGCAAAGTGACTCATAATTAAAGCGTGGAGAGGAGGCAATAAAAGCATAGCTGCTACCAACACTGCTACCAAAGCAGCAATAAGCACAGCGCCGGCAGCACAGTCTTTAGCTATTTTTGCTAATTCATGGTAAGTTTGCTTAACTGTTAAATCAACGACCGATTCTATTGCCGTATTTAGTAACTCTAAAGCCAAAACAAAACCACTAGTTACCCCTATTACCGCTATCTCCACTGCTTTGAGGTGTAAAAAAACGCTTAACCCAATTGCTATAACACATACACTCACATGAATCCGAAAATTACGTTGCGTTTGAAAAGCGTAGGTAATTCCAGTCCACGCATACTTAAAACTTATAAATAAATTAGAGGCTACCTGCCAAGAGAGTCCGCGTTGCTCGGTGACAACAGTTTCTACGCTGTTTGACTTTGGTGGCGACGAAACTTGTTGTTGAGGCATAGGCATAAAAATACAACAGCAGAGTGAGTAAATTTGGAGTTTTCGCCGATCCTAATCGCTTAATTAGGCTCTATTGCAATTTTTCACAGAATTTTCACAATAGAGCAATTAAGAAAAACATTTAACATGAATGCACACAAGTCCTATTCTACGTCAATATCAATACCAATTATCTTCAGTAATATTACTTGCTGTTTTAACATTAAACTCAAACTTTCTTCATTAGGATGATCCCAGCCTAGCAAATGCAGTAACCCGTGAGATGCTAACCAAGCAAGTTCAGTTTGCAAAGGGTAATCCTGCTGTTCCGCTTGCCGTATTGCTGTATCAACGGAAATCACAAGATCACCAAGATATAGGGGCAATACGGCAAGCATTTCGTCGCTTCTTGGACAGTCTACCTCTAACGCCGCAAAGGCTAAAACGTCAGTTGGTTTATTCTGATGACGATACTGGGCATTCAATGTCTGAATTTCAGTATCATCAGTCAAACGCAGCCCTAGCTCATAAACAGAGGTGGTTGGAAGATGAGAATGCAGTTTTTCCAACCAACATTTAAACCACTTCTCCCAAGTTTCAGGAGCAATTCGGAGATCGGTTTCACCAAATTTTATCACTTCTGCTTGGGACGACTCGTAAAAATCATCCTGCACATATATTTCAACTTGCACTTTTCTCTACAAAGTCTCCTTGCTGAAGTAATGGTTGTTGTTAGCGAGTTAGGTAAGCAAGACCTACGAGTACAGCCAAAAGTCCTACTGTACTCAAGAAGAAATGTTTCAGCGAAGTGCCACGCTTTTGCACCATGTTTCGCATGGCGAGTTTCACGTAGCTTGGTTGAGGTTCTGAAGGAGAGTTGCTCATCTAAAAACCTTTGATACGTTGGAAATCGTGTACCTGGACACGAAGGATGTTTAACTGTTCAGTTTTAGAGCTACGGACTGGCTTCGTATCCATAGATAAAAATTTAAACGCTTGCCGATAATGTAGTATGCGTACATACTTATGCGGGTCAGCTAGTTGAAGCGGCAGGCACTAAGCCCTGTCGCTTCAGCGCGGGATGCTGACATCTATTCGATAACAAACCCTGATAATAATGTAACAGTTTGTTTAACAGATAGCTGCCATTTCGGCTAATTAGAGAGCAGAAAATCAAGTATGGGGAGAGAATGAAACTCATTTTTATTCCCTCACTTGCCTTGTCCCGATTGCTACCTCTACTCCACAAGCTGATTTTCTTGTCGCAGATAGGCTTGAATGAATGGATCTAAGTCGCCGTTCATGACATCCGCGATCGCAGTCGTTTCCAAGTTGGTACGCAAGTCCTTCACCATTTGGTAAGGATGAAAAACGTAGTTACGGATTTGGTTCCCCCAAGAAGCTTCTACCATATCACCGCGAATTTCGGCTATTTCTTTGGCATGTTGCTCTCGGGCAATAACGAGGAGTTTTCCCTTTAAGCGGGCAAGGGCTTTCTCTTTGTTTTGTAATTGGCTGCGTTCTTCAGTACAACGTACCGCAATCCCAGTGGGAAGATGAACAACTCGCACGGCGGTTTCAACTTTGTTGACATTCTGGCCGCCTTTACCACCAGCTCTTGAGGTGGTAATTTCCAAATCCTTATCTGGAATTTCCAGCTGTACATTGTTGTCTAGTTGCGGCATCACTTCTACCCCAGCAAAGCTGGTTTGTCGTTTACCATTGGCGTTAAAGGGTGAAATCCGCACTAAGCGATGAGTACCCATTTCACACCGTAAGTAACCGTAGGCATAACGACCGGTAATTTCCAAGGACACTGATTTAATTCCTGCTTCATCACCAAGAGACATTTCTATTGAATGCACCTTATAGCCTTGTCTTTCTCCCCAACGGGTGTACATCCGCATCAACATTTCCGCCCAGTCTTGAGCATCAGTGCCACCAGCACCAGCGTTAATTGTCACTACTGCACCCTTTTCATCAAAAGGGCCAGAAAGTAACTGTAGCAACTCCCACTGGTCAAGTTCAACATTGAGTTTACTGATAGTGGACTCTGCTTCAAGTAATAGACTCTCATCCGCTTCTAGCTCCAAGAGTTCTAATACTGCCTTAGAATCTTCTAAACTGTCTCGCCAGTGACGATACTGTTGAAGATGTTCTTTGAGATCGTTCAGTTCTTGCAGTGTTTCTTGGGCTTTATTTTGTTCATCCCAGAATTCTGGCTGTGCCGAGATTTTTTCCAGATCTTGAATTTTGGCTGTTAATGCTGGGATGTCAAAGATAGTCCTGGGTTTTACCCAGGCGGCCAGACAACGTTTCGATTTCGCGTTTGAGTTCTAATACTTCCATAGAGTTTGCTGTAGATAGTGATCGCTATCTATTAAATTTTAGAAGAAGTCATGCTGAATGCCGCTCAAGATGTGACACGCCATAGTGTCACATCTGTACTTTAGGGAGATCCATAAAAATAAATTATCCAGCAGTTCATTCTATATCTTTGGTCCTAGTCGCGCTAGGAAAGCAAGGGAAACTCGCTGGATATTTATTTACTGGTAAGTGCCTAATCACGACTGTTGATGGCAACGAGCAGCCGTAAAATAAAAATGAACAGGTTGATGTATGTCAAGTACATTGACAAAGCAGCTGGTAAGTACTGGTCATCGCGGTAGGTACGTGGCAGGATGTAGAAATCGACGACAGACACTCCAGCAAAGAGAAATACGCCCAAACCGGATATGGCAATTTCCAACCAAGTCGGCGTGTAAACACCAAACAAGCTGAATAAAAACTGGGTTAGACAGACAACCACCAAGGCAATCACGCCGAGACGGACAGTTTTTGTCAACGCCATGCCGTCTTGTTCGGAAAGATTTGAGCCAATCTGACGGGCGGCAATAAAGGTGACACCACAACCAAGAGCCGCAAAGCCAATACCCGCTATGCCCACATTAGGGGTTCTCAGTGCTACATATACTAAGCCACTGAGAGTATATCCAGATAAGAGGCTGTAAGTTGCTAGCAGTGGTAGTGCGACTTTTTGATTACCCTTTTCAGCAACGTTTTGGGCAACGAAGAACAAAATCAACTCAACGATGACAGCACCAATGAAGGTGGGAAAGAATAGTTGGGGATGATTACGAATAACGCCAAGTCCACCATAAGTTCCAAGTGCAGTTAAGACCAAACCACCACCAACAAAAGGTAGGGCATTGGCAATCACATTAGGACCAACTAGAGCCTGAGTTTTAGCCTGACGAATCGCTTCACGGAAGTTGCTTGTATTGCTCATATTTCACAAATAATTTTTTTTGAGAAGATTAACTCCAAAGATATTTGAGCGTTCGCTAAACGCTGTCACTTCCATTTTTACCTAATTTATCAAGTAAGAGTTATATGCCTTATCATAAAAGTTGACGCTTCTTTACGCCACTTCAAGTAACTTACACCAAAAAGTCGCGTCTAATTTCTCCGTATAAATGCTGAGATGCGGAGTAAGACCCCTCATAAGTTCAGTAAAACAACTATGGTTTGTTTAGCGTGTCTTAAGGACAATAATTTCAGAGCGAAAAAAGGTTTACGCGACTCACTTTTATAAAGAAACGAGTTGCAACAAAGGATATTTTATGGCGGCAAATCAGTTCTCTATGCGATCTGATGGTATGGAGTTATTGCTCTTATATTACCAGAATCCTTCTATTAAACTTCGTAATCAACTTGTGCAGTTACATACTGGCTTGGTGCGGAAGATGGCTCATAAATTCAGCTATCAATGTAATGAACCTTATGAAGATTTGGAGCAAATTGGTTATTTTGGTTTAATCAGGGCTATTGAGCGTTTTGAACCAAGCCAAGGATATGCTTTTAGTTCCTTTGCTGTGCCATACATTCGGGGTGAAATGCTACACTTTTTGCGCGATCGCAGTACGCTGTTAAAAATTCCCCGTCGTTGGCAAGAACTTTATAATGAGGGGCAAAAGGTTCGCAAGGAATTAGCAGCTTGTCTTGGTCGTGTTCCTAAGGATTCGGAAATTGCCCGTCAACTACAAGTATCTGTGCAAGAATGGCAAGAAACCAAGTTAGCCGCGCAAAATCGTATGCCTTTGAGTTTAGATGCTACTGTGGTTCACTATGTGGATTGCCAAATCACCTTGGGTGAAGCAATTCCTTGTCCCCGTTCTGCTGCTCAACAGCAAAAAGAAGAAGAACGGCAACAACTTCAAGGGGCAATAAGTATGTTAGAAGAAAAACCCCGGATGGCAGTTGAATTGGTATTTCTAAAGGAACTTTCTCGTAAGGACGCTGCCAAGAAAATTGGTACTAGCCCAATGACAGTGACACGCTATCTGCAAAAGGGAGTTCAGGACTTAATGTCAGTGTTACAACCACAGGCTGTGGCAGGGATATAATAGTTATGAATTATGGGAAAATTCCTTATTCCTCACGTATTTTTATCAAAATTTTAAATCAGCGATCGCTCCTTTCGCCATAGCGGCAATGGCTTTATCGGTGGCTTTTGGTAAATGGTAATACTTGCCTCTAGCTGTCTTGGCTAATTCCTTAGCAAATCCAGTAGAAACAAATTTATTTTCAGTGTCAACGACCAACAACTGTATGCCCAGAGCAGATATTCTAGCGGCAATTTCTAACAATTCCGCTAGAATATCTGGTTTTTTTTCTGGTTCAATTGGTTCACCTAAAGAACGCGCCAGAGGAATATTGCCACGTCCATCAGTAATCGCGACAATCACCACTTGCCCAATATCTCCACTCATTTGGGCATTCAATCCAACACGTACAGCTTGAGTTAACCCGTGGGCAAGCGGCGAACCACCTCCGCAGGGTAAACGTTCGAGACGGTTACGCGCTAAAGCGATGGAACGTGTAGGGGGCAATAACACCTCTGCCTGTTCTCCCCGAAAAGGAATCAAAGCGACTTGATCGCGGTTTTGATAAGCTTCTGTTAAAAATTGCATCACCGCACCTTTAGCTGACTGCATCCGATTCAGCGCCATTGAACCAGAGGCATCGACTACAAACACCACCAAAGCTCCTGCTTTACGTACCAAGCGCTTGGAACGAATATCGCTTTGTTCGACGAAAACCCGCTTTTGAGAGGAAGAGGGGAGTGTCTGAGTGAGAGGCATTTCCCCTTTTTGTCCCCTCTGCTTTTCCCGTCGTGCTTTTTGATAGGGAGCCGCTGCTCTGAGGGTGGCATCTATAGCAATACGCCGCACTTTTCCTTTGGGCAACATTGGCTTGACGTAGCGTCCTCTGTCTTCGGAAGAAATTAAGCTACGACTGCCAGACTTGCCTTGCTGCTGAGCCATCTGAGCAAAATAAAGCACACTCGGATCGAGGATGACTCCCTCTGGATCGAAGATGAATTCTTCCGGAATACTGGGTGGTTCTTGTTCTGGTTGTTCTTGGTTCTCTTCAAGTTCTTCTTGCTCTTGATTTGATTCGTCTTCGGGTTCTTCAAGATTCTGCTGTGGGGGAGGCGGTGGTGGCGGTGGTTCTTCTGGAGGTGGCGGTGTTTGCACGACTGTCGCTCGTGGGACAATAACCAACTCCACAGCACGCCGCAAATCTTCTGCATTCACTTGTGTACGCCCCTCCAAAGCAGCAGCTGCTTTGGCAACTCGTAGGGCAAACAATTCGGCACGATGTCCTTGTACGCCAGCACGAATTGCTTCATTTACAAGATAGGCAATTTGTTCGTGAGAAATATTAACATCTTTGAGCCATTCCCGTGCCAGAATGATTTGGGTTTTAATGGCGTCGAGATCTTCGTTGTATTGCTGAAGGAATTCTTGAGGAGAACGGGAGTAAGCGATCGCTTGCTCTACGGCTTCAACTCTTTGATCTATACCAAGTACACCATCAGCACTCAGAGAGATCGCAATCCTATCCAACAAATGCTCTCGCAGTGTTCCTTCTTCAGGATTATAAGTAGCAATGAATAAGGGTTTACAGGGGTGCTGAAAACTTATGCCCTCCCGTTCAATTTGGTTGCGTCCTTCAGATAGTACTGCTAAAAGCTGATTGGATATTTGCTCGTCTAATAAATTAATTTCATCCACATAAAGGATGCCTCGGTGTGCTTGTGCGAGCAAACCAGGCTGAAACACACTTTCCCCTTGTTTTACTGACTGTTCGACATCCACCGAACCCAAAAGTCTATCTTCTGTTACTCCCAAAGGAATTTGTACAAAAGGTGCTTTGATAATTTCTGTGTGTACCTCACCTTCCGTAGCGTTTGCTAGGAGTTGATCATCCCATTCTTCTGGGTGATTGGGGTCACAGTTGCTAGTAGAACCTTTAACAACTTCAATGGGTGGCAGTAGCTCTGTGATGGCACGTGCCATCACAGATTTTGCCGTCCCACGACGACCTGCGATCGCCACTCCTCCCAACCTCGGATCGACTGCGGCTAGTAGTAAGGCGAGTTTAATTGCTTCTTGACCGACTACTGCTGTCAGAGGAAAGGCAGTACTCAAAGGGGTAGGGGTGACGGTAGGCGCAGGCATGGTTTTTATCATTGCTAGTCCAGGTTTTTAGCATACCAAAATTTGACAAGAAAGCCATACTGCTTGGTACCAGTAGAATTAAGTTATAGGATCGGGTCGTTGGGGATGGTTGATTACATAGTTTTCTTACTTAGTGATTTGCTAAACAATTATTCAGGTTTTATCCTGAACATTAAGGTTCTTTACAAATAAATTTCTAACAATACTTAATTTAGTACGCACGAACACGCTGTTAATGCACAAACTTTTAATATTCCGAAATGAAAAACTCCTACGCCGTGCGCTGCTCCACCGTTCTTATATCCATGAGAATCCTCATGAAGGGGAACACAACGAACGCCTGGAGTTTCTCGGTGATGCGTTGCTCAACTTTTTAAGTGGCGAGTATCTTTATAGTCGTTACCCAGAAATGGGAGAAGATAAATTAACTCGACGGCGTTCGGCACTGGTAGATGAGAAGCAACTGGCAAAATTTGCCATTGAAGTAGGCTTAGATTTGCGGATGCAGTTGGGTAAAGGTGCAATGCAAGAGGGGGGTTACCAAAATCCTAATTTGCTCAGTAGCACTTTTGAAGCAGTTATTGGGGCTTACTATTTGGATAACAATTCAAATATTGAAGCAGTTCGCGCTGTTGTCGATCCGCTGTTTAACTCTGTACCGGAAAGTGTTGTGGAGTCTCGTTCTAATATAGACTCAAAAAATCGTTTTCAAGAATGGGTACAACGCAACGTTACTATTCTTCCTCCTAAATATGTTACGGTTCAGACAGGTGGATCTTGTCACGCTCCAGAGTTTGTAGCTAAAGTGGTTGTGGGTGATAAAGAGTACGGAGAAGGTAAAGGGCGTAACAAAAAAGAGGCGGAGAAGGCAGCGGCTGAAGATGCTCTAGCCAAAGTAAGAACAATTGGTAATTTAGATTGACATTTTCATTGGTAATATGCGTGGGCAGAAACAGAGTGCCCATCCAAAACCACGAAATTTTAATTTTCAGGTACTACTTGTAGTGGGAAGGTTACAGTAAAAGTGGAACCGACTCCCACCTGCGAAACGAGATCGATTTCACCTTGTAGCAATTTGACTAGCCGCAAAACTATTGCTAACCCCAAGCCAGTGCTGTCGGGAAGATAGGATTGATGACTCGAACCAACGCGAAAGTAAGGTTCAAAAATTTGCTCTCGATCTTCTGGCGAGATCCCAATTCCAGTGTCTGAAACGACGATCGCCCACTTATTATCGTTTAAAATCTCACACTTAACTTTCACAGTTCCTGACTTTGTGTAGCGAATTGCATTACTGAGAAGATTCGTGACAATCTGGTGCAATCGTAATGAATCTGTTACGACTTGTTTGGATGCGCGATCGCAATCTATAACGACTTGTAAATCTTTCTCACCGGTTAAAGACTCTAAAACTTCATACACATTATAGATAACTTCACACAAATCGAGGGGTTCTGGATGTAACCGTTCACAGGATTGATTGAGTTACCGTATAAAATAAGTACCCATCAGT
>CALMVQ010000364.1 GCA_937873135.1 uncultured Scytonema sp. | reverse complement strand
TAGCTTTGGCGGGGTGGGGTTCTTCCGATATTAAGGTTACGCTACCGGACATGATCTAATACCAGTTTGAAAAAAGAATGCGACAGATAACCATCTAGGGGCGTTCTCCGGCACAGAATTCTGTGTAGGGTAAGTTCGCCCCTAGATGGGTTATGTGTTACAAACATTTTTGAAATTGGTATATAGCGGTTCTCGCTTCTACCAAGGGTTTTAACAAACGCGCTTCGGTAATTCTCGCTTCATGCCTATTAACGTTATCCAAAGTGCAATCGCGCTACCATAAATTTAAAGTGGCTCAACTTTGGCACGGATTGCGGGAGTAAAGAAGATAGTCTGAAATTCAGCTTGCCTTGCAGCCACGGGTTCTGGGGCGGAATTCCAAAGGCTTTCGTAGTAGAAGAAGGATACGCCCAAATTACGTTCTTGGGCAGCCCGTACCTGAGACTTAATTTGTTGTATTGGAACTGGGCTATTTCTCAACCCTGCCATAATCCCAATTCCAGTAGGAATTTTTTGTTGTGCTTCTTTAATTTCTGGGCGAGAAATCTTTTCGATAAAATTTTGAAGATTGGGATGATAAACTTGCACAATTAACTCGTCTACAATATTTTGCCGTAACCAAGCAAGCCAGTCTTGCAGGTGAAATTTGTAAGCAAAGTCGTAGTAATTGGGGGAAATCGAGAAAATCGCTTTGGCTTTTTTCGCTTTCACTGCTTGGTTGAGTTGTACCATGAACGCCGTGATTTTATTAGCCCGCCAGTAAACCCATACCGGATCTTGAGGATCGATGGGGGGATTGTTATTGGTTTCTTGATTGTACAAGGCAACGGTGTCTTTATCATAGCCGAATTCGTAGGGCAAACTCATGTGATCGTCAAACTGAATGCCATCAACATCATATTGAGTCACTGTTTCCAGTACGAGATCGGTGATGAATTGCTGCACTTTGGGATTGAAGGGATTGAGCCACGCAACTTCACCAGTATCATTAATCGAAGTTTGGCTGCCATCTCGCTTTTGCGTTAGCCATTGCGGATGATTCAATGCAAGTTCTGACGTTGCGGGAGCCATGAAGCCAAATTCAAACCAGGGAATGACTTGCAAGCCTTGACTATGAGCTTGGGCTACGAGGTTAGCGAGAATATCATGTCCATCTGAACCCTTTAAGACGAAGGGTTGAATACCTGCATTTTTGGCTACGGCACTGGGATACGTTACATATCCTGAGTTCCATACCACTGGGTAAATCGTGTTGAAATTCAGCCGTCGTAGTTGGCTGATAGCATCTTGTAGTTTAGCGCGATCTTTGAGTGTGTTAAAATCATTACTGGTCATCCAAACTCCACGAATTTCCCGAGGGGATAATTGTGCGATCGCAGGGTTGAAGTTGTCCAAAAGCAGAACAGTAATGAAAGATATCAGAATTAGGAGCGGGAAAAGACGTTTAAGCGATCGCTGCCAACCTTGAGGAATACAACGCAGCTCGATGGGCGGAAATAATGCATTGACAACCCACACTTGCCATCGTCTGGTTTTATAATGGAATCTACTCGTCATAACGTCTACAAGCATTGGTCCTTTCTAGAGGATGAGGGTCGTAAAATACAGCAATTTGATGCGCCCCAAGAGAGAAACTGATGCGTAATTCACCCGGCAAAGTCCTAGACGCAAATAATAGGTAATTAGTGCCGACTCTCCCTGCCGTGTAAATAAACAATTGCTTATACGTCATATGATTTAAACTAGTGCAGGCTGGCTGAAATAACTTACCAGTAAATTTCAAACCAAAAGCTTGATATATAAGGATTTCTTTCTTTTACCTTTTGACTTTTTACTTTTGCCTTGTTGCACTAGTAGCAGTCAGCCATTAGCTATAGCGCGATTAACAATTAACAACGTAAGTATGCATATGAGCCAAAAACTGTCCCTTCCAAAGATGGGTTGTGGAACATGGGCTTGGGGGAACCGACTGCTTTGGGGATATGACGAAAGTATGGATAGCCAGTTGCAAGCCGTCTTTAACCTTTGTGTGAGCAACGGTGTGACTCTATTTGATACGGGTGATTCTTACGGAACTGGGAGATTGAACGGGCGAAGTGAGCTACTACTAGGACGATTTTCCCAGGAATATCAAGGTTTGGGCAAAGAAAATATTTGTATTGCCACCAAGCTAGCTGCTTATCCGTGGAGATTGACACGTTCCTCAATGGTGTCGGCTTGCAAGGCGTCTGCACAGCGTTTGGGTAAAAATGTTGATTTAGTACAAATGCACTGGTCTACGGCTAATTACGCTCCCTGGCAGGAAGGACGGCTTTTAGATGGTCTTGCCGATCTTTACGAGCAAGGATTAGTCAAGGGAGTAGGCTTATCTAATTATGGACCGAAACGGCTCAAACGAGTGCAGCAAAAATTTGCCGAGCGAGGAGTTCCTATTACTACTTTGCAAGTTCAGTACTCGTTGCTGTCCACTTATCCTGTCACTCAACTGGGAATTAAAGAGGTTTGTGATGAACTCGGCATAAGATTAATTGCTTACAGCCCTCTGGCATTAGGGATATTAACAGGAAAATACTCTGAAAAGGGTCCTTTTCCCAAAGGTATTCGAGGTTTACTGTTTAGACAGTTATTACCAGGAATTCGTCCGCTTTTAGCTTGTTTACAAGAGATAGCTCAATCAAACAACAAGACTATGTCACAGGTTGCTATCAACTGGTGCATTTGTAAAGAAAGTATTCCGATTCCAGGAGCAAAGACTGTCGAACAAGCAAAGGACAATATTGGTGCTTTAGGTTGGCAGTTGAACGAGAGCGAAATTACTGAGTTAGATCGAGCAGCTGCGGGTGCAGATAAAAAAATGGTACAAAATATCTTTCAGACTAAGTAATATCATGTCCGGTTAATTAACTATAATTTTCGTAAACACTGAACCCCACCCCCAACCCCGAGAACGCGAGCGGGGAGGGTTTCTTTTATTATGGGTGATTTTACGGACATCATATCATATCATGTCTGCTGAATGACCGCAGCATAGCAGCATAGCTGCTATGCTGAAGGTAAGAAATTTTAAAAAAGCTCTCTGCCACAGGGTTTAAAGCCCTAAATTTATTTATGCAACTTTGAAAACTTATCCCTTGCAAGATGCATAGCACAACACATGCTACGTTTATACTTCAATTCCCTAAATGAGCGTTATGGGGATTATATAGCTGCCCTCAGCATAGCTGCCTTGCCGCTAAGGGCGGCGTGACTCATAAATAAATTGTCTTCAACTTTATAGCAAAGAGTCTCTATGATATTACTTGGTCATTTGATGTGAAATAATTAAACAAGTTTGTCATGCCTACTGTAGCAATTGTCTACTTTTCTGGTGCTGGTCATACTCACCTTATGGCTCAAGCTATTGCTGAAGGTGCAAGCAAAGTTGAAGATACGACTGTTGAGGTTTTGCGGATTGTTGGCGAGCAGATTGTGCATGGTCGTTGGAAGGATGATGCAACAATAGAAAAGCTTAATCAAGCTGATGCAATTGTGTTCGGTTCACCTACCTATATGGGTGGTGTTGCAGCTCAGTTCAAGGCATTTATTGATGCAACTAGCGAAATTTGGTTTCGACACGGATGGAAAGACAAAATCGCTGCTGGCTTTACGCATTCTAGCTCTCCTAGTGGTGATAAACAGGGAACACTCCTATATTTGGTAACAAACGCGGCTCAACACGGTATGATTTGGGTGAACGTGGGAGACTTACAAAGCTTCTTGTTTGGTAAAGATGATGGAGTGAATCGACTTGGAGGATTTTTGGGTGTGATGGGTCAATCTCCACTCGATATGAGCGGTAAGGAAGCCCAGATAGATCCAGGCGATCGCCTCACCTCAGAACGCTTTGGACAACGCATTGCAGAGGTAACAAAACGCTCTTGTTAGGTAGACTTTAATCAAAACAGAGCCAGACATCTTTCCTGCTGGCTCTGTTTTTCACTTCAGTTTAAAAACATCTGCCAGTACACTAAAAAGATCGGGATGTCTGGTAGCCCCGAAGTATATGTATCAAGAAATAAAATGAATTGATACATATGCGTTATTCATATCGGGGCGGTTTGACGTGAAGCTCGCGCCTTGAGAAGATTCTCTCCAGGAGACTTCACGGCTCGTGCAGTTTTAACTGCCGTGTTGTTCTCTTATTAATCTTTCAATGTACTCACTTGCACTCACGACTAGTTCTGTGATGACCAACTTGGCACAAAGCTTTAATGAAGTTCCATTAGCAAGTTTGCAATGCATAGTTACTGATGATCTGACTGACGATGCCGACGAGTGGTTTTTCCCAGATAACATCACCAAATACTCACTAGTACAACAAGGCAAAAGTAAAAAGTAAAAAGTAAAAAGTAAAAAGAAAGAACCTTATTTTGTAAGGGTTTTAACTATTTCAGATGGGTGGTTTATTTACGCCGTGACGTACTAGCATTTCTTCAGTACACTTCAGGTTCGACAGGGACACCGAAAGGAGTGATGGTAAGTCATGGCAATTTACTGCACAATTTAGCTTTAATTAATAAATTTTTACAGCACACGCCTGATACTAAATATGTAATATGGCTTCCTCCTTACCATGATATGGGGTTGATCGGTGGAGTACTACAGCCTATATATGGTGGTTATCCGGTTACACTAATGTCGCCAGATACATTCTTGATGAACCCTTTTCTGTGGCTAAAAGCTATTTCCGATTATCAGGGAACTACCAGTGGTGGACCCAACTTTGCTTACGACCTGTGTGTTAACAAAATTACTCCAGAACAACGGACACAACTTGATTTAAGTAGTTGGGATGTTGCTTTTAACGGTTCCGAACCTGTGCGTGCGGAAACTATAGAGAGATTTTCCGCAACCTTTGCAGATTGCGGCTTTAGAAAAAGTGCTTTTTATCCCTGCTATGGAATGGCTGAAGCAACATTTCGTCGTTGAGCGTATGCGTTCTGCGATTCAGGAGATTGTGGATGAATTGCTTGACCTTCGTCACACCGGAACAATGGATGTTATTGCCGATCTTGCGGCTCCACTTCCAGTCACTGTGATTAGTAGGATGTTGGGAATACCGAATGAGGCTCAAGACCAACTTCATGAGTGGGCTAATATTTTAGCCCGGATCTTGGATGCACCGCTATCACTGCCAGAATATCAAGCAATGAATAAGGTGACTGAAGAGTTTCGAGAGTATTTACGCGTTCTAGTGACTGAACAAGAAAAAAACCCAAAACAAGACCTCATTAGTGCTTTGATTGCAGCTAGAGAGCAAGGTGACAAGCTAAGTCATGACGAACTTTTGTCAACTTGTATATTGTTGTTTCTCACAGGTGAAGAAACCACAGTAAATACAATCGGTAACGGAATGCTGGCATTGTTGCAACATCCCGACCAAATGTCCAAGCTCATTAGGGAACCAACAATCATTCAAAGTGCTGTTGAAGAAATACTCCGCTACGATAGTCCAGTTCAGATTTCAGGTCGTATTGCCACAGCTAATAAATGTGTTATGAACGCCTGTCGCTTATCTTCATCACGCTTACGGTAGCCATATGTCTTTTTTTTCGAGTAAAATCAATTTTTTTTAGGGCGCGTGAGATTGTGCGATCGCTAATCTGATCGTCCCAAAGTTCTGCCATCTCGGCTTGGGTTTTATCCCCATGCCTTTGAGCGAACTCACGAAACTTATCCCAGTCAGTGATTTTGTGATCATTACCAGGAGGCTGATTGGGTAAGGCTCGGAAGTCACCTGTTTCGGCTTGTCGCTTCAGCCATAAATCTATCGTATTGCGACTGATGTTGAATAGAAGACTTGCTTCGCTTTTCTTGAGTCCATCAAGTTCAATGGCTTGGATGACTTTTTGACGAAGATCATAACTGTAAGGTTTGGGCATAGGTCAAAATGATCGCTGTACCGAAAAAAGGGCTACCTCTAGTATATGTCCTAATTGCCTTGGCGATTGCTATAGTACCTACCTGATTACTGGCGGTATGGGAGGCTTGGGATTATTGGTGGCGCAATGGATGGTGGAACGCAAAGCCAAACATCTAGTTCTAGTAGGGCGCAGTGAGGTAAATGCAGCAGCTAGGAGTCAGATCAAAAAATTAGAACAGGCTGGTGCTCAGGTAGTCGTCATTCGGGCTGATGTGTCTGTGGAAGGAGAAGTTGCCCAACTATTCAAAGACATTGAGCGATCGCTGCCACCGTTGCGAGGTATAATCCATTCGGCAGGAACTTTGGATGATGGTGTTTTAGTACAGCAGACTTGGGAGCGCTTTGCTCGCGTTTTGGCTATCAATCTTGATCGCTAGATTTAGAACAGCCTTTGAATGAACTGGGCATTGATTCTTTGATGGCGCTCGAACTCAACAATGCATTCCGGTCTACACTGGGAATCGTTCTAGCAGCAACCAAGCTACTCCAGAATCCTAGTTTAACCGACCTTGCAGAGCAGCTACTTCAGAAGTTAATAGAACTTCGTTCTCTCTCAACAGCCAGTACAACCCAAAACGAAATCAACAATTCAGATCTTGAACAAGCTAATAATTGGATTGTTGATCATCAGCCAAACCCAAATGCCAAACTTCGTTTATTCTGCTTCCACTATTTGGGCGGAGGAGCTTCCATGTTCCGTCAGTGGAGAAATGGTTTATCACCAGAAATCGAAGTCTGTCCTATTCAGCTGCCAGGACGAGAAAATCGTCTTAGTGAACAGCCATTTGTGCAGATGTCGCACCTTGTAGAAACGCTCGCCCAAGTTTTGCACCCTTATTTAGATAAACCTTTCGCTTTTTACGGTCATAGTCTCGGAGCACTCATCAGCTTTGAGCTAGCTCGTCAACTTCGTAGGCAATACAATCTCAGTCCAGTTCATTTATTTGCTGCTGCTTCCTTTGCCACTCAGTTAATCAATCCATTGCAAACTATGGGTGAGAGAAATGATTCTGAATGGATTAGAGAACTACCTCGTCTGATCGATGCACCAAAATCTCTTCTAGAAAATGCAGATTTTGTACAGACATTGTTACCAACTATTAAGGCTGACTCGCAAATTGTCAGTACTTACACATTTTACAGTGAAGCTCCCCTTGATTGTCCCATTTCAGCTTTTGCAGGAATACAGGATCATCTAGTAAAACTTGATGATATCTCTCCTTGGCAACAGCATACTTGTAGCATTTTTAAACAACGAATGTTCCCTGGTAACCATCTGTTCTGTAACAGCGATCGCTCCCTGCTTCTGCAAGCTATAAACGAGCAATTGGCTTGATAAGGGACTTCCAAAGTGCGATTCGTTGATGACCTACACCAAAGTTAGTCGGTGCCAATCGGGTAGCAGGTTGGTAGAAACACGGCTCCTGTTTCTCGATCTTAAAAGCCGTGATTCCCCCCTACCAAGGATTTCAACGCACGTATAATTAATTTTCGCAACATTTCTAATGTAGAGACGCAACAAAGCGGAGCGTCTCGAAACAGCCCTCCCAATTTCCTATCTCGAAGTCAGTTGCCGAAAAAAGTAAGAAGTGTTATAAAATGAGGTATATTTTTACTCCAAAATGAGCAATCTCAAATCTGAAGAATAACTAAGTCGGCAAGGCAGTATCTTTTATGGAAGATAATTTAGATCAAGCTCTAGCAGTAGATGTGCTAGCGGCGGCTCTGCATATGGATAAGCAAGAATCTAGTGATTTACTAGAGTTTCTTGCCAAAAAGTTACAGCTATCTTTACCTAACAACACCCAAGTTAAGTACAGTGGGTTTCTTGGTATGGGTGCAATTCAACAAATTACGATTCGCTTTAACGAAAATCACTACCAAATTAACCGGGAACGTTACGGTTCTTTCACTCCCAAAGTCCTGAAAGTGGTGCGCGGTGTTGTGATTAAAATAACGGAGGTATCAATGGAGCAGTGGAATGATCAACTCGCTCTAGAACTCTCTCATCAAGCACAGCGGAGCGGAGAGATGCGAAATGCTCTCAGTAAATTTGTTATTGGATAGGTAAAATTTATGGGGCTATTTGTACGTTTAGCCAATACTTGTCGCCAAGGAGCAATCTGGCTGTTTAATCCGACACGAAGTCAGCAACCAGTTACAAAAAATCAGCAAAAATTACAAACAAATCCTCATCAAAAATCATCACAACCAGCTACAATTACTGCCAAAGCCCGTCACCGCATCAACTCACAAAAGCAAGTTGGGGAAAATTTCTTTACCAGTGATTTAAGTTGCAATGAGTATTTACTTACTCGTGAAGCTGGTTGTGAACCAATTGGTTTAGTCATGGGAACTTGCTTCCACAAAGTTAGCTTTTATGGGTATTTTCGCGGTTATCAAAAGTTTACAGGAGAACTGACAGCTTTATCTCAAGCGCAATTATCGGCACGGGAATTAGCTGTGAGTAGGATGCAACAAGAAGCGGCTATGTTAGGATCTCACGGTATTATTGGAGTCCGGATAAAACAGAGTCGGCAGACCTGGGGAACTGGTTGTATCGAATTTACTGCCATTGGTACCGCCATCCGCATACCGAGTCGTCCACCGGAATCTCAACCCTTTACCAGCGATCTTACCGGGCAGGAATTTTGGCAACTCCGACAAGCTGGATATTACCCCAAAGGATTGGTCTTTGGCACTTGTTCTTACTATATCCATAGCGATCGCATGACTCGTGCGCTCATGAATCAGTCTAGTTGGAATCGTTTGTTCGGTAAAGGACGACGCAACCAAGAATTTACGCAATTTACCCAAGGTTTTCAAGATGCACGAGAAATAGCCGTGACGCGTCTGACAGAGGAGATTCGGCAACTAGGTGCGGTGGGTGCAGTGGGAATGCACATTAAAACCAGTGAAGAAGCTATTAACTATCAGCCTTGGTCATTTTTGGGTTGCTTTTTTCAGCTATTTGGGCTATTTGGCTTTGGGCTAGTGATGAGTGGCCATATTGCTGGAATTGCTGTTTTGTTACCCATAGTGCTCGGCAGTTTCATTTTCCAATTTATAAACTACTTCCGAAATACAGGCCCATTCCGCGATCTGTTAACTAAGTTTGTTGCCGTAGGCACGGCCATTGTTGAAGATCGAATCCCTACAGAAAATCCCATCAGCAAAACTTTAATGTTTTATCCACTTTCTAAGTGAGGTTTTATGACAAATAAAAAGCCCATATCCGGTAATAATCCGCCAATTGCTACTGATTTACCCGAACATGCTCGCGAACGCTTGTCAATGATGCAGCAAGGTGGTAGCCAGCAGAAATTGTTTACCAGCGATCTTTCAGTGAATGAGTTTCTATTGGTGAAAGAGGCGGGTTTCGAGCCATTGGGGCTAGTCGTTGGTTGTTCGATGTATCACATTGGTTTTCAATGGGCGGGGATCAACCAGAATATGGAAATGACGGTGCTATCTCAGGCAATGTACCATGCTCGTGAATTGGCAATGACTCGGATGCAAGAAGAGGCAGAAGCACTGGGAGCAGATGGGATTGTTGGAGTGCGTCTGACGGCAAAGCATATGACTTGGGAACCCAATATGGCAGAATTTGTGGCAATTGGGACAGCAGTCAAAGCACGAGATAGTTCAATTTCTTACCGCACGATTAAAGGCAAACCTTTTACAAGCGATCTTTCTGGACAGGATTTTTGGACACTATTACGGGCAGGCTATCGCCCTTTGGGTTTAGTGATGGGTAATTGCGTTTACCATGTCGCCTATCAAGGATTAGGACAGTGGTTTAGAACCATTGGTAAAAATGTCGAAATGACCAACTTTACTCAAGCTCTTTATGATGCTCGCGAACTAGCGATGGAACGGATGCAAGTTGAGGCTGCCCATCTCCAAGCAGAAGGCGTTATTGGTGCCAATATTGACGAACATCAATATTCGTGGAGTTCTCATGTGATTGAGTTTTTTGCTTTAGGAACAGCAGTGATCGCAACCAAGAGCGATCATCACATTCCTACTCCTCATTTAACTCTGTCTTTGAATGACCCACCAACTGTGATCAATACAGTATTAGCACCCGTAAGTAATAGTCATTAATAAGTTTTACTGATCCATCTGTTGCATTCTTTTTTCAAATTGATGTCATCGCTAAATATAAACCACACTGTTTTTGACAGTGTGGTTCGCTTTCGGTATAGTTATTGTCAGTATAGGAATCGGGCAAATAATTAGCCTTCTCAGCCTCACCGTTTTTGGTGTGATATTTAAGAATACAGAGTTATATTGCACTATTCCGGATTGTAAGCAAATATTTTTGTCATTGTTTCAATATATAAAGTGGGATAGGCGAATCGCCCATCCCACTTTATGAACTTTAGAAGAGCGATCGCTCGCTTATTCTATTTCAAGTTCCAGAAGTCCAAGAATTTGTATACTCAATTTGATCTTTTGTCAAGGTATCGATGTGAATTCCCATTGCCTGCAACTTCAGGCGTGCAATGTCTTGATCCACTTCAACTGGAATTGAGTGAATACCAGGTTTTAATTGACCCTTATTAGTCACCAAATATTCGCAACCCAGTGCCTGATTCGCAAAACTCATATCCATAACTGCGCTGGGGTGTCCTTCTGCTGCAGCCAGGTTAATCAAGCGTCCTTCACCTAGAACGACAACTGATTTACCATTTTGGAGACGATATTCTTGCGTAAAGGAACGTACTGTCTTAACTTCCTTAGCTTTAGCACCCAAGGATTTCAGGTCGATCTCAATATCAAAGTGACCCGAGTTACAAACAATAGCGCCATCTTTCATCACATCAAAGTGCTCAGCACGAATGACGTGCTTGTTCCCGGTAACGGTGATAAACAAATCGCCTTGGGGAGCTGCTTCTGCCATTGGGAGTACGCGAAAACCATCCATCACTGCTTCAATTGCCTTGATGGGGTCGATTTCGGTGACGATCACATTAGCACCCAGTCCTCTAGCTCGCATAGCTGTGCCTTTACCGCACCAGCCGTAACCTGCGACAACAAGGTTTTTACCAGCAAGCAGGACGTTTGTAGCGCGGATAATACCGTCGAGGGTTGATTGCCCGGTACCGTAACGGTTATCAAAGAAATGTTTGGTGTCAGCGTCGTTGACGTTAATCGCGGGGAAGGTAAGGACACCATCTCTCAACATGCTTCGCAACCGCACAATTCCGGTTGTGGTTTCTTCTGTGGTGCCTATAATATCAGCCAGTTGGTGTTGGCGGTGTTGAACCAAGGTCGCAACCACATCGCAGCCGTCATCAATGATAATGTTGGGACGATGATCTAATGCGATTTGGACGTGGCGGCTGTAGGTTTCGTTATCTTCACCTTTGATGGCAAAGACAGGAATTTCGTAATCGGCGACGAGACAAGCAGCTACATCGTCTTGTGTTGATAGCGGATTGCTCGCAATTAGTAAGGAATCTGCACCACCAGCTTTCAGTGCAATTGCTAAGTGGGCTGTTTCTGTTGTGACATGGCAGCACGCAACGAGGCGTATGCCTGCGAAGGGTTTTTCCTGGGCAAAGCGATCGCGGATTTGCCGTAAGACTGGCATTTCGCGTCCAGCCCATTCAATGCGCTGTCTTCCCAAGGGAGCTAGGGCGAGGTCTTTAACCTCGTGCTTTAATCGGGGAGAAGTTGCGGTCATTAAAATACTTCCTCAAAAAAGTAAAAGAGCTGCGTAATTCCTCACGCACTCTACTACATTAGTCCACTAATAGCAAACTGAAAAGAGTTTTACTTGTCAAACTGCTAAATTACATAAAGATTTTGTAAAATTGATAACTTTTTCAGCTTTCGATTATGTTAACTGCGCTCGCATCAAAGCTTTTCCGGCTTTGACGATGCCTGCGAATCAATGACTGATTGTTATTCGT
>CALMVQ010000363.1 GCA_937873135.1 uncultured Scytonema sp. | reverse complement strand
TACTACTCTTCAAATGTACGGAGCTTTTTCAGAAATCAAATATTAGTCCTATAGCCCTTTAGCTCAGGGACTACTTACAGGTAAGTACACTGGCAGTGAAACCCCTAGTGGTGCTAGAAGGATAGATCCGCGATTTAGTAAAGAAGGCTTACGAAAAATTGAGCCAGTGATATCTTTGCTACGCAGTTTAGGTGTTCGATACGATCACACTCCCGCCCAAGTTGCCCTCAATTGGTTAATTGCCCAAGGTAATGTCATTCCCATTGCTGGCGCAAAAACACCCCAACAAGTACAACAAAATGCGGGTGCTTTAGGTTGGAGATTAAGTGATGAGGAGATTGCCCAACTCGAGCAAGTCAGCCGTCCTTGGCTAAATTAATCATTGACTGGAATTTCAATTGTAGGCATCGGACGAACTATATAAGTGAGGAGTTAAGAGTTTTAGTATGAGGAATCAAAATCATAACTCTTAACTCTTAACTTATTTAAGAAGCTGATTCTCTAGCTTTGGTAATACCTATCTTTTTTGTCGGTGTCATAGAGGATTCTCGACGAGCAGTCCGAGGCTTGGGCTTGGAACTAACACGTCTTTCTCCTTCTGTGGGGGTGGCTTCTGATGGTGTCCAGCTAGAACGATTTCGTTCACCACCAGGAAATTCACGACGCCCACTTCGCAGCTTTGGTTTGGAGGAGGGAGGTAGAATATCCTCATCTGTAAGACCACCGTCTGATTGTAACCAGGCAGGACGAGTTTGATCGTAAGCGATTTGCAAAGCGGCGGCAGCGATCGCCTGAGCGTCATATTTTTCAATCAACTCACTGACTATCGGCAAAAACGAAGCCAGACGCTCACCCGCTAATGCTTCTCGCACCTGCGTTTGTAATTTTTCTAACTGCTTTCCTTCTATTTGTGTCCGTGTGGGGATCGATAGCAATTGCCAGTTTTGGCGCACATGGCGCTCAAATACCTGCTGTTTGCGTCGTTCAAATGGCTGTACTAGAGAAATTGCAGTCCCCTCTTTACCTGCCCGACCGGTACGACCGATCCGATGAACGTAGGTTTCAACGCTATCAGGTAAGTCGAAGTTAATCACATGAGAGAGTTGATCAACATCCAACCCTCGCGCTGCAATGTCCGTTGCTACCACCCAACGCACTTGGTGATTGCGAAATCTGATCAACAACCGTTCTCGTGCTTGTTGTGATAAGTCACCGTGATATTCATCCACACTATGACCGGCTGCTTGCAATTGATTAGTCAATTCGGCTGCCGTTCGTCGAGTCCGGACAAAGATCAATGCTGTTTCTGGATCTTCCATTTCCAAAATCGGCTGTAAAGCCCGAGCTTTTGTCAAATGGCGCGGTACGAGGTAAGCAACTTGATTGATTTTATTGGGAGCGGCTTTTGGCTGCTCGACATTCACTGTTACTGGCGATCGCAGAAACTTTGAAACCAAGGAGCGAATTGATGGCGGCATTGTTGCCGAGAATAGAGCTGTCTGACGATCATCTGGTGCTTGGGAAAGTATTTTTACTACATCGTCGATAAAGCCCATGCTTAACATTTCATCAGCTTCATCCAACACCAACCATTTCACCTGATCTAATTTCAGGCATCCGCGATCTAACAAGTCTATGACTCGTCCTGGTGTACCTACGATCATATGAACGCCGCGTTTCAGTTGTAAAATCTGACGGTCGATCGATTGTCCGCCATAAATTGCTAAAGCCCGCAATCCTTGGTTGCTGATGAATTCGCAAATCGCATCATGTACTTGGATTGCCAGTTCGCGAGTTGGTGTCAAAACCACCGCTTGTACGGCTTTTTGATTAATATCCAACTGCTCTAAAATTGGTAAAGAAAATGCTGCTGTTTTACCAGTACCAGTTTGGGATTGACCCACCACATCACGACCTGCAAGTAGCTGTGGAATTGCTTGCATTTGAATGCTTGTTGGTGCAGTAAAGCCTATTTTTTCTAATTGCTGAACGCACTGTTCTGAAAGTCCTAATTCTTGAAACGAAAGGTTCATCAACTCTCCTAATTTGTAACTTTTGACTTTTGTAAAAAGTTAGTTGTAACTACTAACTCTAATTAGTTATTGACAATTTGACCGTAGAGGTCGTAAGCATCAGCGTCTTGGATCGCTACTGGCACAATAGTTCCTAACCTTGATTTTCCTACCGATTGAGATTGGTGGGAATTGTCCTCATCAATATAAACTTGTCCATCCACTTCTGGAGCAAACCTGGTTGAACGACCGATTAACTTTCCTGTTTCGGGATTTTCTTGTTCAATTAAGACGTCAACCACCTTGCCAATTTCTTGGTGATTTTTCTTGAGAGAAATGGGCTGTTGGAGTGCCATTAGTGCATCCCGCCGCTCATCCATAACGAATTGTGGCAGCTGATTTGGTAGATTGTACGCGGGCGTTCCTTCCTCTAGTGAGAAGGTGAAAACACCAACATGATCGAATTCATGACGCTGGACAAACTGCAATAGATGCTCAAAATGCTCATCCGTTTCGCCAGGGAAGCCGACGATAAAGGTTGTCCGCAGCACTGATAAAGGTAGTGCGTCCTTAAGAGCAAAGGTAATAGCATCATTTACTCTTCCTTGCCAAGGACGGTTCATAGCCCGAAGAACTTCTGGATGGGAATGTTGTAACGGCAAATCTAGGTATGGTAAGACATTGGGTGTTTCTTGAATTGCCGCTATCACATCTGGAGTTAATCCAGTCGGATAAGCGTAGTGCATCCGAATCCACGGTACATCTACTTTTCCCAAAGCTCGCAGTAATTCGGCTAGTTTTGGTTTCCCGTAGATATCCTTACCATAATTCGTAGTAATTTGGGAAATCAAAATGATTTCCTGTACCCCTTCGGATGCTAACTGCTCAGCCTCAGCGACAATAGATTCAATAGTACGCGATCGTTGTTTTCCTCTGAGATGAGGAATAATACAAAATGCACAACCATAATCGCATCCTTCGGAAACCCGCAAATAAGCTACCCCAGTGGTTGTAGTGCGGTAGCGCGGTGTGGTTTCATCGGCAATGTAGGTTGGTTGTGCACTGACGAGCTTGACGCGCTCTCCTTGTTCTACCCGCTGAATAACATTTACAATTTTGTTATATTCGCCTGTGCCTACCACCGCCACTGCTTCGGGCAACTCTTCCAACAACTGCTCTTGGAAGTGCTGCGCCATACAGCCTGCGATTACAATTTTTTTATTCGCTTCTGCCAGTTCTACCAAACATCTGACAGATTCAACTCTAGCCGCTTCAATAAAACTACAGGTATTGACAATAACGTAATCTGCTAACTCTTCATTAGAATCTACGCCGTAGCCTGCTTCTACTAGCAGTCCTAGCATATGCTCTGTGTCAATTCTGTTCTTCTCACAGCCAAGGTGAGAAATCGCAATTGTTGGCTTGTCACCCATATTATAGATAAAATTCCAGCTTTTTGTCTTTATTTTGTTTGGCGAAGAGCAATCTCTTTGCACACCAGACTTGGGCATGGAAGTCTAAACATCCTCACCAAAAGTCTCTTCATTTATACATTTTTTTGGCTCTGTGACCCTAATTAATCTAGAAATCGTGCGATGATATCTTTATTAATTTGTTTTCTAGAGGAAAACTAAAAAGTCTTTGGGTAAATTCGACACAAGTAATAATTGAAAAAATCGCCTGCTTGTTGGTATTTTACATTACTTAGCGTGTGCGTTGTTAATCTACCCATAAGGAAGCTGCCCTCTGGATGACACTGGTAAAGACGGGAGCCGACATTACCAAGCGTCTGTGGAGTGTTGTGAGAAGTCGCTACCAGTATGAAAAATTTACCGCGACGACGCTGTTATAGCAGTAATGCTACCCGTTTGCTCAGGCTTAACCTGAAACTAACGGTGAGCTTTACACCCACTTAATGGGAAGCGCGAGCGCGGATTCTAAGTTGCCAACTCCTCTTGTCGCCCTTTTTATCTTAACATATCTTATGAGAGGTTTTACACCTATTTCCTCCTTGAGATGGAAGCATGAAAACCGACATCATAAAACAGTCAGTGGTTAGAGGTTGGAAGTTAATGAGTGGTGGATAGTAGTTATTTGTGGGTGAGAACTGTCCAATGAACACTGGTCATGAAGAGGCAGGGG
>CALMVQ010000362.1:70390-106914 GCA_937873135.1 uncultured Scytonema sp. | reverse complement strand
CTACTCTTCAAATGTACGGAGCTTTTTCAGAAATCAAATATTAGTCCTATAGCAGTCCTAAATGTGTTATGAAATTCTCTGTCTTTCTTTTCTAGGCTCAGGAGCGGTTTGTTCAAACAATAATTTTCACGACTCATCCATTGGAGCGCTATAGAACCATAAAAGATGATCGCTCCTCTGTTAAAAAAACTTTGATTCATAGTTTCGTTTGAATGAGGTACACCACATTGTCAGGGCGAACAGCCGTTCGCCCCTACTTTTCGTGAATTCCGCGATCCCAATTCTTTTGGCGAATAACTCAGGTTATTAAAGGTATAATTAGCTGCCTTCACCAATTATATTTGTTAATGTTTCAATCACCTCTTGATATCGCGCCTCAACATCTTTTCGATCCAATTCCTCAGGTAAACCCTCTTGGCTACCACGTCTGATCATGCGAACGTGACGCAGCAGCGCTAAAGCATCCTGCCTGTGACGAATGTGTTGCGCGATCGCAGCAGTTCCTTCTAGCAACCGGATAGTCACTGCTACATCTGATCGCCCATATTGGCGAATTTGGTGAAAGGCATCGTCAACTAGTCCGGTAAACGTGACCTGATTGGTAATTACACGGAGATTATTGTTGTTATCATAGCGATAAGGCGATGGGAAATCTTTTTCAGCCAAGCGACACAGTGCTGCACACAGTTGATCAATGCAGCGGATTGCTGTGAAGGGATCGTTGATGGCAGGTGAGATCGCACGAATGGCGATCTCGACAAGCTGTTTGATAGAGAATTCTACATCTTGGTTCGCAGTGCGTTCTCCGCCCAAAATAAACGCATTGTTTATCTGCTTGTGTAGAGACGCGCTATGGCGCGTTTCTACATGTTTTCCAAAGCAAATCACCATCAGTTCGCGTCCTTCCACAACAAACTTGCCAGGGCGATATTTTAAACGCATCAAGATGTCTTTTGACTTGGCAATCTTCATCAATCGCTGGTGATCGATCGCCTGAATATAACCGCTATCTGTAGCAAAGATTGAACAAGCTTCGTTGTCATCTGGTGGGATTTCTGCTGGCGGTTGCTGCGTACTGTGTCCAATCCTCTCAGAGAAAAGGTAATCAATAGAATTATTTAGCTCGTCGCTGATCTTGCCGATGATATGCCATGCATGAATTGAGGTGGTGGCGTGATGGATAAAGTAGATCAACATACCGATACTGGCAAACGTCAAAAGGATTGCTACTGTAAGGGAAATATGTGGCACAAACGGTCGATCTTTATCGCTATGGACAGTCCGCAGTATAAGCAAGCAGTAAATAAACGTAGCGATGAATGTACCTAGAACTAACTGATAGCTTTTGTCCTGCATAAAATTACGTAGCACTCGCGGACCAAATTGTTGGGAAGCCAAGGAGAGGGCAACGAGTGTAACGGAGAAGGCGGTGACGGCAACGGTAATCATGGAGTTGGCAATGGTTGAAAGCAGTGTCAGCGCACCATCTGCCCCACCAGCGTAACCCAACGTCTCAAACAGCCCAGACTTGCCGGCTTTGTCAAGCATCAGTGTCACGCTCGCCAATGCGATCGCCATACCTGTCATCAGTGTCGGCACGAACCAGTAACTGGAGCTGAGCTTTTCCCTGATTCTGATGCGGTTAAATTTTTTCATTTAGACTCCTGTCGTCACCGAATAAGGGATTCAATTAAAGAGAAATCAAATAGGTATGAAGCCCTCTACCTTATGGTATAGAAAAGAATATAAAGATTTGTTCCCTTGACATTTACTGAATCCAGGACTGTGGAGGGAAAGCCGGACGCAGCCTCTGAAGAGGTTCCAGAAGTTGCCAGTTTCAAGGAGTCTTTGTTAAATCCTTTGAGGAGTGGAATTTATGAATATTCTCTTTTGACTTTTTAAAGTATATAACAGTACTAACTATATCTATATCTAATATGAATTGCCTACCCTAAGCTTCGTTCAAATCTAAAATATATCTCCAAGTATATATTTCACTTAAACTTAAGTAAATCTTGTTTAAATTATCTAGAAAAAGGGAATAATTTAATTAAGAAAAATATGATTTACATACAGATCACTACTTGTATTGTTTATTCTAACCACCCTACTTAAATATGTTCTTCTTTTCTGGGATTAAGCGACTTTTAGTCGGGAAATCGTTACCAACGAGTGCAAACGCTGAAGAACGATTGAACAACTTTGCGGCATTGGCAGTTCTTTCCTCAGATGCCATATCTTCGGTTGCCTTCGCCACTGAAGAAATTCTCAAAGTTATGGTACTTGCAGGAAGTGCGGCACTCGGATTGTCCATATGGATTGCGATCGCGATCGTCCTCCTGCTATTTATAATTACCCTGTCTTATCGACAAACCATCCGTGCTTATCCCAGTGGCGGTGGAGCTTATATCGTTGCCCATGCGAACTTAGGGATTTATCCAGGGCTAGTAGCAGCTGCGTCACTGATGATCGATTATGTTTTGACAGTGAGCGTGAATATCGCGGTTGGCGTGGATAACCTACTCTCAATTCCAGAGTTGCAATCACTGCGACATTTCAAAATAGAACTTTGCTTGCTATTTATTGCCTTAATCATGCTGGCCAATCTTCGAGGTGTGCGGGAATCGGGCAGAATCTTTATGATTCCAACTTACGCCTTTATTATCATTGGTTTGATTACCATCGGCTCAGGTTTGTACCAACAAGCTTTTGGACATATCTCTGCAAATCCCCCCACAATTCAAGCAGCAGAACCACTGGCTGTATTTTTGATTTTGAGAGCATTTTCTCAGGGATGTTCAGCCTTGACTGGAGTAGAAGCAATCTCAAATGGCGTGCCGGCATTTAAGCCACCGGAGTGGAAAAATGCTCAGATTACAATGGTATTCATGGGTTTGATTCTAGGAACGTTGTTTCTGGGGATTACCCATTTAGCTAACGTTTATCATATTGTGGCAAGCGATAGCGAAACTGTCATTTCTCAATTGGGTCACAGTATTTTAGGCAATGGAATACTATACAAATTTCTGCAAATTTCTACACTATTTATCTTACTTTTAGCTGCCAATACAAGTTACGCAGACTTTCCTCGGCTTGCCTCTCTCTTAGCAAGCGATGGATTTTTACCTCGGCAATTAGCACTTTTGGGCGATCGCTTAGTCTTCTCCAATGGCATTATTCTCCTAAGTACGATTGCTGCTGTCTTGCTAATTATCGTTAAAGGGAGTGTAGATGTGCTGATTTCCCTCTACGCACTCGGTGTATTCACTTCCTTTACCCTTTCTCAAGCGGGAATGGTACGCCACTGGTTCAAGGAACGGACATCAGGCTGGCTCGGTAGTGCGTTGATGAATGGGTTAGGAACTGTAACTACGGCAGTTGTATTAATTGTCATCTTACAGACAAAATTCCTAGCAGGAGCTTGGTCAGTGTTGGTGTCAACTATTTTGCTGGTGATGTTATTTCTAGCCATTAACCGTCACTATAAATATGTCGCAGAACGCCTCAGTCTTCAGAATCTTGCACCGAGAAGTTATCTTCCAAGACCGAAAACAGACATTATTAATCAACCAGCAGTCGTTGTAGTCGGTCAACTCAATCAAGTTACGGTATTAGCTCTCGATTATGCCCGTAGTATTGCGGATGAGGTTGTTGCTATCCATGTCGATCTCGGTTCTACAGACAGAACAAAACTGCTGCAACAATGGCAGAAGTTAGAATCTGATGTAACTTTAGAAATTCTGGATTCACCCTACCGCTCAATAGTCAATCCCATTGTAGACTTTATCAGCAATTATGAAAAGCTTCACAGTGGCATTTTTTCTACAGTCATTATTCCCGCTGTTGTGACACGTAACTGGTGGCAGGGGCTGTTGCACAATCAAACTGGTTTTTTCCTAAAAGCAGCCTTACGTGCTCAGAAAAGCCGAGTTGTGACTACTGTTAGGTATTATTTATAAGGGAGAAGGGAGAGAAGAATACATTAATAAACTGGGTTTTAAGCTGTTTTCAACTGTCTGATTATTTATGCCAATTCCCTAAAACTTCGCTACACATTACCCGAACATAATATATAGTGGATTTGGCGCTCTTGTGATGGTACACCACATTGTAAGGGCGAACCTCATCTGGAAGCCCCTACGACTGTGATCGCAACACGGGCGATGGGGGCGATACAGCCGTTGCCTGCGGGCATCGCACGATACATCAGGAATGACGATTGACCGTACATGAGTGATGTAGTCCATCAATGTGAAAACTGCTGTAACTACCTGTTGACAAGTATCAACTGAAAGTTAATACTTTGGTCAGAAAAGACTTTAGCAGCACAAAGGGTACCGTTGAACAAGCATTGGACCGTAATTGACCTTTTTTCGGGCGTAGGAGGGATGAGCTACGGCTTCCATGCTCATCCGAAATTCCGGATATTGGGGGCTGTTGATGCCCAAATAGGTAAGCCGAGCAGCCGCAGGGGGTCTTTGCAATGTAATATCGCCTATCAAGCAAATATGGGTTTAAAGCCGGTGGATGAGGATATATCAACTCTAGAACCGAAGGATCTACGGAGATTTCTGACAAACACTCTTGGTACTAATGCTCCTGATATCCTAATTTAATGTGCGCCCTGCACAGGGTTCTCCAGAACACTGCCTGACAATCACATATTAGATGATCCCCGAAACTCACTGATAACGCGCAGTGTTCTCTTTGTGAGGGAATTTAGACCGACAATTTTCTTAATGGAGAATGCAAGAGAGTTGGTTGTCGGTAACTTCACTCATCACTACCAAAAGCTACAGGAGGAACTTATGCACCTTGGCTACCAGGTTTATGGGAAAAATTATATGCTGAATCGATTCGGTCTTCCACAACGCAGAGAACGGGCATTAGTTATTGCAGTGCGAGAAGATTTAACGCTCAAAACCCTTGAAGATTTGTGGGGCGGCTTTCGTGTTAGGTTGGAAGCAACCCACGTTCGCAGAGCCATTTCATCGCTGCGGCCGATAGCTGCGGGGCAGCCGAACTTAAATGATCCCCTGCATATTGCACCCGGATTTTCAGAGCTTAAAAGTTTGAAACGGCTTCAGATGATACCAAAGGACGGTGGCTCTTGGGCTGATTTAAGACATTGCCCAGAGGCGCGTGATATTCTGACGCCCGCTATGCTGCGCTACATTTCCAACGGAAAATTAGGGTCGCATCCGGACGTGTACGGTCGGTTAAGCTGGGATAAGCCTGCAGTGACTATTAAGAGAGAATGTGCTCATATCGGTAATGGGCGTTACAGTCATCCTGAACAAGACCGACTGTGTACCGTTCGAGAGATGTCTATTCTTCAGGGTTTTCCGGAGAACTACAAGTTTGTGACATCCGGGCTAGCAAATATCTATAGGCAAATAGGGGACGCTGTGCCTCCGCTTATCTCCTATCAATTAGCTCACGTGTGTGAATGGATTCTAAGCGGCAGAAAACCTTTAATCAGTTCAGTCATACTTCCAAATACTCATCTTAAGCTGGAGGATATTGAATCGGAATTTGATGAACAACAGACAAGTCTTGAGTTGCCGTCACGTATTTCAGTCCCCGTCTGATTCATTCTCACCTCTGTTTACTCCAATTGTCGGTATAACCCATGAGCCGTGAAGGAAACACAGATCGGTTCCCAGGTTACTGACCGTTATTTTCTCGACACTACCGTCTAATGTTAAGCTTACGGACAACCAGGGCTAACTTTTCAGTGATGTTCATTCATCATTACCTGTCACCTTTTAACATACTTAAGAGTAATAATAATATTACCTCCTAGTTGGACTAAAGCACCTCGATAAATTAGGAATGACTGCAGGCAACAGATGTATCGCCCCCATCGCCCTTAATTGAGTTGTAGTTGATTGATCAGATTAGACAAGTCCTTTTGGGAAACCTGACGATGACCGGTTTCAACTGCATCAACCCAGGAAACACTTTTCCCCATTGTTTCCGCGAAAAACGCCCTCGACCAACCTTTTGCTTTTCTAGCTTCTCTGATGACATTCCCTGATGGGGGCTGAATTTTGTTTGCTATTGGCTTGCTCTCAGGCAGAATCAAGCGTTCCTCTACAGATGCTGGTAAATGAAAACGCCATTTAGTATTTAGCAACTCGTTCCAATAGCCTATAGGTCTTTTAGTGCGATTATTACCTGTTAACCAAGCGAGTTCTGTTTCCAGTTCTACCTGCCATCCTGCTTCTTTAACGACTTTTATGTCAGTTTCCAAGTCATCAGCCATTTGCCGTCTCTTTTGCCGATCTGAATGGGCGATCGCTACTTTGTCTGCGCCGTAGGCAATTTTCATGAGAGTGAAGCCCATGACACTGTCTTCTTGAAATCCCGACTGGATCTGGAAGGTTAGCCAAATCAGCAGTCTAGCCGCACCAGCATTTTGTTTGCCAATGCTAAATAGTTTCTGTACGGTTTTCTTGGTAATAATTCCTGTTTGGCAGTAGTACTCAGATTTGTTGAGGAAGTATTTTGTCCATTCTCCTGGCTTACCTGTTACTTTTAAGCCCACGAGCTTATGATCACCAGTTTTGTCTGTTTTAAATTCTCGTTCAATAATGACATCCCAGATTTTTAAATCTGGAATCGTAAAAGCTTCTACTTCCCCCTGCTTAGGCCATGCAATACTGGCAAGTACTTGGGCTGGTTGCTGTAAAAGATCGTACAAAATATTTAATTGTTCATGTCTGCATAAATCCCTACGTTTGATAAGCCCCGTGTATTCAAGTAGTTGTCTGTCATCGATGACAAAATTGCCGGACCAAGGTTTGTCTAAACTCGCAGCTAAGGCACAGTATATCAGGTGAACAGCACATGCCCTCGGGTCAAATTTGTCGATCACAGCTAGGGCGGCTTCCTCAGCCATTTCTGCTTGCGGAGTTTCGGGATTGTCTGTTACGTAGTAAAAGACTTTTCCTTTTCCGCCTTCAACATCTTTTTCATAGCTGAGAGTACTGCTGATTTCAGCTTTCCACAACAGATCCATTTTTTGAGACAGGACTTCAGCCACTCCATGCAAAACTTGCGACAACGCAGCAACATTAGTCTGACTGTTAGGAAATAAGGAAGCCTGTTTGAATTTTCGCTTTTTTACTGAAGAACGCTGCTGGTAATTTAATAGTAGCTTTTGAAAGACTTTCTTAAATCTCCCTAAAGCCGAAATTTGATTTTCTAATTTATCGCTAGAATCTTCTGGTAATTCTTCTGCACTATTATTTGATTTAGAATAAATATTAATTTTTAATATTAAATGAAATAAAGATTTAACTTGATTGCGTAACGTTTTTAATAATTCCATTTTTCTATAAATAGTTACTTGAGCAAGTATTGGTTGGAAATCACTGTAAAAAATGTTATGTTATAACTATATGGAAAGCTTTTATCTAAGAAAATGCATTCTTAATAAATACCTAATGACAAGATTTACCACATTTATGAACTTCAGCCCAAATTTTTACTGTTTGAAGATTCTGGTAATTTTTAATCGATTCTACTTTAAGAATCTTTAGCTTGTCATTCTGTTTAAGAATAGCTAAAGCTTTTTCTTCTTGATAACTGTAGTTAGGTTCTTGTGGTCTACTCTTTCTTAAAGTCACGCCTGGTTTAGCAGTTATAGTAACTACCTCTCCTACTGATGGAACAACAGGTGAATCGGTAGACTTTGGACCTTCAATTAGAGAATTTTTCATCAACGCTGTAGATGAGGATTTATTTATAATACCTAGAAAAATCCACCCATCAGCATAAATATCTAATTTTTTTTCGGCTTTTGAACTTAGAGTAAGATTAGATTCAAGTGATTTTACTCCTAAAAACTTTTTTTTTGGACTAAATCCCCAAACACTTATCCCAGTTAATATAGCAGATCCTATAATCATAATTACAGTGAACTTGGTAATTTTTAGAGTCGGTAGTTGAATTCCTTTTTGCTGAGGCTGTTGAATAGTTTCTGGTTGAATTTGCTCAAGTTCTTCAAGTCTAGTTTGAATATATTTCTCCTCCGAAGTATGCTTTTGGCTTGATTCCAAAAGATCCTTTCTAATTAATTGCTCATGCTCTAGCTTGCTGATGTAAAGAGGTTTTGACTCCTTCTCTGCAGCATCTTTGAATGCATTCCCTACATCGTTAATATTATGGTCAAAATTTGTATTAATATCCTTGACTTCATCTACAACAAATGGTGCGACGTCCGAAGTTATCTCTGTAGTTGTGTTTTCTACAACGACAACAGGTGGTGCGACGTCCGAAGTTATCTCTATAGTTGTGTTTTCTACAACGGCAACAGGTGGTGCGACTTTCTCAACAAATTCCTTCTGTGGGTTTTCCACATCTCGATAGAAGTCGTTAACACCTTTAGAAACATGCGAACTTGTATCTACATTCGATAAAGATATTTTTACCTCTTCAATTGTATCTTTTGCCGTTTTTACTAAACCTATAAAAGATGGCTTGACTTCTTCAATAAGATCTTTTGCCGCTTCTACTACACTGACAACAGATGGCGTGACTACCTCTACTTTATCTTTTACAGTATTCCCTAAATTTTTGACAGTGTGATTAACACCTTCAGCTACACCTATTATACTGACAACAGATGGCTTGACCGCCGCTACTGTGTCTTTTGCCGCTTCTACTATACTGACAACAGATGGTTTAACCGCTTCTACTGTGTCTTTTGCCGCTTCTACTACACTGATAACAGATGGCTTGACTTCCTCAATTGTATCTTTTAATGCATCTCCCACACCATTGACATTATGATTAACAGTACTAGCTACACTCTGAGCTGTGTTGACTATACTTTCTACAGTGCGATTAACACGATCAGCTGTACCCTTACCAACCATAGCGCCAGCTACTGCGCCCAATACAGCACCACCAACTCCTCCAACTCGGCGACCGAGTAAACCTCCTATTGCTGCTCCAACGAACCCACCACCTATGCCTCTTACGACTGGATGAGCCAGACGTTGCTCTATATTGTGGCTAAGGTTTTTCCCATACTTATCAGCAAACGGCTTGTTATCGCTCATAGCTTTTTTGAATAAACTCCCCGCCTAGTTAGTGAGTTAAAGATTGAATGCTTTCACTCTTAACCACTCTTTTTTTCTATGATTTCGCTGGTTAATCCAATACTAAGGATAAACCCCTTCATGAATAACATCGGTAACTACAAATTAGGGCATCTGCCATTTTTAATAGAATTTGCTATTCGCAAGCATTAGTTTAGATTTATCTTAGACTTTTTTAACCTTTTTATCATCTATTTAATCATATATAATGCTCAAATTTATCTACCTTCAGAAGTAGTATACTACCTTTGCCAAAAATATTTGATGTATTACTAAGATGACTAAGAAAGTAATTCAGCTATGCTGCTATGCTGCTATGCTCCCACGCTTAAAAACGTGGGATTGAAGTAAGGACGCCGTAGTTCTTGCGCTACGCGCAAGAACTACATTTTTATTGCAAAGTCTGCTCTAGAGAGTACTCTCTAGAGCGAGCGAGTGCGTTTTGGTGGGCTTTAAACACACGAATGTAGGATTTTTAATAATTTTTACCTTCTGCCCTCTGCCCTCTGCCCTCTGCCTTTCTTTGTAAAAATGAGGAGGATGGTAAATCAATTGTCTGGCGATCGCGCTCGCACAATAATTAGCAACGGCGAAGCGTGGGAAAAAACTATAATACGCTAACCCAGGTGCCAGAAGTGACTTTTGACTTACAAAGGCAGGAGCTGACACCTTATCCCTGTTCCAGAGCGGAAAATGTCTCTTTGAGCAGTTCCCAAACAGTATTTAAATTCATGTCTTTGCAAAAAAATGTAGGCCTGTCAATATTAACAGGCCTACTCATAAATATTGTCATTGTTCCCAAGTTATGCTTGAGAACGATGAAGTGTCCTTAAGCAGGAGCCAGCTGCTTGACTTTTTCCTCCATTGATGACATCAGCGATTGAAATGGCTGAACAAACTTGTCAATTCCTTCCTCTAAGACTGTATCCATCACCTGATCTAAGTTAATATTGATATCAGGCTCTTTAAGAGATTCTATTAAGCTATATGCTTCTTCAACACCAGTTTCCAGGCGATCAGCAATATCACAATGATCAGAACATGCTTCTATTGTCGCTGGAGGTAAAGTATTAACAGTATCCAATCCTACTAACTCGTTGACATACATGACATCATTGTATGCCGGGTTTTTCGTGCTGGTACTCGCCCACAAGAGTCGCTGTACGTTTGCGCCTTTTTCAGCCAAGGCTTTCCAACGTTCATGCTGAATAATTTCTTTGTATTTTTGGTAAGCAATTTTAGCGTTGGCGATCGCTACTTTACCTTTAATTGCTTGCAAGCGAGCTTTTAGATTCGACGACTCAGTAGAGCCAATTGTCTTGATCTTTTCATCAATCGTTTCATCAATATTGGAGTCGATCCGACTCAGGAAGAAACTGGCAACTGAAGCAATTTTACTAATATCTTCACCCCTGTTGAGTCTTGCTTCCAAACCTTCAATATAAGCCCAAGCCGCTGCCTCATAGCTTTTCACAGCAAATAGTAGAGTCACGTTGACGTTAATTCCCTCACTGATCACTTGTTTGACTGCTGGTGAGCCACTGAGGGTACCGGGAATTTTAATCATGACATTTTCCCGCCCAATTTCCTGATAATAGCGCCGCGCTTCTTGAATCGTGACTTCTGTGTCATCAGCAATAGTCGGGGGAACTTCAATGCTGACATAGCCATCCAACCCACCTGACTCCTCGTAGATTGGGCGGAAAATGTCGCAAGCATTACGGATATCTTCAAAAATTAAGGATTCATAAATTTTGTTGACAGGTAACCCCGCCTTAATTCCCGCTTCGATATCTGCATCGTACAGTGCATTACCCTTGATCGCTTTTTCAAAAATAGCTGGGTTAGAAGTAATTCCACGGATACCCCGGCTGGAAATCATCTCTTTGAGTTCACCTGACTTAATCAAGTCACGTGTCAAATTATCCATCCAGATACTCTGACCGTAATCTTTAATTGTTAAAAGTGGATTGCTTGCCATATACTTTCACTCTTATTTTATTTCTGTTCTTGTCTACTTACGTTTACCGAATTACATCAAAGATTTTCTGAGGATCTATCACGTTGAGTTTTCAGGGCTCTCAATAAACTGACAACAGTTCACTGCTCATAAACCCACATTAAAAAAACAAACACCTAACCTCATCTTTCAAAAGAGGGAGTTTACGACGTACAATAAAATCTTTAGATGTAGATTATGTTTATTGCTCAAATTATTAGTAGCTCTGAAGATTTGTCTACATTAAATTATCTTCAATAATCATCATAACTGAAATTTATATTCAACTATATAGATTTGATATTGCCATCAAGTATAGTTAGTCGCGAAGATCTGAACTAAATACCTTCTTCGCAATGAGAGTTTGTTTTCCTTTGTGATTAGTTAGTGTTCATTATATTTAAAGAATTAATTAGCCATATATGTTTTAAGATTAGCTGAATCTTATATTACTTTTACTAACTCGAGGATGAAAATTATTAATTCCATCTAATACAGTGCTTGCTGAGCGCTACCACAGGCTCATTCACCAGAAAATTAAGTATCAATACTTGTATCCTACAATAAAGCTCGAAAATGCTAGAAACGGGTCACAAATGTAAGGTAAAATGCTAGAAACGAGTCACAAATGTAAGGTAAAATGCTAGAAATGAGTGAGCAATGTAAAGGTATGTACAAATAAAAAGTACTACCTTAGGAAGAGGTTTAATAATGCGAAATAATTTAAATTTTAAGGAAATGGAGAAAAATCAAAAATAAACATCTCGTTAAGTATTGCCAACTCTTTCTGCAGATTTTTCTTTTGAGGAGATGCCAGTTTAAAAATGAAAGATTAAGCTAGTGTCTAAGAAAGACTTCTCTTGAATAAAATATGTTTGTGTCTTATTTGAGAGTGATAGTGTCATAGCTGTTGCCTCTTCTTTCAATGGCAGGATGGAATAAGCAAAGGAAAATTGATCAAGTTTGTACTCTTCTTTGCAAATGACTGTTAATAATGCAAAGTAACGATGCTTTGCTTTCGATTGGATGATGAGTTTTTGAATTAAGGAGATTATTGATATGGTTCAGAGCAAGCAGGGTTCAGATATGCAGAGCGACAATATTAACCGCGAGAAGAGCGGTCAACCTTATAACGGTTCTACAGACACTAATGTACGTATAGAGGTGTCAAAACCAGAAGACGCTAACCGTGCGATCGCCACTCCATCTTATGTTGGAACTGGGACAAATACACCTACAGGGGTAGGTGCAGGCGCAAATGCCTCTAGAATAGCCCCTAAAAACAAATCAGACGAAGAAAAGAAGAAAGCTTTAAATAGGGCAATTATCGGTGGACTTATTGGTGGTACATTAGGTTCATTAGCTGCTTCTTTCGCAGGTAAAAGAATAGGTTTAGGTCTTAACATTGCGGCCAAAGGTATGGGAGAAGCTGCAAAGACTATAGGTAGTGGTCTTGTTCAGACAGGACAAGGTGTAGGAGAAGCTTTTAAGAGTGTTGCTCAGGGTGCTACCGAAGTTGTTGTTGGTGGTACGGTTGATACGGTAAAAGGTGTTGCTGAGGGAGCATTGGACGTAGTACAGAGTACTGCTGAGAATGTCAGCCAAGCTGTGAAAGTTGGAGCAAACGTAGTACAAAACACTGCCGAGAGTGTTGCCGATGTAGCCAAGCAAACCGTAGCTGCTACAGCTCAAGGTGTTTCCTCCGCTGTACAAGTTGGAGCAGAGGTAGTACAAAACACTGCCGAGAGTGTTGGCGATGTAGCCAAGCAAACCGTAGCAGCTACAGCTGAAGGTGTTTCCTCTGCTGTACAAGTTGGAGCAGAGGTAGTACAAAGTACTGCTGATGGTGTAAGCCAAGCCGTGAATAAGAGTGCGGAAGCAGCTAAGCAAACCGCAGTAGGTACAGCTAACGCAGTAAAAAATACCGCTGATGATGTCAGCCAAGCCGTGGATAAGAGTGCTGACGCTGTTAAAGATACAGCTGAAAGTGCTAGTCAATCGGTGACATCTGGTACTGACGCAGCAAAGCATGTATATTCGATACCCAAAGCAAACACCATAAGAAACTTCTAATCAATTCTATTTGTCATGCATGTGAAATAACTCAAATTGAGAGTGTAGATTAAACCGCACTCTCTTTATACCGTTTCTTTGTGAAGCTGCAATATAACCCTCCAGGCTAAAGCTGTCCCCCTAAGCATTCTGACTGGAATAAAATGCAGAACCTTGGTTGCAGCCCAAAGGGCTGCAACCGCCTCAAAGAGTAACTTTGGGTACACATCTAGTTGATAAAGGTTCTGCATTTTATTTTGTCTCCGTCCCTAAGGCAGAGGAGATTATAATAAGGCACATCTTCATAGAGAATGAGTATTTACAGCAATTTTCAGATGTATAGACCACAGTTGAGGCAGTTCGTTTTAGAGTGGGTAAGGGTTTTATATAGATAATATCTGGGTACATCCGATATAATATCAAAGAAAGCCCCTACACAAGTTATGTAGTCTATTAATGTGAAAACTGCTGTAATTATCAGCACTCACGCTCGCATCGGCATTCTAAGGTAGCTATGAGTCACGGGAAAGAAAAAGTTTTTAGAAAAGCCTTTCTGCCTTGCCGTTGTTGAGGGTATAAGACCCCCGCAAAAATGCAACGATATTGTTACTCGTTCAATTAGGTAGGTTTTGAATCCCCATCTAATTGCCGTGACTCATAGAGTAGCGAGCGTACTTCTGACAAATTCAACACTTTTTTTGTTGTTTAACTTACAAATTAATATGCGTTCTGAGAACATGGAGGCAAGAGTATGAATAAGAACCAGCAAATTTTAAATGAGACGGAAGACGATCTAGTGAGAAATCAATCTAATGCTATCGATCTCTCAACAGAGCAATCTGATGATTATGTAGAAAGTGGAAAAACTAGCAACGAGCTATCTAAAGTTTTTCTTGGAGGACTTATTGGTGCGACTTTGGGTGCAGTTGCTGGAGCATTATTAATTAAAGGAACTGCTCAAAAGATTAACAATACTGTAAAAAATGTTGGAAATACAGTCAAGAATGCATCCGGCAAATTGAACCAAACCGTAAAAGATATAGGGGATGCTGTCCAGACTGTAGCTGCAGGAGTGAACGACACTGTAAAAGATGTCGGAGAAACTGTCACGTATACAGCCACAGATATTAACGAAACTGTAACAACTACAGTGGATGCTGTTAAGGGTTCAGCTTCTGGTATGAAAGAAACTGTAACAACTACAGTAGACGCTGTCAAAGAAGCAGCTTCTGGTGTTAGTGAAAGTGTCAAAGGTAATGCTAATATTGAAACTGAGGATGTCACGCAATCCGATGGTCAAATCGTTAACCTAGCTAATAACCAAATGGCATATATGTTAGTGCCAGTGGATCATCAAAAAAAGTAAGTTGTTGACGGATGCGATCGCCACACAACGATATTGGTTCATCACCTTATATCACTTTCGCTTAATTATACCAATTCTCTAAAATGAGGCAACAGATACAGTGGGTAGGGGCGAACGGTGAGACAGAGAAAGCAGGAGGGTTAGCCCGCTCTCACGGGGACTGCGTTAGCGTTAGCGAAGCGTTGTATTTGTCATGGCGATCGCGCTCTCTGTAGGCGATCACCAGGAATAAAACGAGACTACGACTGTGGAACCCATACAGAAACGGAACCAGCACTACAGGGAAAATCAGCCCAGCCCTCATCATTCGTTGTGATGGGTTCGCTGATATGTTCAGTGATGTCAATGTAAGTGCTGTTGGATTGCCCAACTTCCATCCACTTAGTCCCCTCTTCCCCATTACTGATAACAACTGCCATACCGCCAGGATGTTCTTCATCTCCTAAGCGTGTCCAGCCAATGGTATTAGGGTGATCGAAGTAATCATATTGGTCGCCAAAGGCATAGGTTTGACGAGCATACAGAAATTTGTCAATTAACCATTGATGACTGTCGAGCCAAATCTCATGCTCATTACCATCTGTACCCGTATCCTTGTAATTAGCACCATAGTAATCTGCATAGAAGATACAAGGATAACCATCACGTCGGAGTAGGATCAACGCATAAGCCAACGGTTTAAACCAGCCTTCCACGACAGACTCCAGCGCCTGCAAGGGTTGAGAATCATGATTATCAACTAAGGTGACGGCTAATGCAGGTTGGTCTTTCACCAAGGTATTATCAAATATCTGCCGCATATCGTAGTCATTGCCTTGTGTGCTGGCAATGCTAAAGTTTAAGTGCAATGGCGCATCGAATAACATCACATCACCACCGGTGGTGCTAATGAAATGGTGCAGCGCTTCAATTTCATAAGACCAATACTCACCCACGGCAAACAGATCGCGACCTGCTTTTTGGCGACAGTGATCTAGCCATTGTGGGAAAAAGCCAGCCCTCACGTGTTTAACGGCATCAAAACGAAAGCCATCTATATTAGTGGTTTCTACAAACCACTCACCCCAGAGATTCAATTCGTCACGAACTTCTGGACTCTCCATATCCAGATCGCATCCCATAAGATAATCGAAAGCGCCTTTCTCCAGGTCAACGTTGTCGTCAAAATGTTTATCTTTGAACAGATAAACTGCGTTTTCACCTTCGTTGTAAACGTTGTAATCAACTGCGTCGAAGTGCCACCAGTGCCATTCCATATCGGAGTATTTGCCCTGGCGACCTGGAAAGGTAAAGTGAGTCCACACTTTAATCTTTTGCATCTCTCCGATCGCCTGGTTGCGATCATCTGGACTATAAGGCGTTGCTTCCACCTCTTCGGCTTCGTCTGCACCTAACTTGTGGTTGAGGACAACGTCAGCATACACTTGCATGCCAGCAGCTTTTGCCGCTTTGACTGCAGCGATATACTCGTCTTTTGTGCCATACTTTGTCCGCACCGAGCCTTTCTGGTCAAACTCACCTAGATCATACATATCGTAGACCCCGTAGCCCACATCGTAACCACCAGCTGTTCCTTTGTAAGCTGGTGGTAACCAAACAGATGTAATACCTGCATTAGCCAAATCTTTGGCTCTCTCTTTCAACTCATTCCAAAGATTTCCATCTGGAGGGATATACCAATGGAAATATTGCATCATTACACCATTTACATGAGCCATGTCTATCCCTCTTAAAAAACTTAAGATTAATTTTTCTTGTATACATGAAGACTATAACTGAAGTTTTCTTTTAGGTTTCTCTATCATCAGACAGATCCCATATTGCACGCCTTTATTGATAAATCAGAGAAATATTAGTAGAAAATCAAACTAATACTGATAGGCAAGATGCGCCTATGACTCGTGTGATCACCTAAGTTTTTATTGCATATGGAAAAGGACATTTTAACGGGTATACTCATAAATCTTGTCATCGTTCCCACGCATAACTTGAAATCCACTATGAGCTAAAGCGTGAGTGTTTCAAACTTGTTATATCTTATATTAAGATTGCCTAAGAAGATAAATCATGCCAATAATTCGTATCCTTCATGTAGCAGGGTCTCCATCCAGTGATTTTTACTGTGAATTATCACGCAATTACGCCCTAAGCACCCTGATAGCTGCGGCAGATCCATCGCGCTATGAATTTCTGGTTGCATACATAACGCCTGATCGCCAGTGGCGATTTCCTTCCTCTCTCAGTCCTGAAGATATTGCTGTCGCCAAACCGCTTTCGCTGTTAGATGCTATACAGTTTATAACAGCGCAAAACATTGACCTTATGTTGCCACAAATGTTTTGTATCCCTGGAATGACTGAGTACCGCGCACTATTTGACCTGCTTGAGATCCCTTACATAGGTAATACTCCGGATCTCATGGCAATCACGGCCCACAAAGGCAAAACCAAAGCAATTGTCGCAGCAGCAGGGGTCAAAGTTCCTTTTGGAGAACTGCTCCGCAAAGGAGATGTTCCGACAATTACACCTCCAGCAGTTATCAAACCCGCAAATGCCGACAACTCTTTAGGGGTGTCTTTAGTCAAAGAAGCTACTGACTATGAGGCTGCACTGGAAAAAGCATTTAAATTTGCAGATGAGGTGATCGTAGAAACATTTATTGAAGCCGGTCGAGAAGTCAGATGCGGTGCCATTGTCAAAGATGGGGAACTCATCGGTTTACCCATGGAAGAGTATCAAATAGACCCCCACGACAGACCCATCCGCAGCTATACTGACAAATTCAAGATACCCATTGAAGGCGACGTGAATTTAACTTCTAAAAATTATGTCCCTGGTTGGGTTGTAGATATTAATGACCCGATCACCCAAAAGGTTCACCAAGTGGTGAAGAAGTGTCATTTGGCTTTGGGCTGTCGCCATTATAGTTTATTTGACTTCCGGATCGACCCACAGGGACAACCTTGGTTCTTAGAAGCCGGGTTGTATTGTACTTTTGACAAGAACGCGGTGATTTCCTATACGGCGAACGCAGCGGGAATTCCTTTAGAGGAGCTATTTATGATGGTCGTCAATCAAGCGTTGGGCAAGTCATAACGGAGTTACAGTACATCAAGTACGTGGAATCACCACAAGATACGACGAACTAGTCCTTACTTCATTGGCGATCACAACTCTCAACTGATAGAACCTTGATTCTGGGCGTAATGTACCTACAAAACGCTTGGAACTGGGTACTATTCCAGTCTTATAGAAACATGGTAAAAGTCTTCTACTTGATGTTTTTTACTACTATAAATTTTATTCGATTTAAGAACGCACGTTGTGACATGTATTTACCTAGTATGTTGTCTAAAAGCTTAATTGAATTTGACAAATACGTATTTTTCATAGTATCTTATTGTGACAATTCATCTTACAAAATGGTAAGCAGTTCTATTAGTTATTGGCTTTAGAATTTTTTACTATATAGCCTCTTTTTGTACACTAATTCTATGTGTGTAATAGGAGGCTCTTATTTATAAGGTTAAAGATTTAGGCATGCAAGTAATATGTCAAGATTAGTCTAATCATCGGTGTTAATACCACAGAAAAGTTAAAGCGCGATTCTCAATCTTCGTAAGATACAATAGGTGGTAGCTGCGCTGCCAAATTTATTTCTTCTAGCTGCTATGTTGTCTGAATGCGATCGCACACATATTCATCCTTTTAAAGAAGATGCATGTAAACCCACTTAGCTGCAACATCTCGAGTTACAACTTAGCAACCTCACCTGCGCAATGTGGGTTGTAACAACAATTCGTCAGGGCGAGGAAAGCACCGAAAGCCTCTGCCAAAGATTTTAAAGAACGCATCATTGATTTTCGTGCTGGTGGATAGCCTGCAAGCTTCTAAGCAGGTTGTCGTATTGTCAAGGAGTACTCTTGCCAAGTTTTTCAGTGTTTACTGTACTAGATTGGCAACCGAATCTTCATTAATTACGTCAGTTGTGAGAGCAAGTATTCTTCTACTAATCGCTGTAGACTGCTGAAGCAGTTGCTGTGGCGTTCCTAGAGGGACTTGTCACCAATAACAATCTGCTTCCCTTTAAAATTGAGGGTAAGCTCAATTTCCTGACTGATAACTCTGCTTACACCTGTGACAATAACAATTTTAGGACTTACGCACTATACAAATTGAATATCTTGTATATTAACGGATAATGGTCGTTTCCGACTTGTAGGGGCTCTTGGCCGAGAGCCCCTACGGTGGACGGGAAAACTCTCATTCGTGGAAAAATCAAAAGTTGAGGCGCTAAAAATGCATTCAGCATATCAGACAATTTCTGTCAATGTGCAAGTCCTAAAATTTGAGAAAGGGAGTAAAAAATAGGACAGAAAATAATTTTTCGTTCCTTTCAGGATTTTTGCTTCAACTTCTGTAATTATTTACTGAGGAGAAATTAATTTTTTTTACTTATGAGTACCCTATTCAGTCCAAAAATTCGCCTGATATTAGGTTTGACAACTTTATTGATTGTCATTTTACTACATAATCCCTCAAAAACTCAACAGAGTATCTCACAATATCCGGATGCAGAGAATTTATCGTTGAATTCTACTCAAACTCAACAGCAAACCACACTTGTCTCAAATCATGAGAATGCTATTGTTGCGGGGGAAAAATCTAATAAAAATAATACTCAGCAAAAGACTTCTTCCTCAGAAAAAGATTCAGGCTCAGATTCAAAACCTTATCAAGTCATTGATGAAGCCCAAAAATATAAGTATAGCGTTCAACCCAATCAGGTTCTCTCTCCTGGAAAACTGCCCGCCGTTGACATTGATTTCAATCAAGCAGACTTGTTAGCAGTTCTCTCCAACACCAGAAAATACTTCCAAGATTATGCTTCGGCAGATCCAGATATTTCCCGTACAGGGCTGCTTGGTACGGAAGGCGTGACAGTACAAGATGTTACACGTACCTTGGATTTTATGATTGCTGTGTTGCAAGAAGATATTGCCAAAAATCAACCCACTCGTTTACAAGATCCATTATTCATTAACAGTCATTTTCGAGTGATAAAATGGTCTGGTCATTATCTCAAACATCCTGATAAAAAACAGTTAAGGATTACAAAGTACGCTGTATTCACCCACTCTGGCTCGCACACAAAAACCTCTACTTTTGATACACCAATATATAGTTTAAAAGATAATTCTAATACTGATAAATTTTACACAAAGTATACCAAGCAAGATGTTTTATCAGGGATTTATGAACCTGGGGGAAAAGAACATGGTAAAGTCGAGACTCTGGTTTATCTAAGCCGAAAAGGTTTAGAAGCAGCCCTCATGGAGGGGACAATACTCGTGAATATGACGGATGGAACAAAAGCATTTTTTAATGTGGATCGGAACAATGAAATGTCTTACGTTCGGGGACTTTCCGCAGCAGCACAAAAGCGTTACTGGTATTTCCGGCAAGTTGATGCTATTAAAGGTTATGGATATAAAATAGATGCAAAAATTTCCATTGCCCCAGGTGTGACTTTTGCTGGAGATGTCCTCAATATTGGTTTAGGTAAAATCATTGTTCTCGAATATCTTAAAGATGGCAGCAAACACATGCACTTGGGAGTGCTTGCAGATACAGGCGGAGCATTTTTACCCAATCTTCATCAACTCGATTTCTTAGCAGGTATTTTTCAAGGTGAACAAGATTTTGAGCAGCACAGCAAGCAACTCCCTGACTACGCAACTGCATATATCCTCGTGAAAAAATAAACCTTATCGGATCCTTTGGCATACAGTGTTTTTTTAAATGGTCAACTCTAACCTTTGAACTGCACGGTGCATAGTTGGCAAACTGACATTAATTCCACTCTGAGTTACCAAACACTCACATAATTCCCTAAGTATTCTATCCGGTTGTTCGTCTACCAAATGCTCTACTATGAGTAAGTCTCCAGCTTTGATTTTCAGGTAAACCATCGGCGGATCAACTCTACTTGGAAGCGATAGCCGTTGTCTACTTCTTCAATGAGTTCTCTTTGTAGTAATAGGTTGAGAGAGCGATCGCATTCATCAGGGAATTGTTGTGATATTATCTGACGATTAGTTTTTGCTTTTTCCCCTTGTGCTGCTAAAAGATACAGGATAGCAACTTCGGTTGCATTTACCTGGTTGTTTTGAATGTCAGCGAAGAAAAAGCTACCACTCCTCAGCGCCTGTGGTATTGCCGCTTCTACGTCTGCTAAGGTTGCCAATCGGCGCATGGAATTCTCTTCTTGCTCATTCTTAAGTACAACAATTTCAGCACACAACAATTGTACTAAAAAAGCATGACAACGGGTAAGTTGCAGCACTCTCTCGACGGCATCTGGTTCATAACGTAGGGTAAAATCTTTTACAGGATGCTCAATTAATAGACGGGCTTCATCTTCTTTCAAGTAGCTAATATGCACGACTTGTACATTGATCAGGTAGCTAGCCCAGCGTTGATACTCTTCTATTGTATGAGAACCTGCTATCAGCAGCTTGAACTGAGAACGATGTTGTATTATATTACGCAGCATCCCCAAAACGTCTTGCTCATCAAAACGTCCTTTGGCTATGGCACTGTCCAGTGCTTCAAACTCATCTAACATTAGCAAAGCTGTATTCTGTTTTAGTGTCCGTTCTACTTCATCTAGCCATTCATCAAAAGTGGTGAATGGGTCATCCTCGAGTGCTTCATGAGTAAGAGGTAGAACAGTAAAGCCTTGCTTTTTAGCGGAGTTAATCATACTTTTTGCAATGTTGTAAAGAAAACCAGCATGATTACTGGCTGATGACACTGGTCCTTGCAAGTCCACAAACATCGGAATGATAGTATTTGGTAACAGGCGTCCCAAGTTGTGGAGGAGGGAGGTTTTACCCATCCGCCGCTGACCATATAGTAGCAAGGGTGGACGGCGGCGGTCTAGAAGTAGTTGCTCAATATGAGCGTTGATATAAGTCCCACTTATATCAGCAGGTTGAACAAAAATTTCTTGCTTTTCGTGAAGAGGGATTTCGATAACATAAGGGCTGTCAATTTCCTGAGATAGTTCGGTCAATACTATTAGTGTCTCCACCTCGTTAGCTATTATCTGGTACCAACTTTTGGTGATAGGGTAGAAACGGGAGACATATTTGTTGCTATTGCGGGTCAACTCTTGCAACTGTGCGTCTAAAAGCTCTGCAACAGCCTTAAGTGCTAAACGCTGGTTATAAGCACTTTCCTGGTTCAAAGCTGCATCGACATCCTCGCTGGTGCGACTGAAGATGCCTAGCAGGGCGCTAACTGGGCTTTCCAGTTCACCCACTGTTAGTTTGCGGTGGATGTTACGGATAGCTTCCACATCATCACAGTCTTGCAAACTCTTGGCATCTAGTTCAATCCGTGCAGCTTGAGTTGCAGGTTGAGTTGCAGGTTGAACAAAAATTTCTTGCTTTTCGTGAAGAGGGATTTCGATAACATAAGGGCTGTCAATTTCCTGAGATAGTTCGGTCAATACTATTAGTGTCTCCACCTCGTTAGCTATTATCTGGTACCAACTTTTGGTGATAGGGTAGAAACGGGAGACATATTTGTTGCTATTGCGGGTCAACTCTTGCAACTGTGCGTCTAAAAGCTCTGCAACAGCCTTAAGTGCTAAACGCTGGTTATAAGCACTTTCCTGGTTCAAAGCTGCATCGACATCCTCGCTGGTGCGACTGAAGATGCCTAGCAGGGCGCTAACTGGGCTTTCCAGTTCACCCACTGTTAGTTTGCGGTGGATGTTACGGATAGCTTCCACATCATCACAGTCTTGCAAACTCTTGGCATCTAGTTCAATCCGCGCAGCTTGAGTTACCAACCGTTTGCTGCTTAGAATGATATGATTAATGTCATCTTGTAACCGTGACTCAAGTGGCTCAAGTTCCATGAATAAGACCAAGCGCTTGTTTAAATCATTACATAGTTAATGTAAGCTGCCATGCATCCTGAAAGGGAGAATATTAACGCAATATACTTACTCAGTATAATTCATTGCAGTTCAATGTTCCAAAGGTGTAGCGTATCTGAAGGAGTCATTATAGGAGACAATGTCGGTACACCAGAGTGGGAGATGCGGGTTGCGACAAATCTTGAGACAAGGACAGTAAAACAGCTCTAGTTGTACCTACGACCACCGAATAAGTGCGCGGCGTTCTGGTCATTTGACTCTTCTTAGATCTTGCACCTGAAAAATTTAATGTCAATTCCATAATAAAATCATCATGAATATACTTAATCTGAAATTCTTTAATAACAGCGCCAATACTCTTGTAACTGCTAAAAGGCATTTTTTAGCTCTCTTTTTCTGTCTCCTCCAACAAATGAGCAAATGGCTTTATTTGTCGTAACCCCTCCTCCCGCCAATTCTCATCAGTCTCTCCCTCTTCTAGACTAAACAATCTTTCCCGACAAAGAATTTGCAGCAAGAGTGGCAAGCCTTGACTTTGGTTGAGAATCCACTCAACATCCTTGTCTGGGAACGGAATAGGCGAACTGGCTATCAATTCCCGTGCTTCATGCTCAGTCAGCGATCCCAAAGTCGCAGTATAGCCAAAAATGTTGAAAAAGGGTGAACTATGCCCAGTGTTGTGAGCTAGTTCAATCGGTGATTCATGGGTTGCCAAGACAAATGCTAAATTACCCTCTGTATGGTTAGTTGCCAATGAGCGCAAACTCTCCCAAAACCCATCATCTAATTCTGGACAACGCTGCAATCCAACACCAATCTCATCCAGTAAGATGACTGTAGGCGATCGCAAGTTATCGCTAACCACATCCATAAAGTAATCTAAGTTACAATGCTCCGGCACTTTTAGGTTCAAGGATTTTAGTATGTATAGCAGCAGCCTCTCTCTGCTAGACATGCGGTTGTCTTGAAAGTCTACAAATACCCACTGTGTTTTTTCAAATTTGAGTATTAAATTAGACCTCTGGCTGGCACGTAAATTTTCTGCTGGGGTAGTAGTGATGTTTTTCAGATAGTGCAGCAGAGAAGTTTTGCCGATACGCCGCTTGCCGATAATAGCAGCGTTTTGCAGGGGATGCCGTTTTAGTAGGTTGAAGAGGCGTTTGAGTTCCTTCTCTCGTCCGAAAAAGTAACGAGGATGAGTGATAGGTGAACCAGTAACGAAGGGTGAATAATTTTCAGGTAGAAACGTTGCAGGTGTTTCTGTGCCTGGCTCTTTATTTGCAATTTCTTGCCAGATGAGCCCTAATTTCTCGCTGATTTCAACAAAATTTAGATAATCAACAGATTTGCCACTGAGAAAGTTTTTAGCAGTCGATAAAGATATCCCTATGTCCTCAGCTAAAGCGTTTTGGCTGTGATAGCCATGACGCTGAAGGGCTGATTTAACGTCTTTTATATACTTTGAGGCAACTCTGAGAGATCGCGCCATGACTGCTGACCGAAAAATTGCATAGTAGGTTTTTGATCAACTCGACACTGATGGTGCGTTGGGCTTGCCGTAATGCACCCTACAACTCTATCACTACCACAGCTAGAAGTTGGCGTGAATTCCGCTACAAGTCAACTATTTCTCAACCTGCATCTCTACTATTCCTCTTAGATGATGAAATTGTAGAGTTAGAGTAACTAATATGAATGACCAAAATCAATCAAGTAATTTAATTTATCAAGAACGGCATAGCATTTATCAGGAGAGACTTCGCCAAGCCCGTGCAGCATTTAACCTTGTCTACACATTCCTAAGTGTGAGTGGAATCATTGGTTTTGCAAGTGTTCTGCTACTTTTTTCGGGAAAAGTCTCAGCCGGAAAAGTCGCAGCAGCTGAAGGCGGTATTTATGGCAGTGTCAGTATATTACTGCTGAAATTTGCCAAAGATGCCAACAACAGGCTTGATCAAGCCGCTAGAGCATTAGAAGCTGAGTCATGATCATAGCAACAGATACGCCATCAAAAATGTTTCTTCCCCCACACCCCTTTTTTCAAATAGAGTCATGAGGAACGGAGTCAAAAAAAATTTTTTCTAAGATAAAGTATGAAGGCAAGTAGAGCGCTGCGATCACGCATCCACAGTTGGCGATAGTATCCTTGTTGTGCCCAGATCGCCGGAGTTAGCAGTGCTTCCAGTTTAGAGGCGATCGCTTCGTTATTAGGACTAACCTTTCGGGAAGGCACTTGGCAGTTTACAAAAGCAAAAGGGGCAGACATCCTTCATTCAGGTGTCCGCCCCTTTTGTGATCTCTATTAATAATTAACTAGCTGTTGGGAGACTGAGTTGATGAATGTTGGTCAAGCAGACCCTCTTCGAGCATGCATTGAATAACCCACTGCCGAAGCTTCTCTGAGCGGTTAGGAAGTGTCCTTAAGACTGCATCAACTTCGGGTGGGAACTTACAACCAATAACTTTAACGTCGCCACCAATATCCTTACCTTGTGATACAAAGCCTCGGTGACCTTTTACTGCTTTACCATAAGTGTGTGACATAAAAATATATTTTTTACTCTTGACTTATGAAATAGGTTAACCTATTCTAAAAGAGGTTTAATAAATATAAAGGTTAATAACCACCGCCACCACTCCTGGAAAAAGTCTGGCGATGGGTTTGAGCAATATCCCTAAGGAAACTGTCATGCCTAATCATAGCATCAAAACCACCATTGGCGTCATCAAGAATAATGTGAAAGAGCTGCTGGGTTTAGCAGACACAGCGCTGGTCAAAAAATGGGCAATAGAGCATGGGATGGGTCGGCTGGACATGCGGCGCAAATACTGCTGGCAGATGGTACTTGATGCTGTGTTTGTATGGATTCATAAAGGTGACCGGAGTCTATGTGGCGGTGGTATGGGTTATGAACAACTGGAGTGGGCGGCAGCGGCATAACCACCACATTAGTACAAACAAAAGTAATAAAAGGAAGACCTTATAGCTGTTTTCACATTAATGAACCACTCCGTCGGTGGTGAACTTCCGGCTGTTCGCCCTTGCAATTGATTTATGTGTTGCAAAGATTTTTGAATTTGGTATAAGTCATAGCCAAATCATTCCCAAAGAATTCTTAAAATCTTGACTTCAAGCGCTTCAGCGCTCACTACTATTCTCCACCAAAGCCTGAAATTGTTCCGAACCCCGAATACTTTCAAAATCAGAGTCAGACTTTGCCATTTGTTGACAACGTGAGCGATTCAGTTTGATGGCTTGTCGCAAATTTTCCACCGCTAGATCCACATTCCGTTGCAATCCATAGCAACAAGCTTTGTTATACCAAACACAGTCGTCTTCTGGTTTAATCAGGAGTGCTTGCTCAAAAGAAGCGATCGCCAAATCATATCGTTCTAAATACATGAGTGCCAATCCTCGATTGTTCCAAGCCTCATTTTTATCTGGTTTGATCGCCAGAGCTTTGTCGTAAGATGCGATCGCCAAAACATATTTTCCCAAATTACCTAGTGCATTGCCTCGGTTGAACCAAGCTTCATGTAAGTCTGGTTTAATCGCCAGAGCTTTATCATAGGATGCAATTGTCTCATTGTATCGCTCTACATTAAAAAGCGCATTACCCCGTTTGTACCAAGCTTCGTGTAAGTCAGATTGAATTGAGAGTGCTTTGTCGTAAGATATGATTGCCTCTTCATATTGCCCCAAGGTTTGTAACGCCACACCCCGATTGAACCAAGCTTGGTGCAGGTTCGGCTGCAAAAAAACTGCTGTATCGTATGATACGATTGCTTCTTGATATTTCCCTAAATCCCGCAAGGCAATTCCTCGGTTGTTCCAGGCTTGATAGTATTCCGGTTTAATCAACAGAGCTTGATCGTAGGATGCGATCGCCTCATCATATCGCCCATCCTCATCCAAAATATTCCCTCGGTAGTACCAAGCTAAATGGTCATCTGGCTTGACTGACAAAACTTTATCATAAGATGCAATGCTGGCTTGAGTTTGTCCCATTTTACCCAGAACAATGCCGCGATTTCCCCAAGCTTGGTAGTAATCGGGTCTAAGATTTAAAGCTTTATCCCAACAGGTAATTGCTTCAAGATGGTAACCTAATTGTGCCACTTTAACACCAAAATTTAGCAATATGGGGTGCATTTCTTTGGGTTGTCTCACTGCCAGTTTCAACATCAGCTGAGTCAACGGCAAGATGTATTCCCTAACATCCAGATGCCTGCCCTTTGCCTCTATTTGTCCAACGCGGGGTTGGAGGATGCGTTCGGCGTGAATTAAAAAGTGAGTCGCACTGCGAATTTGCCAATTGTACCACAGCCGGGACCAAAAATTCCCTTTTACCAACATCCGTGCTGTTGTTTCTACTGTCAAGCGGCTGAGTGGGATATCAAATTGCTGTAGCAAATCAAGCGCATCATAAATATAACAGCTAACTGGATATAAACTGACTGACTCCTGGTAGCGTACTTCCCAAGTCTTCCCCAAACTTTCTCGGTAAGTTTTAGGATTTAAAGGTAACCCATCATTCAAAAGGTGCTGGAGATTTTCCACCACATTTCTAAAAGTCGCGTCATTGCGCCTGGCAATTTCAGCATAATATTCAGGCGATGCGGCGATGTTGGTTTTCGGTACCGTTTCTCGCAACACCCCAACAATTGCCCGATCTTCCGGTTCGGGTAATTCATAAATTTTAAATTGCTGCCAAAGCTTAGGGTATTTTTCCCATTGCAGTTTTTCCCAAGCGCTTGTTTCCCCAGGAAAATCAGGTTGTTTTTCATTTCTTGCCGTCGCAATCACACGGATTTCCGCTTTGCCACAGAACAACTCGTATTTTGCCAATGCATCCAGCAATCGTTCTTGTAACGGGATTGTAAACCGTTCCACCAAATTTATTTCCGCTTCTGGAGAAATTTCTTCACGGCTGCGGTACATTTTCTGGTTGAGATCATCCAAGAAAAATAGTAACTTGCGATCGCTTCCCATCAACACAGGCATTCGTGCGGGAATATCTAGCCATTCATTTGGCTTCAAGTAAAGTACCGTCCAACCTGCTTGATTCAGATGGTTTGCCAATTCCGTCGCTTCCCGTGTTTTCCCCAATCCGGTGCGTCCCAAAATTAACACCCAACGATACTCCTCAAGCTGCTTTTGTAATTCCTTACGGATGTTGCGATTTATTACTCGGTCTTGATAAACTATATTTCTATCTGCCAAAGGATCATAGTCATCTCCACCGAGAATTCGCTGCTTCAAGTCTTGACTTTGAGGCTTAATGACTTCAAAAGGAAAAATATTAGGAGGAATGCGCCGCTGACGATGCCGCCATTTTATCCACCAGAAAAAACTCACAATGGCAGGGAGAAGTGCAGGCAACCCCCCTGACAGCAGGTTGTCAATAAACTCTTCGTTTTCTGTATAAAATGTCAGAATTGGCTGAAGAATGTCTAACACACTGTTGATTTGATCTAATTCGGCGAATAGGGGGGACGCACTGGACATGGATAAGGTAACAAGGGAAATTAAGGAAATTTTTATTTCTTATTCCCCAAAGCTCCTTTGCTTTCTTCGGGTTGGCAGGTGCGAAAACACTGGGGAACCTCCGTTGTTCTGCTGTACAAAGGAAGCCGCCACTCAGACTTCTCTCCTTTGGGCGCACTGGCTTGGTAACCCCCCGAACTCTTCTACAAAGGAAGCCGCCCCTTAGACTTCGGGCTTTGCGAAAAGCAGCTAACTCCTCCCTACTCCTCATTCGGTTGCCTAAAGAATCTGCGATTGGGAGAGGAGTCTTACTATCAGTGTAGCGCTCGCCGTCATTTAAGAGCGATCGCACCATCTCCTTACCGAACCTAAGTTTGATCATTTAGCTGTCAAAGCTCGCCACCCTTAAAAAAATTTGTCCGCCTGTTTGCAAGCAACGCACCACAAGGCGTCTTTGTTTCAATCCCATAACATAGGGTATGGGAGCGCAGAATATAAATTACCGCGTATTCTCCCCGCGTTCCTACCGAAAATCCAACGAAACGAATCGACATCAGTTCAAGCCATCCTTCATTCAGCCGCAATCGTGCCCCAGAGCAATGGTGTTTGCCCTCTTAGGTTGTAGTCGATCAGAAAATTCATACCTTGGACTCAAGCCTGTCTTTCCAAGATTGAAGTTAGCCCTGGTTTGGGAGGCATTGCAGTAAGATTGGCAAAGTGTTCAAGGGTTGCGTTCAACCCAATATTGCCGATTGACATCCAAGGTCAAGTAATGTGTGGCTCAATTTTGCTACACAAGCACTAGCGTAGCCTTTTCTGCGATACTCTGGTGGTGTGTAAACTAAACTGACATTTGCACCATTGGGTGTTCGTCCAACAAGATAAGCCATTGAGACTGGAACAACATTATCCCAAAGGTAAACAGTACCTTGCTGTAAATGCCGCTCAACTCCGCGTTCTGCATTTGATTCATTAGTATTAAGAGCCTCTATACCAAAGGCTTTGTACCAGTCAATTAGAAGTTGGCGATCGCTTTCCCTCCCAGCCCGCAAATAACCTGGTACATGAAAGATTGGCTGCACTTGCGTGAGTTGAAACACATTCCGCGTCATTGCGAGTTGGTAGGATTGATCTGTAAGGGAATACCATGCTTGAGCAAAGGCTTTTGCTGAAGTGCTAGGAGCATTAACTCCTGGTAAAAATTCTTTTGTGAGATGCAAATCTTGGGCAATCATCTCTATTGCTTGCAAATTTTTGATATCTGACAATACTAACTTTCCAGGTGGTGTTCTGATTGCCACGGCAACGATATCTCTATCGCTCTCCACAATTGCTAAGTAAGGTTGTTTGTCCTCGCGTTCAGGATTATGAATTAAAGCGTCAATCAGTCGTAGCAGCCCACTATGCAGTGCTTCACGATTGAGTAGGTAGTCCTTCACTGTGTCAAAGAATTGATTTGGATCTTGGAACCGATGAAGTTTCATGTCACTCACACAGTACAGTTATGATAAAGGGTTATCTTTCTGCATTAATCACGGTAAAAACGATGAATTTATCGTTCACAATCATTCTCTGTTCTCTACTCCTTGCATCCTCCCGATGCGATCGTGAACCCTGCCTAAAGCCATAATTCACTAAGTGAATTGCTGAGATCTTTACTTACCACTCAGTATAGTAACTAATCAATACCCAACAACAGAAATTTTGGAAGCTGAGGAGCCCAAGTATGTGTGCAGAGTTGTTTTCAATTGCTGTAACAGGTATAAATAAGTAAGAGCGTTTGTTGCCCAGAGCTAACCTTTAGGAGGGAACAGCCAAATCCTTTTTAGCTTGCTCGTAGGCTTCATTGATCTGTTTCATCTTTTCGTCTGCATGAGGATCTGAGCAAATATCAGGATGAAACTCCTTACACAATTCGAGGTAGCGGACTCTCACTTCTTGTAAGTTAGCCTGAGGAGAGACTCCCAGAACTTCAGCCCACCCACGGAATCTTGCTTTGTTATTCCGTGGTGGCGTGTGCGTGCGCTCCTTAGATTTCTCTTGTTTGTTGTAACTTTTCAGTTTCTTAAGGATATCCTCTTCATCGAATCCAAACAAATTGAAGAAGCATCTATGGCGATCGCTGGCAGGAACTTTTATTTTTGAATGCCATTTGAGGAATTGACTAATGATTTCATCTCGCTGGTTCCAGACGTTTTGATACATAATGTCATTAAAAATACCTCCCCTTTTTGTCACAACCGTATATAAATATCCAATATCTCGCCTAGACTCTTTTTCCTCCGGCTCAAAAGGAAAAACCTCATCACCAAGATGATCCAAAACCTTACAGACGAAGAACTGAGGTGGCGTAGGCATAGAGAAGAAAATATCGAGATCGGCATCCATCCCCGATAAAACTTTATTTCGGCTGTACTCAAGCCATTTAGATTTCAGGGATGACTTATTTTTGGCGATGAATTCCCGCCAATACTCCTCTGGTGTAATGGCGGAATTCTCGTGTAATCCTCTGGCGATATCAAATCTGCCAGCCTCAATGGCATGAATTAGAAAATTACATGGCTCCGGCTTGAAATTGAGTGACTTTAGCCAGTTTACTAACTCTAGACATCCTACTGGTTTATAGTGCGAGGAGACAAACAAAAGTTTGAACTCGATCAATCTGGAAATCGTGTTGAAAGGTTCTATACTTTCCCAAGATGAATCAAATGCTCTGATCAACTTAGTCGCCTGTTCTTCGATAGGACGATAGATGGCAGCTTTCCCATCATCAAAGTGCATTCCATCCTGAGTAGCACATTGCATCAAGATATGGCAATCTTCAATTGATATCTTCCCATCCGGGCATTCATCTGGCTGTGAGGAGTGGAAGTCATTAATCAGATTTTTCACTTCGCTGAGGATGTCTATCGGGACTCTGACAGTAGATGTCTTATAATCAGCTTTTTTTCCTTTTCCGCCTTTGCTTTTCATAGGTTATACCTGTTACAACTTTTATATAATCTCACAAATTACATAGCTGTAACAGGCATAAGTGTTATCTAGAAGGAAACCAGGAGAAAATAAATTACTCACTCGCTGGCGATGCTGGAAGCGAAGATAGGCTTTCAAGGATTGATTCAAGACATCGCAAACTAGCTGAAAAGCAGGCTCACAGGATAATTTGGTTTATTCATCAATTACAGAAAACTCCACCCCCCTTGAAAGAGCGATCGCTCTTTCAAAGAGTCGTCAATTTATGAGCCCACGCTCTTAAACGCAGGCTTAGAGCGATCTTTCCTTTGTGTATCTTGCCAGTAGCAAAATAAGAAATGAGCAAATTCAGCGTACTAATGGCTGAAGCTGAATACTTTGAGAGGGGGGGAGTGGCTGGTTGCTAAAGTTAGGATGAAGGGTATCAATTTGGCGGGCTTTTTTCACGAGCCAATTAAATGAAAGATGAGCAAGTTTTAATTGCCTAAAAATCTCCTGGGGATCTGTCAGATGGGTTTTTGGCAGCTTTTGTCCGATTTCTTTAAAGACTAACCCGATAGGCACATTCAGTTCATTCTGGAGCTGAAGATAACGGGTGAATAGCGAAGCGTAAGCCGCAATTAGCGAGCCTGCTCCACCTCGTGCCTGTCCCCAACCGATGAAATAAAGTCCTTTGTAATCATCAAAAGAAGAGCCGCCATAGCATTGAACCACAGATCCTTCAACACGCTGAAGTTCTGTTGGTAGGAAGGGATAAGCGACGTGGTAACCTGTTGCACAAACGATCAAGTCAAATGCTTCTCGACTACCATCCACAAATTCAACATCCCAGCCATCAAGGCGACGCACGGCAGGTTTGGGAAGAATTCGCCCATGTTTGATATAGTAGGGCACTTCGTTATTTAAAGTCGGGTGCTTGTCAAAAAGTCGATGGTTGGGTTGGGATAAACCATATTCAGAGTGTCCGCCAAAGGTCAGGTGTATAATTGCGTAAGCCGCAAGTCGTTGAAACCATTGTGGCATCCACCATTTTATTAAGTCAGAAGTTGGGACTCCTGTAAATGACTTGGGGATGAACCACACTGATTCACGCATACTCAAAACACTCTTAGCCCCTACACGAGCGGCTTCTGCTGCCAAATCACAGGCAGAGTTTCCTCCACCGATTACTAAAACTCGTTTCCCCTGAAGCTGCTGTGGTTGTTTGTAATCTTTAGAATGGATAATTTCCCCATTAAATTCTCCCTCGAACTTGGGAAAACGTTTGCACCAGTGATGACCGTTGCAGAGCAATACCCCTAGGTAGGTACTTTGCTTTCCGTTCGCAAAAGTCACTTCCCAGAGATTGTTTTCTACTGGTCGCACATAACTAACTGTACAATTAAGTTCAATATTTCCACGCAAGTCAAAATGATCTGCAAAGGCGTTCAAATAATCCCGCATGTTTTGAGCGCTGGGGAAGTCGGGATAATGATCGGGCATTGGAAAATGGGTAAATTGGGTAATCTTGCGTGACGATATGATGTGCGCAGTTTCATAAACACCGTGATACCAATTTCCGCCGATATCATCACTCGCATCAACTTGCTCGTAGGGTATATCAGCAGCCTTGAGTGCTTGAGCCATACCCAATCCGACAAAACCTGCCCCGATAATCAGATGTTTGTCAGCAGTATCGCCATATAGCTGAATTTTATTAGAACTATTCATCTTTACCACTTTTTAAGATCCTGACAAATGCATCATTACTTCGGTTCACTATTTGAGGAAAATATCGTTTTTTGTCTAATAAAAATGTAGCGGAAACACCTTTTTTTTTGAATAGGAGTGCGATTCTAGTAGTCTGTCAAGATTATTATTGAAGGATTGATTTTTCTCCGCGTCTCCGCGTCAATCTGCATCCGTCATTTTTGGGTTGACAGACTACTATAATAGACATGGAAAACTTTAGAGAAGGGGTTTTGGCTTAGCTAAAACTTTAATTTTTGTCGCGCAACCCAAATTTTGCATAAAAAAGGCTCAAGCGTTCCTGCTTGAGCTAAATCTAAATAATTCGCTCTTACTGATGAGTTAGCTTAAATAGCTAGACCTGTAAAGCTTAAAAGATGTCACCGTTATCAGGATGAGGAAAAATCGAAAGTTGATATTGTCTAAACCAACATACAATAAATTTAATTCCGCACCTTTCCAATGGAAAGCTTTCTTTAGTAGCGGTTACCGAAGCTGTTGTTTCCCCGATTACCACTAAACGAACCTCTGTCTTCTCTAGGCTTAGCCTTATTAACTTTGAGGTCACGTCCCATCCACTCAGCACCATCAAGAGCATCAATGGCGGCTGTTTCTTCATCCTCTGAACTCATTTCCACAAAAGCAAAGCCACGCAAACGACCTGTTTCACGATCAGTAGGTAGCTGAACTCGCTTTACAGAACCATATTCTGCAAAAACAGCATTCAGATTCTCTTCTGTAGCTTCGTAAGAAAGATTGCCTACATATACTGACATACATTGTCTCCGAAATGATAAGTGTGTAGAGATTTAGGTTTCGGAGAAAAGTCTGTAAATACCAAAAGGAAAAAGCCTGTCAATACTAAAAACAAACGCGAGTACCGAATTAATTCTCAATTTCAACTATAACATAGCTGTCAGCCATCAAGAGGAAAGTTTGAGAATTATGATAAAAAGTTATATTAACAATTGATAGCTACTCCTTTCCGTACTCTTTATATTACCGTTTAGGGAGAGGGTGAGAAAAAATTGCATTACTTATCTTACACTAGAACAAGGGGATAACTTGACTTTTCATCTAAAAAAACTCCGATCTGTGTGGAAACCGTACGTTTTTAAACCACGGATGAAACACAAACGCTCATTAAAATGAGCGTCAAATTACTCGCCATGAGTTATAAGCAAGATGCTGACAATCGAATGGTGTAGCATTTTGAGTCAGTCGTTTGCCAGTCTTGAAATTGTGCAAACTAATTGTTTTTCTTGGTGGATCTTTCTTTGTCGGCGATTCAAGCCAACCCCCCACGTAGCAGATTCCATATTTTGGATGCTTAACTAGTGAACCACGCTTAAAACCAGCACTAATAGTTCCACCATAACGGGGTCTAATATGTCCCGCTTGATGTTGCAAGCGGTGAAGTTGACGGCGATGAAATTCCAATGGAATAATTTCAATCAGATTAGTATTGTCAGGTTGAGAGTGTCCTTCAACATACCAATTAGCTAGAACCCACGAATCAACGCCATACTCTAGACACTGTTTTAACTGAATTTGAAAGGCGGTTAATCTCCCTCTTTCAAGCCCCTAGCTTATAGCTAGGGGTTAGTGACTTAGTCGCCATCTCTTTTTTAAGACGGATGTAAGAGTTTATGGTCTATGTGAAGATAAAGATAGTCCTGAGGTAGATTGCATGAATGTTGAAACAGCCAAGAAGTATTATATTGCCAATAAGCCAGTACGGCATAAAACCCTAGGACTGCTGATGATCGTTGATTTGTACCCATCTAGATTAGACAGCGTGCGGGTAAAGATGAGTAGCGGGGTAGAGATGGATTGCCAGCTAGAGTTCCTTGACCCCGTGTAGCACCCCTCAGCGATTCATCATCTGTTTGTGTTGGCAAAATTTTTCATGTTTACATGCTCGTATGACAACTTTCAGATGCATACGTGCTTTTCTTAATACCAGTCTTATTGAGTCTTGGCAATGGTTTTTGGCTGATAATAGTACGATGACGAGGATCGCTAGCAATTGTAATTGCTTTCTCAAAGCCCACGTGTTCTAACGCAGTTTCAATATCAAAACTATAGTAATCGTCACTCCACGGCTCTGTACTTTTCATTAAAGTAAATAAGATAGGTGGAAGGTTTTGAATCACAGAAGATTTAGGATTGTTATCTACTATTGCAATACAACCACCAGGTCGCAACAGCCGTAAAGCTTCCGCGAAAATTTCCTTACTAATATTATGCGGAAGTTCATGGGTGACAAACTGAAGAGTTACCAAGTCAAAAGTATTGCTTGGCTCACCTGTGTTTTCTGCAAGAGCGTGTATCCATTTACATATCTCACCATTCGTATCCAAACTTTTGGCAACAGTGAGCATATAAGGAGATAAATCAAGACCAACAGTACGGATGGGGGAAGCTTGGTTTTTTTGGTAGTAACGATGTAGCGTTAGAGTAGAAATGCCTACCGAACATCCTATATCCAATATATCGTGTACCGGCTGGGTTACATAAGTTGCCAAAACATTGTGAAAACTTCCTCTAAGTCTTTCATGAGCAGCTGACCAAGTTAGATTTTCTTTTGGCCACACTCGCAATGCCATTGAATATGTGGCACTAGGAGCTTCAAAAGCTGCTTGCCAACAAAGATTACCTTCAGGGTATGCATGAAACGGTACTTTATAGTAGTCGGGATAAACAATATTAGAATTGACTATCGTTGATAGCTGCTGTTTGATCCCCGATGCTTCTAGTTCTTCATAATTTTTCCTCCAGGGAATATCCTTCTTTTCAGCAGTTTTAATTAATACTTGCCTTGCTTGATGCTTCATTAAGTTATAGATAGGTTTGGTTTGGATCAGAAAGTTAACAAATTTAGAAAGCAATCCTTCCCCAGCCCAGTCAGGTTTAATTTTTGTGTTCATCTGAAAATTCTTGATACGTTTGGAAACCGTGCGGTTTTAACCCTTACTTGGAAAAACGAACGCTCGCGAAGTCTGCCGGGGGAAGATTCCCCCGGCGAGCTTCGCATTTTAATGAGCGACAAAATATCTCTTTGAAATCATTACCACCTTGGGGTTACTCAGCCTGGGGTGCTATTGTATTGCACTTTCAATGGGACAATTACCATTTCAAACCTTTCGCCCCTTCGGGTGACGCTCGTGCCGACGCTCGAAGACTCGCTAACGCTAACGCTGCGCTAACGCCAGTTCCCTAGGTCGGGCTAACCCTCCTTCTCCCAAGGGGAGACGCTCCGCGAACAGGACTGGACTCACCTGTGTGCAGTCCGGATATCTGTACGATAAGTCCTATTTCTAGGTATATATTTCCCTTATTGGCTGACGAACATAGAGGTTATAGGCTAGGGAGGCACCTGAGACTTAACGTCCGCTCGAGCTACCACGCTCAGTTCGTTCAGCTTGGGCTGTTAGCCCGTACTCTAGACACTGTTTTGACTGAATGAGTGAAGTTGGTGAATCTTCCTCTTTCAAGCCCCTGGCTTACAGTCGGGGGTTAGTGACCTGCTCGCTTTGAATATATCCAAGATAGTCGTCTAATTTCGAGTTTAATCAGACTCTACTACGTAAATCTTAATGGGAGCAAAGTATTCAGTCTCTACTTTGACAACAGGTGTGCGATCGCTCTCGTTTGCGGCTCGTACCCCCTGTATTATTCCTTATATAGCGGATTTCATTTAGTAATGTTACACCACATTCGTAGGAGCGAACGGTGAGACAGCCCTGCAGGAGGGTTAGCCCGCTCTCACGGGGACTGCGATCTTCGTAGCGTTAGCGTTAGCGTTAGCGTTAGCGTTAGCGTTAGCGTTAGCGTTAGCGAAGCGGTAGCGAGGA